>NZ_CP192510.1:965178-1286904 GCF_050613175.1 Halomonas sp. H5
GGGAGAAGAACCTCGACTTCCTCGGCGAGGCGCTGGCGCTGGCCCTGGCGCGGGAGCCGCGCCTGCATGGCCTGGTAGTGGGCGAGGGCGAGGCGCGGCACGGCCTGGCGGCGAGCGCCGAGCGCCAGGGGGTGGCGGCGCGGCTGCATTTCACCGGGCGCCTGCAGGGTCAGGCGCTGATCGATGCCTACCACGCCATGGATCTCTTCGCCTTCGCCTCCCATAGCGAGACCCAGGGCATGGTGCTGGTGGAGGCCATGGCCACCGGCCTGCCGGTGGTGGCCGTGGATGCGCCCGGGGTGCGCGAGGTGGTGGTCTCGGGGCATAACGGCCAGTTGCTGGCCGAGGACGACGCCGAGGCCATGGCGACGGCGCTGCTGGCGCTGAGTGAGGCGGCGGCACGGCGTCCCCTGCGGGAGGGGGCCCTGACCACGGCGGCGGCCTACGACGAGGCCCGCTGCGCCGAGCGCTGCCTGGCGGTCTACCGGCGGGCCATCGTCCGGGGCGGCCCCTTCACCCGCGCCGACGAGAACGGCTGGCAATGGATGCGTCACCGCCTGGAGGCCGAATGGCGGATGCTGCGCCACCGAGGGCGGGTGCTGGGGCAACTGGTGCAGACGGAGTGGGACCGGGAGCGTCCCGCTTGGTGGCCGGGGGAGGACGAGGACAAGGTGGAGCCGAAGTAGGCGCTCAGCCTGGCCGGACCCCAGAGCGGCTCCTGGCGGCTGGCCGGGGGAGGACGAGGACAAGGTGGAGCCGAAGTAGGCGCTCGGCCTGGCCGGAGCCCAGCGCGGCTCCTGGCGGCTTGCCGGGGGAGGACGAGGACAAGGTGGGGCCGAAGTAGGGCGATCAGCGTCGCCGGCGCCGCTCCGCCCAGCGCTTCAGTCCCGCCAGCAGGGCGATGCCGGCGAGCAGGCCGAGGCCGCCCCACAGCAGTTCCTGACGACTCTCGGCGGTGATCAACTGGCCCAGTTGGCTGCCCAGCAGGGTGACCCCGGCGAGCCCCGGGACGATGCCCAGGGTGGAGCCGATCAGGTAGTCGCGAAAGCGCAGCCGGAAGGCGCCCGCCAGCATATTGGTCAGGGTGAAGGGGGCCAGGGGCAGCAGGTTGATCAGCGTCATGGTGCGGATGCCGCGCCGCGCCAGGTAGCGGGAGAGGCCGCGCAGGCGCGGTCCGCCGTGGCGCAGCAGCGCCTCGCGGCCCAGGCGGCGACCCACCCACCAGGTCAGCGCCGAGGCCGCCAGGGTGCCGGCCAGGGCATAGCCGAAGCCCCACCAGGGGCCGAACAGCAGGCCGGTGACCGCTACCAGCAGGCTCAGCGGGAACATCACCAGGCTGGCGCCGGCGTAGATCGCCATCAGCGTGGGCAGCGCCCAGGGGCTGTCGCGCCAGGCCAGGCCGCCCCGGGCCAGGGCCTCCAGGCGCGCCGCCTCGAGCAGGCCGCCATGGGCCAGCCATTGCCAGGCGAGTCCCAGGGCGACCAGCGCCACCAGCAACAGGGGCAGCACCAGGCGGCGGCTCATGGGCCCGGCGCCTCGTCCCGGGGCAGCCGGGCCAAGGGGTCCTGGCGGAAGTAGTCGCGCAGCAGGGCATAGAGGCCGGGGTAGGCCCGGCTCAGGGTGTCCGGGGCGGTGAAGAAGTACTCGCAGCAGACCGCGAAGCACTCGCCGGGATGGCTGGCGGCGTAGTCGTCGATGGGCGTTTCCTCGCCACGCGCCAGGCGCGCCTGGAGATCGTCCCAGACGGCGCTGAATTCGCGGTGCCAGGCTTTCGGGTCGATGTCGCGGGGCAGCGGCGGGAAGCCGTCCACGTCCTGGGAGTTGCCCAGGTCGAGCTTATGGGCCAGCTCATGGATCAGCACATTGAAGCCGGTGAAGTCGCCGCTCTCCATCAGGTCGGGGAAGGCCACCACCACCGGGCCCTGGTAGGAGGTCTCGCCGGCCCGCTCGTCGTCGTACTCGTGCATCACCCCGACCTCGTCCATCTCCTCCACCCGGCGCTGGAAGGCCTCGGGGAGGACCAGGATCTCGTGGACATTGGCGAAGGCCTCCAGGTGCTCGGCCTGCGACCAGCCCAGGGTCAGCAGGCAGGCCTGGGCGGCCAGGGCCAGTCGGGCGGGCGGGTCGAAGGGCGTCGTCGCGGCGAGCTCGGGGTGCAGGCTCAAGCGCTTGTGGTGGGCGAAGTGCCAGGCGCGCCGACCCAGCGCCTCGGCCTCGTCGTCGGCGAGGGCGGCGAGCAGCGGCAGCCGCGCCCGGGCCTCCGCCCAGTCGGCGTCGGGGAAGGGGTGGCGGGCCGCGAAGCGCTGCTCCCGCCAGTGGCGCAGCCGCCCGAGCATGGCCTCAGGCCTCCTCCTGCCGGCCCCCGGACTTCCACGACCAGTCGCGCAGGCGCAGGTCGAAGAGGTCCTTGCGGCGATCCTTGAGGTTGGTCACCGAGCCCTCGTTGCGCACCACGGTGAGGCGGGTCAGGTCCAGGTCCGAGAACATGATCATCTCGGTGTTGGGGGTGGTCTCCGCCAGCACGGCGTCGTGGGGGAAGGCGAAGTCGGAGGGCGAGAAGACCGACGACTGGGCGTACTGGATATCCAGGTTCTCGATGGAGGGCACGTTGCCGACGCTGCCGCACAGCACCACATAGCACTCGTTCTCGATGGCCCGGGCCTGGGCGCAGTGGCGGACCCGCAGGTAGCCGTTCTTGGTGTCGGTCCAGAAGGGCACGAAGAGGATATCCATCTCCTGCTCGGCGAGCAGCCGGGAGAGCTCGGGAAACTCCACGTCGTAGCAGATCTGGATGCCCACCCGGCCGGCGTCGGTGTCGAAGACGCGCAGCTCGTCGCCGCCCTCGATCACCCAGTCGCGGCGCTCCTGGGGGGTGATATGCAGCTTGTGCTGGCGCTCCAGGGTGCCGTCCCGGTGGCACAGGTAGCTGACGTTGTAGAGGCGGTCGTCCTCCCCCGCCTCGATCATCGAGCCGGCGACGATATTGATGTTGTAGGCCACCGCCATGCGCGACAGCTCGGCCTTGAACTGCTCGGTGAAGCCGGCCAGGAAGCGGATGGCGGCCATCTGGTCCTGCTGGGCGGCGCGGTCCTGCAGGCCCATCAGCGGGGCATTGAAGAGCTCCGGGAAGACCGCGAAGTCGCTCTGGTAGCCGGACAGCGCATCGACGAAGTACTCCACCTGCTGCAGCACCGACTCCACCGAGTCGAACTCGCGCATCTGCCACTGCACGGCGCCGACCCGCACCTGGGTCTTGCGCGATTCCAGCACCCGCTCGGCGGGCTCGAAGAGGATATTGTTCCACTCCAGCAGGGTGGCGAAGCCCTGGGACTTCTCGTCCTCCGGCAGGTACTTGCGCAGCAGCCGCTTGACCTGGAAGTCGTTGGCCAGCTGGAAGGAGAGGATGGGGTCGTGGAGTTCGCGGCGGGCCACCTTGTCGATGTACTCGGTGGGGGAGAGGGCGTCGGCGTACTCGTGATACTGGGGGATACGTCCCCCGGCGAGGATCGCCCGCAGGTTCATCGAGCGGCACAGCTCCTTGCGCGCCTCATAGAGGCGCCGGCCCAGGCGATAGCCCCGGTAGGCCGGGTCGATCAGCACGTCCAGGCCATACATGGCGTCGCCCTCGGGCTCGTTGAGGATCACCTCCCGGGAGCCGATCAGGTCGTCGTACTTGTGGGGGTTGGAGAAGGTGTCGTAGTCCACCAGGGCGGTAAGGGCCACGCCGACGATCACCTCGTCGTCCTCGATCACCAGCTGGCCGTCGGGGAACTCCTGCACCAGCTTGTCGATGGTGAGCTTGGGCCAGGCCCCGCCGATATCGTCATAGACCTTGTCCATCAGCGTCTTGAGCTGGGGGTAGTCCTCCACGGTCAGGTTGCGCAGGTTGAGGTGCAGTTCGTCGAGGGACATGGCGGCGACTCCTGAGCGGGGGGAATTAGGCGGAGTCTAACACGGCCGCCGCGGGTCTCGGCGGCCGTCTCGCAAGGCTATCGCAGTTGGAATGGCTGAGGGGCACTGGAGGCAAGATGGAGCGGGGGTTTTTTGCCAGGGGTGAGGAGGATTCCTCCGAACGGGCTGGCCATGGATGGCCAGCACCGGTCCTGCAAGCGGAGCAGGATGCGAGAGCGCAGCAGGGCAAAAGTAGCGCCCAGGGAGGGGTTCACAGCGCCCCGCGACAGCCTGCCTCCAGGATAGCCCCGGGCCACAACGCTAACTGCGATAGCCTTGAGTGGTCTCGGGCGCGGCGCGCAGCGGCCGGGTCAACGTCTGGGCCATCAGCACCCCGGCCAGCGTCAGGCCGCCCCCCAGCAGATGGTGGGCGCCCAGGCGCTCGCCGAGGAAGGCCATGGCGATCAGGGCGCTGAACAGCGGCATCAGGTTGATGAAGATGCTCGCCTTGCTGGCGCCGATCTGGCCGATGGCGCGCATCCACAAGAAGGTGGTGATGATGGAGGCGGGAATGCCGGCATAGAGGATCAGCCAGACATTGCCGCCATCCACCGGGGTCATGGGGCCGAGCAGGTAGCCCGGCAACAGCAGCAGCACTGCGAAGCCCACCTGGGCATAGAGCAGCACCCAGGGCGACAGCCCCAGAGACCAGCGCCTGAGCATCACCCCGTAGCCGGCGTAGCAGGTGGCGGCCACCACCATCAGCGCATCGCCCTTGGCCACCTCCAGGGCCAGCAGGCCGCGCGGGTCGCCCTGGCCCAGCAGCACCAGCACCCCGAACAGGGCGATCACCCCGCCGATGACGCCGCCCAGGCTGGGTGGCTCGCGTAGGATCAGGGCGCTGAGCAGCACCGTCAGCAGCGGCACCATGGCGGCGAGGATGCCCATATTGGTGGCGCTGGTGGTCTCGGCGGCCATATAGGCCAGGCCCTGCCAGAGGCCCATGCCCAGGGCGCCGAGGACGGCGAGCCTGGGCCATTCGCGGCGGATGGTGGCCCGGGCCTTCCAGGCGGCGGGCAGCAGGAAGGGGGTGAGGACGAGCAAGGCCAGCAGCCAGCGCAAAAAGGCGATGGAGCTGGGGGCGATGGCGCCCACGCTGAGCTGGTTGATGGTCATATTGCCGGACCAGATCAGCACGGTACCCAGCGGCGGCAGCAGATAGAGCAGGGGCATCAAGACCTCGACGGATGTGGGTAGGGGCCCGGGACGCTGGCAGGTCCCTGAATCATACCCGGCAACCCGTAAGGAGGCTAATCAAGTGCGCTCCCGGAGGGAAGCGGCCAAGTGGCGTTGGGAGACCGCGGAGACGCCGCACCGTCAGCCGCCTAGACTAGGGGCTATCTTGGTTTCGAGGGACTTCCGATGACAAACCCGAGCGATCCGGCGTCGCACGCCGCGGACAGCGATATGCAGACCGACTACGTGGTCGGCCAGGACAATATCGAGGGGCAACTGGGCCCCATCGGCTTCGATATCCACAACCGGGTCTTCGTCGTTTCGGCGCTCGCCTCGGTGGTCTTTATTCTCCTGACCCTGCTGTTTCCGGAGCGGGCGGGGAGCCTCTTCCAGTCCATCGTTGGCTTCGCCACCGGCAGCCTGGACTGGTATTTCATGATCGTGGTGGATTTCTTTATCCTCTTCAGCCTGGCGCTGGTGGTCTCGCCCTATGGATCGGTGAGGCTGGGCGGGCCCGAGGCCCGGCCGGAATACCATTACCTCTCCTGGTTCGCCATGCTGTTCGCCGCCGGTATCGGTATCGGCCTGCTGTTCTTCGGCGTGCTGGAGCCGGTCTACCATGCCAATGTCTCCCTGCCCCTGGGCATCCCGTCGCCCTTCGGCGCCGATGGGGAATTGAACCCCGAGGCGATTCCCGAGGCCACGGCCCTGGGCCTGGCCGGCACCTACCTGCATTGGGGCATCCATGGCTGGGCGGTCTATGTGGTCATGGCCCTGGCGCTGGCCCTCTTTACCTACAACAAGGGGCTGCCGTTCTCGATCCGTTCGGCCTTCTTCCCGATCCTCGGCGAGCGGGTCTGGGGCTGGTGGGGGCATGCGATCGATATCCTGGCGGTCTTCTCCACCCTCTTCGGCCTGGCCACCTCGCTGGGCCTCGGCGCCCAGCAGGCCAATGCGGGGATGAATTTCGTCTTCGGGCTGGAGGTCAGCGCCACCGCCCAGGTCATCATTATCCTGCTGGTGACGGCGGTGGCCCTGGTCTCGGTATGGCGCGGGCTCGATGGGGGCGTCAAGAAGCTCTCCGAGATCAATATGGCCATGGCGGTGCTGTTCTTCTTCTTCGTGCTCTTCGCCGGCCCGACCCTGATCGCCCTGAGTGGCTTCTGGACGGGACTCACGACCTATGTCACGGAGTTCATCCCCTTGTCGGCGCCCTTCGGCCGTGACGACGATGCCTATCGCCAGGCCTGGACGATCTTCTACTGGGCCTGGTGGATCAGTTGGGCACCCTTCGTCGGCATGTTTATCGCCCGGGTCTCCCGGGGGCGCACGGTACGCGAGTTCGTGATCTGCGTGCTGCTGATTCCCAGCCTGTTTATCTTTATCTGGATGGGCGTGTTCGGCGCCACCGCCCTGGATCAGCTCTATGCCGACCCCGCCAATAGCCTGGTCAAGGACTATGTGATCGACAATTACAGCCCCGAGCTGTCGCTGTTCGGCATGCTCAACGAGCTGCCGCTGACCGGCCTGATGTCGACCCTGGGCATCATCCTGGCGCTGATCTTCTTCGTCACCTCCTCGGATTCCGGTTCATTGGTGATCGATACCATCACCGCCGGCGGCAAGATCGATGCGCCGCGGCCGCAGCGCATGTTCTGGGCCACGGTGGAGGGGTTGATCGCCATCGTGCTGCTGCTCGGCGGCGGCCTCTCGGCGCTACAGGCCGGGGTCACGGCCACGGCGATTCCCTTCTCCATCGTCATGCTGTTGATGTGCTACTCGATCATCAAGGCGCTCAATGGCGAGCTAAAGCGCAAATAGCGGCGCAAGGAAGCACGAAGGGCGCGAGGCCCCCGGTGCCAGGCACCGGGGGCCTCGTCGTCTGCCCCGATTCCGTCGCGATCGCCTGCCTGCGGCAAGCGCTCAGCGTATCTTCGACGCCGCCTCCAGCAGCCAGGCCATCAGCGTGGCCTTGGCTTCGCCGGCGGCGGTGGGTTGCATATCGATCAGCCCATAGCCCTGGGACGAATGCAGGGCCAGCTCGGTCAGCCCCACCAGCATGCCGCTGTCGATGGCCTCGTCCACCAGGCCTCGCCAGCCCATCCCCACGCCCTGGCCGGCGATCGCCGCCTGGATCAGCAGGGTGTAGTTGTTGAAGATCAGCTCGGCGTTCTCCCGGTGAGCGATCCCGCCCAGGCGCTGAAAATAGCCGGGCCAGTCCTGCCAGGCCGCCTTGTCCTCGCTGGTCAGGGTCAGCAGCGGCACCTCGGCGAGGCGCGCCAGGGAGTCGATGGGCCCATGCTGGGCCAGGAAGCCGGGGCTGCACACCGGGAACACCTCCTCGGCGAAGAGCCGCGGCACGCCGGCGGCCAGGGTGCGCTCGTCGCAGAACAGGATGGCCACGTCCACCTCCGGATCCGGGCGCATCTCGCCGACCTGACGGGTGATGATGCGCACGTCGATCTGCGGATGGTCGCGGCGGAAGGCCGGCAGTCGCGGCATCAGCCAGTAGGCCGCGAAGGAGAAGTCGGTGAGGATATTGACCCGCGGGTGACGCTGGCGGTTGAGCAGGGCGTCGATGGCCCGCTCGATGGTGGCGAAGCCCTCCTGGACCGCATCGAACAGCCCCTCGCCGGCCTCGGTGAGCCGCACGCCGCGGTAGATGCGCTCGAACAGGGGCATCCCCAGTTGCTCCTCGAGGCCGCGCACCTGCTGGCTGACCGCCGACTGGGTGGAGTGCAGTTCCCGGGCCGCCGCGGTGAAACTGAGGTGGCGGGCGGCGGCCTCGAAGACCCGCAGACTGTTGAGCGATACCCTACGGCCGAGTAGCGACATTAGCCAAGCTTATCCTATGCATTAAAAATCACCGAGTTTACAGGCCTTCAGATTAGCAGAGAGACTGTCATGGCCGCCACGCCCCGGCCCATATGACACTCCAGAGGAGGCCCCATGACCGCCAAGCGCCCCAATATCCTGTTCCTGATGGCCGACCAGATGGCCGCCCCCTCGCTGCCCTTCTACGGCCACAAGGTCGTCAAGACGCCCCATCTGTCGCGCCTGGCAGAGGAAGGCGTGGTCTTCGATTCGGCCTACTGCAACAGCCCCCTCTGTGCGCCGTCGCGCTTTACCCTGATGGCGGGCCAGCTGCCGTCGCGCATCGGTGGCTATGACAACGCCGCCGACTTTCCCGCCGATACGCCCACCTTCGCCCACTACCTGCGCGATGCCGGCTACCTGACCGCGCTCTCCGGCAAGATGCACTTCTGTGGCCCGGACCAGTTGCACGGCTTCGAGGAGCGCCTGACGTCCGATATCTATCCGGCCGACTATGGCTGGTTCGTCGACTGGGAGAACTTCGAGGAGCGCCCGACCTACTACCACAACATGTCCTCGGTGACCCAGGCCGGCCCCTGCGTGCGCTCCAACCAGCTCGACTTCGACGACGAGGTCACCTTCCGCGCCCAGCGATTCATCTACGACTATGCGCGCAGCGACCGGGAGCGCCCCTTCTGCCTGACGGTCTCGCTGACCCACCCCCACGACCCCTACACCATTCCCCAGGAGTACTGGGATCGCTACGAGCACGACGCCATCGATATGCCCCGGGTGCCCTACTCCCGGGAGCTGATGGACCCGCACTCTCAGCGCCTGCGCCACGTCTACCAGTGCGACGAGGACACCGTCAGCGACGAACAGATCCGCAATGCCCGTCATGCCTATTACGGGGCGATCAGCTACGTCGACGACCAGCTCGGCAAGGTGCTCCAGGCCCTCAAGGAAAGTGGCCTGGCCGAGGACACCATCATCGTCTTCTCCGGTGACCACGGCGACATGCTCGGCGAGCGGGGGCTGTGGTACAAGATGAGCTGGTTCGAGGGCTCCGCCCGGGTGCCGATGATCGTGCATGCGCCGAAGCGCTTCACCGCCGGCCGGGTCAAGGAGTCCGTCTCCACCATGGACCTGCTGCCCACCTTCGCCGAGCTGGCCAATGACGGCCAGGCCCCCGAGTACGCAGTGCCCATCGACGGCCGCAGCCTGCTGCCTCACCTGACCGGCACGGGCGGTCATGACGAGGTGATAGGCGAGTACCTGGGGGAGGGCGCCATCGCCCCGCTGCTGATGATCCGCCGCGGACGCTACAAGTTCGTCCACTCCGCCCCCGACCCCGACCAGTTGTTCGATCTCGAGGCCGATCCCCGGGAACTCAACAACCTGGCCGAGGATCCCGAGCACCTGGACCGCTGCAAGCAGTTTCGCGAGGAGGTCGCCAGCCGCTGGGACACCGAGAAGCTGCACCAGGAGGTGCTGGCCAGCCAGCGGCGTCGCAAGCTGGTCGCCCGCGCCCTGATGAAGGGCAAGGTGACCCCCTGGGATCACCAGCCGTTCTTCGATGCCAGCACCCAGTACATGCGCAACACCATCGACCTGGATGACCTGGAGCGGCGGGCCCGCTTCCCGGTCGTGGACACCGAGGCCTCCTGATGGCCTGGCTGCCCCGCATGCGCCGGCCGCTGTTAGCGCAGCGGCCATGGTGGAGCCCCGGCGGGGCGCCGGGTGCCTTCAAGGCGGACCTGATCGCCGGCCTGACCGGCGCCATCCTGGTGGTGCCCCAGGGCATCGCCTATGCGCTGCTGGCGGGGCTGCCGCCACAGTACGGCCTCTACACCGCCGTGATCCCCACCCTGCTGGCGGCGCTGTTCGGCGACTCCCGGCAGATGGTCAGCGGTCCCACGGCGGCGCTCTCCATCGCCCTCTTCGCCACCCTGGCGCCGCTGGCCGAGGCGGGCAGCGAGGCCTTTATCGCCCTGGCCCTGACCCTGACCCTGTTGACCGGCCTCTTCCAACTGTTGCTGGGCGTGGCCCGGCTGGGCGGGCTGGTGGCCCTGGTCTCCCACTCGGTGGTGGTCGGCTTCACCGCCGGCGCGGCCCTGATCATCGCCGCCAGCCAACTCCCCGCCGCCCTGGGGCTGACCCGTGACCAGGCCGAGGTCCTGCTCGATGGCGGCGCGGACCTGCTGGCGGGGCTCGGCGCCATCCGCCCCGGGGCCGCGCTGATCGCCGTCGTCACCCTGGGCCTGTGCCTGGCCTGCCGCCGCTGGCGGCCACGCTGGCCGGCCATGCCGCTGGCCCTGCTGCTGGCCACCCTGCTGGCCCAGGCCATCGACCCGGGCGGCGAGCAGATCCCGCGTATCGCCGCGGTACCGGCGGGCCTGCCGCCCCTGGTGCTGCCGCAACTCTCCCTGGAGAGCTTCTCACTGCTGGCGCCGGGGGCCATCGCCCTGGGGTTGCTGGGCCTGGTGGAGGCCGCGGCCATTTCCCGGGCCCTGGCCAGCCGCTCCGGCCAGCGCATCGATGCCAATCGCGAGTTCATCGGCCAGGGGCTCTCCAACCTGGGCGGCGCCTTCTTCTCCGCCTATGTCTCCTCGGGCTCCTTCACCCGTTCGGGACTCAATGCCAGCGCCGGGGCCCGGACCTCCCGCGCCGCCATGCTGGCCGCCCTGCTGCTGGTGCCGATGCTGCTGCTGGCCACCCCCTGGCTGCGGTTTATTCCCACCGCCGCCATCGCCGGCCTGCTGCTGCTGGTGGCCATCAACCTGATCGACCGCCGGGCCATCGCCGAGGCGCTGCGGGCCGGCAAGAACGAGCTGAGCGTGCTGCTGATCACCTTCGTCGGCACCCTGCTGCTGGCCCTGGAGGTCGCCATCCTGCTGGGGGTGCTGACCTCCCTGGCCCTCTACCTGCGGCGCACCACCCGTCCCCCGGTGGTGCCCGCCGCCTTGCACCAGGCTCCGGCGGCGCTTCACGAGCCCCTCGACGAGGCGACCTGCGACGTGGTGAGGATCGACGGCTCCCTCTACTTCGGCGCCTGCGATTCGGTGGCGCGGCGCCTGGACGCCTTCGAGCGGCCGAACCTGGTGATCCTGGCCGCCGGCATCAATTTCATCGACCTAAGCGGTATCCATCTTCTCGAGCGGCAGGCCCGTCGCTGCCGAGAGCGGGGCGGGCGTCTCTACCTGGCCTGGGCCAAGCCCGATGTATTGGCTCGCCTGCGGCAGGCCGGCCTGGTCGACGACGTTCGGCACCCTGACACGCCAACGGCAATAACAATATAAGAGGCATTCCCCATGACCTACCCACACTCCGATAACGAACCGAGCCACTGCCTTAGCCCGCCACCCGAGGCGCTACCCGCCTCTTGGCGCCTCGGCTTGGGGGCGGCGTCTTTTCCATTAGATATTCAAAATCTTATAATAAGGAGAGGTCTCTCATGACTACGAGAAGCGACTCGGCGTCGCCCCCCATGACCAGCGATATGCAAACGGATTACGTCATCGGCCAAGACAATATCAAGGGGCGACTGGGGCCCATTGGCTTCGATATTCACAATCGGGTATTTATCGTCTCGGCGCTGGCCTCGATCATTTTCATCGTGCTGACGCTGCTGTTTCCCGAACGGGCGGGGGGACTCTTCCAGTCCATCGTCGCCTTCACCACCGGCAGCCTGGACTGGTATTTCATGGGCCTGGTGGATTTCTTTATCCTCTTCTGTCTCGGGCTGGTCGTTTCGCCCTACGGCTCGGTGAGGCTGGGCGGGGTCGCGGCGCGACCGGATTATGGCTACCTGTCCTGGTTCGCCATGCTGTTCACCGCCGGTATCGGCATCGGCCTGCTGTTCTTCAGCGTGTTGGAGCCGGTCTACCATGCCAACGTCTCCCTGCCCCTGGGCATCCCCTCGCCCTTCGGCGCCGACGGGGCCTTGAACCCGGACGCCATCGCCGACGCCACGGCCCTGGGCCTGGCCGGCACCTACCTGCATTGGGGCCTGCATGGCTGGGCCGTCTATGTGGTGATGGCCCTGGCGCTGGCCCTCTTTACCTACAACAAGGGGCTGCCGTTCTCGATCCGCTCGGCCTTCTTCCCGATCCTCGGCGAGCGGGTCTGGGGCTGGTGGGGCCATGCCATCGATATCCTGGCGGTCTTCTCCACCCTCTTCGGCCTGGCCACGGCGCTGGGGCTCGGCGCCCAGCAGGCCAATGCGGGGATGAACTTCGTCTTCGGCCTGGATATCAGTACCACGACCCAGGTCATCGTGATCCTGCTGGTGACGGCCGCGGCCCTGGTCTCGGTATGGCGCGGGCTCGATGGGGGCGTCAAGAAGCTCTCCGAGTGGAACATGGTCCTGGCGGTGCTGTTCTTCTGCTTCGTGCTGTTCGCCGGCCCGACTCTGGTGGGCCTGAGCGGCTTCTGGACGGGACTGTCGACCTATGTCACGGAGTTCATCCCCTTGTCGGCGCCCTTCGGCCGTGACGACGATGCCTACCGCCAGTCCTGGAGCGTCTTCTACTGGGCCTGGTGGGTCAGCTGGGCGCCCTTCGTCGGCATGTTTATCGCCCGGGTCTCCCGGGGGCGCACGGTGCGCGAGTTCGTGATCTGCGTGCTGCTGGTTCCCAGCCTGTTTATCTTTATCTGGATGGGGGTGTTCGGTGGCATCGCGCTCGATCAGCTCTATGCCGACCCCGCCAATAGCCTGGTCAAGGACTTCGTGATCGACGCCTATCGTCCGGAGCTGTCGCTGTTCGGCATGCTCAACGAGCTGCCGCTGACCGGGCTGATGTCGACCCTGGGCATCATCCTGGCGCTGATCTTCTTCGTCACCTCCTCGGATTCCGGCTCCTTGGTGATCGATACCATCACCGCCGGCGGCAAGATCGATGCGCCGCGGCCACAGCGCATGTTCTGGGCCACGGTGGAGGGGTTGATCGCCATCGTGCTGCTGCTCGGCGGCGGCCTCTCGGCGCTACAGGCCGGGGTCACGGCCACGGCGATCCCCTTCTCCATCGTCATGCTGCTGATGTGCTACACCATCATCAAGGCGCTCCATGGTGAGCTGAGGCGCAAGTAGTGGCGTATAGAAGGAAGGCCCCCGGTGCAAGCACCGGGGGCCTTGTCGTCTCTCGAGGGGCGGTCCAGGGTCAGATAATGGCGGCGATACCCGCCTTGGCCACCTGGGCGTCCTGGTCGGACTTGACCCCGGAGACGCCCACGGCGGCGATCACTTGACCATCGATGATCACCGGCACGCCGCCCTCCAGCAGGCCGGCCAGGGGGGCGGAGAGGAAGGCGTTGCGCCCGCCATTGATCATGTCCTCGAAGACCCGGGTCTCCTTGTGGCTCAGCGCCGCGGTGCGCGCCTTCTGGGCGCTGACCATGGCGGTCATGGGGGCGGCGCCGTCCAGGCGGCGCAGGGCCAGCAGCTCGCCGCTGTCGTCGGCGACGGCGACGGTGATGTGCCAGTCATTGGCCTCGGCCTCGCGCTGGGCGGCGTCGAGGATGGCATTGACCTCCTTGAGTCCGAGTACGGCCTTGGTTTGCATGCTTGAGTCTCCTTGGAGTTATCGAAGTTGGAAATGGTATGGGTCACCGGAAAGCACGGGGATGATGCGCTGGGCCCCTTCAGGGCAGGCATTCATCCAGAATTATTTAGTGGAAATTATTTCCAATGTACACGCTTGGGGCGGGAATGCCAGTCATGAAGGGGGCCATCTCGGTATCCCGGGCGGGGAAGGCCTGCGACCGATGGTCGCGGACCGAATTGGTGTTTAGTTAACTAATTTTTAGTCGGGCCATGGCGAGCTCGGCGGAGGGCGAGTAGGCTCCAGAAAATATGGGGGAAATTTCCGAGAACTGGCGATACCCGGAGGAAACATGACGCGATGGCTCTATGACCTGCGCGGCCGTGACGAACGGCTGCGCTTCTCGCCCTACTGCTGGCGGGTCAAGTACGCCCTGGCCCACAAGGGGCTCGATTATCGGACGCGGCCCTGGTGCTTCCGGGACAAGGAGGCCCTGGCCTTCTCCGGCCAGGAGGCGGTGCCGGTGCTGGTGGATGGCGAGGCGGTGATCGGCGACAGCTACGAGATCCTGCGCTATCTGGAGCGCACCTATCCCCAGGCGCCGCTGCTGGGGGAGGGGCCGGCCGAGGCCCGGGCGCGCTTCTTCAAGCACTATGCGGAGCGGGCCCTGGCGCCGGCCATCCTGCGCACCGTGATCATGGACCTCTACCAGGCGGTGGATCCCGGCGACCGGGACTATTTTCGGGCCAGCCGCGAGAAGCGCTTCGGGCGCAGCCTGGAGGAGTTCCATTCGCCGGTGCAGGGACTGGCCCAGCTCGATCGGGCCCTGGAGCCGCTGCGTGGCCAACTGGAGGGCGGTGACTACCTGGATGGGGCGGCGCCGGCGGCCGCCGATTACCTGGTCTTCGGCGTCTTTATGTGGGCGCGCTGCGTCTCCAATGCGGACCTGGTCTCCAACGCCGACCCGGTCTACGCCTGGGTCGAGCGGATGCTGGATCTCCATGAGGGCCTGGGGCGCCGGGCGCTGCGGGTCAGCGACCTGGAGGATGCCTACCGCTGAGGCGGGTCCGGTGAGGCGGCGGTCTGGAAGGTGCCTGCCGGTAAGCCCGGCGCTCAGTGATGCAGCGGCGGTCGCCAGGCCGAGCCGGGGCTGGGCGGCGGTGCCCCGGCTTCCCTGGCGCCGTCGCTGCGCCAGGCCGGTGGCACCTGCTGGCGCAGGAATTCCAGCAGGGCGGTGACCTTGCGGGACTGGCGACCATAGGGGTAAAGCAGGCTCACCGTCAGGCTGGATGGCTGCCAGTCGGGCAGGCAGAGGCTTAACTCGCCGGGATGATGGGCCTCGCGACCCGCCGCCAGCCAGTGGGGAATCACGCCCAGGCCCTGGCCGCGGGCGATGGCATCGATATGCAGGGTGCTCTGGTCGACCCTGAATCGCGAATGGGGCGGGGTGAAGTGGTAGTCGCCCTGGTGGGGGTGCTGCAGGGTCAGGCCGGTCCGGGTGGTGCCCAGCAGGTCGACCCAGGCATGGCTGGCCAGCTCCCGGGGGTGGCTCGGCGTGCCATGGCGGGCCAGGTAGTCGGGGTGGGCATAGAGCCCCTGGGTCAGTCGCCCCAGCGTCTCCTGGCGCAGGCCGCACTCCGCCACCGGGCCCACCCAGATCCAGATGGCCTCGTCGTCGGGCCCCGTCGGTGGCTGGGCGGGGTGGCCGAGGGTCAACTGGATGCCCGGGTGGCGGGCCAGGAAGGTATCCATATGGCGTGCCAGCCAGGCCCGGGCCAGGGTCTGGTGTACCCGTACCGCGACCTGGCCGCTGACCTCCTCGCGTAACTCATCCAGGCGGCGCTGGCTCTGCTCGGCGAGCGCCAGGATCTGCTGACAGTAACCGTGGAACAGCAGGCCCGCCTCGGTGGGAATCAGGCGATTGGCCTGGCGGCGTAGCAGCGGCTGGCCGAGGCGGGCTTCCAGTTGGCTGATGCGGCGGCTCAGGGTCGACTTGGCCACGCCCAGCTGCTGGGCGCTGGGGGCGAGGCTGCCGTGTTCCATCACGGTGGCGAAGGCGTGGAGTTCCTGGAGGTCATGCATGGCGGTGCGTCTGAGTGGCCGGAGAGAGGATCTCGGCAGTGTCTCATGAAATGCATTGATTGAAAATTATTGTCTTTTGCGATCGAGAGGCGTTAGTGGCCTCGTGGCGGGAGATGGAAAAGGTCGACGGTAAATGTTGCACTGCACAAAACGCCTTGCTATGCTGCAACGCAACAGGAGGGGTTTTCCCTCCGTTACCCAAGACCACCAGGAGGTGTTCGATGTCTACTTCAAGCTTCGACCAAGCCGCTCAGCAGTTCGATTCCCTGTTCTTCGGCCCGGCGCGTGCCTACGCCGCCCTGAGCCTGGACTACACCGAAAAGCTGGTGGCCGCCCAGTTTGATGCCGTCAAGGCCTACTCCGACCTCAGCCTGACCCAGGCTCGCACCATGCTCGACGTCAAGGACGCCGATGGCCTGCGCAGCTATGTGGAAGGCCAACAGAAGGTCGCCAAGGACCTCAGCGAGCGCCTCAAGGGCGACGCCGAGAAGGTCGTGGCCATGAACCAGGAGTTCCTGCAGGAAGGCCAGAAGCTGGTGGAAGAGAGCGTCAAGAGCGCCTCCAAGGCCACCGCCACCAGCGCCAAGGCTGCCACTAAGTAAGACGCTTGCCGCCCGGTCCCATGACCGAGCGGGCCACCAGTGTCGATAGAGCCGCCACCCCTCGGGGTGGCGGCTTTTTGTTATTGCACTGCCTGGCACTGACTGGGCACTCGCCGGCCCACCGTCCAGGTGGCCGCATCGCCCTTGCCGCGGAACTCGTGGGTGGGGGTGGCGTACCACATGCCGGAGGCGGGTCGCTGATTCCGGAGGACGATGGTCTCGCCGCCCTGAGTGACCCGGGCGACGTCGCCCTCGAAGGTGATGCGGAATTCGCTGCCGTCATCACAGCGGTAGTCGGCGCCGAGCGGTGCCTGGGCTTGCGGCGTTGGCAAGGCGCAGCCGGCCAGGGTCAGTAATGCAAGCAAGGTGAGGGGGAAGTAGCGCACGGTCATCGCTCCTTGATGGATAGGCCGTCCCAGTATAGCCGCGATCAGTTGGGGGGTGGGGTGCGGGCCAGCCAGGCCGCCAGGGGCAGCAGGGCGATCAGCATCAGCGCCTCCAGACCCAGGACGCGGCGCAGCTTGCCGTCATGTCCGGCGGGGCGGGGCAGCTCCCGGAAGCGGTTCCAAGCGGCGGCACTTAGTACCGCCGCCAGCAGGCCCAGCTTGGCCAGCAGCAGGTCCTCATAGGCGGAACCGGGGGGGAGCCGGGCGCCATGCCACCAGGCGACCAGCCCGCCGCTGACCAGCAGGGCGATCACCAGGGCCAGGGCGAGATTGCCCAGCCGTGCCAGCGACTGCCTGAGAGGCGTCCCGCGACTTCGTCGGAGCAGCAGGCAGAGCACCAGGGCGATCCAGGCCAGGGCGCTGATCAGGTGCACCATCAGTGCCAGCATCGCCAGGTGCCCGCCCGGACCGCCGAGGGCATGGCTGCTGGCCGCCATCAAGACCGGAATGGCGGCCAGGGTCGCCCCCAGCAGGCCATGGAGGGCCTGGCGCGGCCGGGGTGCCGCGATGCCGCGCAGTCCCTCCAGCAAGAGCAGGGCATAGAGGGCCGGCAGCAGGGGGGTGAAGAGCGCCTGGCCGTGGCGCGTCTCGCGCAGGTAGTCCAGGGTCAGTGCCAGCCAGGGCTCCTCCAGGCGCTGGGCCAGGGGCCAGGTGGTGGCCAGCAGCAGGGCCAGACTGCCGATACCCAGCACCAGGGTGCCGGCCAGGGCGGTGGCCAGGGGCGCGGGGCGAGATTCCCCCAGCCACTGCTGGCCCAGGGCGCAGAGCAATAGGGTGGCGCCACCCAGCCGCAGCAGCTCGGCGAGCACATCCGGGGAGGGCATCAGGGCAGGATCTCGAATTCGAGGCGGCCCGCGGTGGTATGGCCATCCTCCGCCAGCACCTGCCAATCCAGCACATAGGTGCCGGCGGAAAGCCCCTCGGGGAGCGGCAGGGTCACCCGCCGGCGAGCGTCGTCCAGGCGGGGTTCCAGGCGCCATTGCTGGGCTTCGTGCAACAAGACGAAGTCACTGAAGCGGGGCTGGACGGCCTCGGAGAAGCCTAGTTCCAGCGTCGCCCCGATCAGCGGGTCGCCGGGGGCCGGGACCGAGTCGACCAGCCGGGTGTGGCCCCAGAGTGGGGCGGCGAGAAGACACAGCAGGGGAACGAGTATCCAGCGCATGGGGCGGACTCCAATCGACGGCTGTCGACGCTTAGCCTAATTCCTTCCCGGCGATATCGGGGGCCGCGCCATCAACGGCGGGGCCGGCGGCGTTCAAGCGGCGTGCTGCTGGGCGCGTAGCCAGGCGATCTCCTCCGGCCAGATCGCCGGCTCGATGGTTTCGAGGATCAACGGGATCCCGTCGATGCGCGGGTCGCGCATCAGGGTGGTGAAGGCCTCCAGGCCGATATTGCCCTGGCCCAGGCTCTGGTGGCGGTCGACGCGGCTGGCGAAGGCGCTCTTGGCGTCGTTGAGGTGCATGCCGCGCAGGTACTGAAAGCCCACCACCGTCTCGAACTCGTCCAGGGTGGCGGTGCAGGCCTCGGCCGTGCGCAGGTCATAGCCGGCGGCGAAGGCGTGGCAGGTATCCAGGCAGACCCCGACCCGGGACTGGTCTTCCACCTGGGCGATGATCTCGGCCAGGTGTTCGAAGCGCCAGCCCAGGTTGGTGCCCTGGCCCGCGGTATTCTCGATCACCGCGGTGACGCCCCGAGTGCGGCTCAGGGCCTCGTTGATGGACTCGGCGATGCGGCTCAGGCACTCCGCCTCGCTGATCTTCCTGAGGTGGCTGCCGGGGTGGAAGTTGAGCAGGGTCAGGCCGAGCTGCTCGCAGCGCTGGAACTCGTCGACGAAGGCGTCCCGGGACTTGCGCAGGCCCTCCGGGTCCGGGTGGCCCAGGTTGATCAGGTAGCTGTCGTGGGGAAGGATCTGCTCGGGGGCGAAACCGTGCTCCCGGCAGGCGCGCCGGAAGGCGGCGATGGTCGCCTCCTCGAGAGGCTTGGCGCGCCACTGGCGCTGGTTCTTGGTGAAGAGGGCGAAGGCATCCGCGCCGATCTCCACGGCGCGGGCCACCGCCTGGTCGACGCCGCCGGCGGCGCTGACATGGGCTCCCAGGTATTTCATGCGGGCGGACTCGTACTCGGCGATAGGGGGCGCCTACCATACCATCCCCGCGGCTATGCTGAAGGCGAAGCGACTCGAGGATGGCATCATGCTCGCCGAGTTACTGTTGTCCCTTTCCCTGGATCCGGCGGCGGCGCCGGATCCGCTGGCGGAGACGCTGGCGCGGGTCGAGGGACTCACCGCCTACCAGTTGACGCTGCATGGCCAGGGGCCGGAGGGCGAGGAACGCCTTCGCTATCACTACCAGGATCCCGGCCATATCCGCCTGGACATGATCAGCCCCTTCGCCGGGGCCGTGCTGGTCTACCGTCCCGATACCCACCGGGTCCAGGTCTGGCCCTTCGGTACCCGGGGCCCCCGCCTGAGCCTGCGCCCCGATCACCGCCTGGTGCGCAGTGCCCGGGGGCACCGGATCGACCAGTCCGATGTGGCCAGCCTGCTGCGCGATGTGCAGCGCCTGCAACGACACGGCCGCCTGGAGGCGCCCCAGGAGGTGGTGCTGGACGGGCAACGGCTCTGGTATCTGCTGGTGGAGGGCACGGCGCCCCCCGGCGCGGTGGCCCGTTACGAGCTCTGGCTCGATGTCGACAGCCTCTTCCCGCGCCGGGTGGTCAGCCGCGATGCGGATGGCGGCCTGCTGGAGCGGGTGCGCCTGGAGGACGTGGTGCTCGACCCGGTGCTGGACCCCGGGCTCTTCGCCCCTTGAGCCATGGCCGACTACCGTTTCGTCACCCTCTGGCGCCTCGCCGCCCCTATCGAGGGGGTTCATGAGGCCCTCCGCGAGCCGTGCCGCTGGCCGGACTGGTGGCCTGGGCTATGCCGGGTGGAGGCCCTGCCCCGGGGCGAGGGCCGGCGCTACCGTTTCCTGTGGCGCAGCCGTCTGGGGTATCGGCTGCGTTTCGAGGCCCGGGTGACCCGCGCCGAGGCGCCCCGTCTGATCGAGGCCGAGGTGCGGGGCGACCTGGAGGGCCTGGGGCGCTGGACGCTGGATGAGGCCCAGGGCATTACCCGGGTGCGCTATCTGTGGCGGGTGCGTACCACGCCCCGCTGGATGAACCTGGCCGCGCCCCTGGTCCGGCCGCTGTTCGTATGGAGCCACCATGCCATGATGACGGCCGGCGCCGAGGGCCTGGCGCGCCATCTGGGGGCGCGCTTGCTGGCCGCCGGCCGGGTGTAGGAGTCGAGTAAGGGCAATCGGGGAGAGACGATGAACGCAGAGACACTCCTGGGCCTGGAGGCCCCGGTTCGCCTGGCGGCCTTTATCAGTGTGCTGGTCGCGATGGCGCTATGGGAGCTGTTGGCGCCGCGCCGGGCCCTGAGCGTGGGCAAGGCGTGGCGTTGGGTCAACAACGCCGGGGTGGTGGCAGTGGATACCCTGCTGGTGCGCTTGCTGTTTCCCGCCGGGGCGGTGGCCCTGGGCGCCTGGGTGGAGAGCCAGGGCTGGGGGCTGCTGGGCTGGCTGGGGCTGCCCTTCTGGGTGACGGTGGGGGTGGCCGTGGTGGTGCTGGACGGGGTGATCTGGGCCCAGCACTGGGCCTTTCACAAGGTGCCGCTGTTGTGGCGGCTGCACCGCATGCACCATGCCGACCCGGATATCGATGTGACCACCGGGCTGCGCTTCCACCCCCTGGAGATCCTGCTGTCGATGGGCATCAAGCTGGCGGCAATCCTGGCGCTGGGGGCACCGGCCCTGGCGGTGCTGCTCTTCGAGGTGCTGCTCAACGCCACCTCGCTGTTCAATCATGGCAATGTGCGCCTGCCATCCGGCCTCGACCGCTGGCTGCGGCTGGTGGTGGTGACCCCGGACATGCACCGGGTGCATCACTCCTGGCATCGCGACGAGACCGACAGCAACTTCGGCTTCAACCTGCCCTGGTGGGATCGCCTCTTCGGCACCTACCACGCCCAGCCCCGGGACGGGCACCAGGGCATGACCATCGGCCTGCATGCCTTCCGCGACCCGCGCTGGTTGCGCCTGGATCGTATGCTGCTGCAGCCCTTGAGCCGCGAGGCCGAGGAGCCCGCTCGGGGGCGCCCGCGCCCCGAGTAGGCGCTACGCCTCGACGGGGTATTGCCGCGGTAGCACCGGTGCCTGCGGCCGCCAGGCCGGGGCCGCCTCGGCGAGGGTAAAGCCACCGACGATTCGTGCCAGTTGGGTCGACTGCTCCTTCAACTGGGCCGCCGCCGCGCTGGACTCCTCCACCAGGGCGGCATTCTGCTGGGTCATGCGATCTAGCTCCGCCACGGCGATATTGACCTGACCGATGCCGTCGCTCTGCTCGCCGGTGGCGGCTCTGATCTCGCCCAGTACCTGGCTGACCCGGTCGACGCGCTCCACCAGGGTTCGTATGGTCTCGCCGGCCAGGTGGACCTGGTCGGCGCCCTGCTGAGTGCGCTGGGCGGAGGCCTCGATCAGCGCCTTGATCTCCTGGGCGGCGGCGGTGCTGCGGCTGGCCAGGTTGCGTACCTCGCCGGCCACCACCGCGAAGCCGCGGCCCTGCTCGCCGGCCCGGGCCGCCTCCACCGAGGCGTTGAGCGCCAGCAGGTTGGTCTGGAAGGCGATACCGTCCATCAGCGTGACGATCTCGCTGATCTGCCGCGAGGAATCGCGGATCTCGTCCATGGTGGTGACCACCCGGGCCACCGCCTCGCCACCCCGGGCGGCTACATCGGCGGCCTCCTTGGCCAGGCCGTCGGCCTGGCGGGCGGACTCGGCGGTCTGTTCCACGGTGCCGGTGATCTCTTCCATGGAGGCGGAGGTCTGCTGCAGGCTGGCGGCGGCATCGTCGGTGCGCCGCGCCAGGTCCTGACCGCCGTCGGCGATCTCCTCGGCGGCCAGGCGCACCGAATCGCTGCTGCCGCGCACCTCCACCAGGACGTCATGGATCTTGTCGGCGAAGGCATTGAAGCGGCTGGCCAGGGTCGCCGTCTCGTCGCGGCCGGTGACCGGCAGGCGCCGGGTCAGGTCGCCGTCGCCGCTGGCGATCTCGTCCATGCGCCCGGCCAGCTCGCGCAGGGGCCGGGCGATACGCCCGCCCAGTGCCCAGATTGCCAACAGGCCCAGGCCGGCCACCAGCAGTCCCACCCCGATCATGCCCAGGGTGTCCCGGCGGCCCTGATCGGTGAGGGTCGCTTGCAGTTCCTGCCATTCCGCCAGCACCGCCGCCTGGGGAAGACGCACCATCAGTACCCAGGGGGCCTCCTGGGCGGTGATCTCAAAGGGCCAGTAGAGCTCGATCATGCCCTCGTCGGTTAGGGTCTGCCGGGCCTCGCCGCTCTCCTGGGCCGCCCGCAGATGGGCCCAGGTGGCCTCGCCGAAGACCGCCCGGGCGCTATCGCCCAGCTCGCCGCTGGCGGCGGTATCGGCGGCCACGCTGCCCCGGGAGGCCATCAGGGCCATGCTGCCGGCGCCATCGTAGAGGGAGGCGTTGGCTTGGCTCAGCAGCTCCTGGGTGAAGTCCACCGCCAGGTCGGTCCCGGCGATGCCGCGAAACTCGCCGTCCACCAGGATGGGGACATTGAAGGAGGTGACCATGCGCATCACCCCAGCGTAGTCATAGGCGGCGGGGTCGATGACGCAGGGGGCGCGACTCTCCCGGGGACAGAGGTAGTACTCGCCGCGGCGCAGGCCATTGCCCAGGGGGGCCTCGTTCTCCATCAGTGACTCGTTGAGCGGGGCCAGGCGCAGGCTGCCGTCCGCCTCGCGCACCCACCAGGGGCGAAAGCGGCCGCTGTCGTCGTCGATACCGGTCTGGCGACCGGCGAAGCGGCCATCGTCGCCGAAGGCGTCGGGCTCCCAGGCGATATAGGCATCCAGCAGGGCCGGGTTCTCGGCCACCGTCTGGCGGGCCAGGCGCGAGACCTCCTCGCGGGTGAGGCGCAGCGAGGGGCGACCATCCGCCTCGCGCTGGCCCAGCAGGGCATTGGCCTGGGCCAGTTGGCTGGCCAGGGTCAGGGCACGGTCGAGCTCGCCCTGGATCCGGTTGGCCTGGGCCTCGGCCAGGGCCGCCAGGCGCTGGTGGATACTCGATTCCAGCAGCGCCTGGGTCTGGTCGGCCACCACGGCCTGGGTGCGGCTACCGGCCAGCAGCGCATAGAGTACCAGGGCCGCCACCACGGCGAGGATCGAGGCCCCGGCGAGGCTGACCACCAGGGTACGAAGGGAACGAAAGCGTAGTCGCATGATGTTTCTCGTTATCGTTATCGGGGATCCCTGCATTAGGCGCCTCTGGCGCCGCCTCTGACCCTAACGACCTGAGCGTTGGAGAGCGGCCTGATGGCGACGCGGGCGAAGCCTCCTGCGACATGGCATCATGGTGGCCGCCTTGAGACCCGGCTTGACTAAGCTGACCGATTGGTCAAGCCTTGGGTGAGTTCTTGCTCGGGAGGGATACGATGCTGCTTAAACGCTGGCTGCTGCTGGCCACGCTCATGCTGGCCATGCCGGCCGCCTTGGCTCAGGCCTCGGGGGGGGCGATCGTGGCGGCGGCCTCGTCCTTGCAGTTCGCCCTGGACGAGGTGGCCGAGCGCTTTACCTCGGAAACGGGCCAACGGCTGCGCTTCAACTATGGATCTTCCGGCAACTTCCGCCGCCAGATCGCCCAGGGGGGGCCCTTCGAGCTCTTCCTGTCGGCGGATGAGCAGCAGGTGCTGGCCTTGCACGAGGCGGGCCACACCGAGGATGAAGGGGTGATCTATGCCCGCGGTCGGCTGGCCTGGCTGCAGCGCCCGGGCCGCGGCGACCTGCCCGAGCCGGAGGACCCGCTGGCCGGGGCGCGCCAGGCCATCGCCGCCTATCAGGCCGGAGAAGGGCGGGCGCGACTGGCCCTGGCCAACCCCCAGCATGCCCCCTATGGGGTGGCGGCCCGGCAGGCCCTCGAGCAGGCCGGCCTGTGGGCGTCGAGCGAACCGCTGCGGATTCTCGGCGAGAACGTCTCCCAGGCCGCCCAGTTCGCCCTCTCCGCGGATGCCCGGGGCGGCCTGGTGGCCTACTCCCTGGTGCTGGCGCCGGCCCTGGCGGAGCGCGGCGAGCATGTGCTGATTCCCGAGCGCTGGCATGCCCCCCTCAACCAGCGGATGGTATTGATCCGCGGCGCCGGGGAGACGGCCCGGGCCTTCTATGCCTACCTGCAGCGGCCCGAGGCCCGGGCGATCCTCGCCGACTACGGCTTCGCCCTGCCGGATAGCGAGGTCCCTTGATGGAGTGGACGGCGCTTAGCGTCTCCCTGCGGCTGGCCCTGGCCACCTGTCTGCTGCTGTTGCCCCTGGGGCTCTGGCTGGGGCGCGCCCTGGCCACCCGGCACTTCCGCGGCAAGGCGCTATGCGAGGCCTTGGTGGCGCTACCCCTGGTGATGCCGCCCACGGTGCTGGGCTTCTACCTGATGCTGGCCTTCGGCGCCGAGGCACCCTTCGGTGCCCTCTGGCAGCGCCTCACCGGTGGCGGCCTCAATTTCACCTTCGGCGGCATCCTGCTCGCCTCCCTGGTGGTCAACCTGCCCTTCGCGGTGCAGCCCATCCAGCGCGCCTTCGAGGGGGTGCCGCCACACCTTCGCGAGGCGGCCTGGTGCAGTGGCCTATCGCCCTGGCAGACCCTGTGGCGCATCGAGTTGCCGCTTGTCTGGCCCGGGGTGATCTCGGCCCTGGCCCTGACCTTCGCCCATACCCTGGGGGAATTCGGGGTGATCCTGATGGTCGGGGGCGCCATCGACGGCGAGACCCGCACCCTGGCCATCGCCATCTACGACCGGGTGCAGGCCTTTGACGAGTCCGGGGCGGCGGTGATGTCGGCCATGCTGCTGACGGTCTCCTTCGTCACCATCGGCGTGGTCTATGGCCTGGCACGGAGCCGGGGAGGACCCCATGTCTAGGATTCCGGCGCAGACCGGCCTGCGGGTGCGCCTGGATCAGGCCGCCCCGATCCCCCTGGCGGTGGATCTGCACTGTGCCCCCGGGGAACTGCTCGCCCTAGTGGGGCCCTCGGGCAGCGGCAAGACCACTCTGCTGCGCGCCCTCGCCGGCCTCTACCGGCCGGCGGGGGGGCGCATCCAGTGCGCCGGCGAGACCTGGTTCGACGCCGCCACCGGCGTCTGTCTCAGTCCCCAGCGGCGGCGCATCGGCCTGGTCTTCCAGGACTATGCGCTCTTTCCCCACCTCACCGCCCTGCGCAACGTGATGCTGGCCATGGGCCATCGCGACGCCGGCGAGCGCGAGGCCCTGGCCCGGGAGTGGTTGGCGCGGGTGCGCCTGGCGGGACTGGAGAATCGCTACCCGGCGCAGCTCTCCGGGGGGCAGCGCCAGCGGGTGGCGGTGGCCCGGGCCCTGGCCCGGGAGCCCCGGGCGCTGCTGCTGGACGAACCCTTCTCGGCGGTGGATCAGGTCACCCGCCGGCGCCTGCAGCGCGAGCTGGCCCTGCTGCGGGAGTCCATCGAGATCCCCATCCTGCTGGTGACCCACGACCTGGACGAGGCCGCGGCCCTGGCCGACCGCCTCTGCGTGTTGCATGGTGGCCGCAGCCTGCAGAGCGCGCCGCCGGAGCGGCTCTTCCGCCGGCCGGCCTCGCCGGAGGTGGCGCGGCTGCTCGACAAGCATAATGTCTTCGCGGGGGAAATCCGGACATCCGGGGACGCCACCTGGCTGCAGTGGGGCCCGTTACGGCTGAACCTGGCCACGCCGGCGGTGTGCGGCCCGGTTCACTGGTATATTCCCCCCTCGGATGTGCTGCTGCACCGCCGCGACCGCCCCTCCCGGGGCGAGCGGGAGAACCCGGTGAGCGGCACCGTCAGCGAGATGGTGGTGCTGGGGGGAATCACCCTGATTACCCTGAGCTTCCCGCATACCGATGACAGCCTGCGCTTCGAGATCGCCACCCATGCGGCGCGGCGTAACGGCCTGGCGCGGGGCGAGGCGGTGACGGTGTCGCTGCTGGCGGCGGGCATCCATCCGATGCCACGGGAATCACAAGGAGAGAGCGATGACGACGACCCGTCGTGAGGTAGTCAAGGGGCTGGCGCTGATGCCGGCCCTGGGGCTGATGCCGGCCCTGGGCATGCGGCCCGCTCGGGCCGCCGAGGTGGACGCGCGCCTGGCCCGGGCCACCCTGGCGATTCATGCCGCCGGGGGGCCGCAGCGGCTCGAAGTGGAATTGGCCGAGACCCCGGCCCAGCGGCGCCGTGGCCTGATGGAGCGCGATCACCTGGGCGCCGAGGCCGGCATGCTGTTCCTCTACGACGGCCTGCAGCCCCCGGACAGCGGCTTCTGGATGTATCGCACGCGAATCCCCCTGGATATCGCCTTTATCGATGCCGCCGGGCGCATCGCCGCCATTCACACCATGACCCCCTGCGATAGCGACGATCCCGGCCAGTGTCGCGCCTACCCGGCCGGGGTGGCCTACCGCGCCGCCCTGGAGGTCAATGCCGGCTACTTCGCCGATAGGGACATCGGCATCGGCGACTGCGTCAGCTGGCCCGGCGCCGCGGCCAGCTGCGTCGCCGAGAGTTAATCGGCCCGTTGTGGATGGCGCGCCTTGCCGCTGCCGAATTTCAGGGCGATCAGGGCGATGCCGGCGACCACCAGCCCGCCGCCGGCCAGCTTATGGATGCCCAGGCTATCGCCCAGCAGCCAGACGCCCAGGAAGACCGCCACCACCGGCACCAGCAGGGTCAGTGGCACCACCCGATTCACCGGGTGGCGGCGCAGCAGCCCATACCAGAGCCCATAGGCGACGATGGATGACATCACCGCGGTATAGAAGATCGCGCCCCAGCCCGCCCAGCCGGCCCCCCGCAGCGCCGCCAGATGATCACTCTCGAAGAGCCAGGAGCCCAGCGCCACCTGGGGGATCGCGAACAGCGCCACCCAGCCGGCCAGGGCCAGGGGCGGCACGTTCGGCCCCTGCTTGATCAACAGCTGGGAGATGGCCCAGCCGAGGGCGCTGATCAGCAGGATGGACAGCGGCAGCGGCGAGGGCAGGGTGGGGCCGCCGGCCAGTACCATCACCCCGGCGAAGGAGAGCGCCAGCCCCGCCAGGCGCCGCGGGCCCAGGCGCTCCTTGAGGAACACCACCGCCAGCAGGGTGGCGAAAGGGGTGCCCATCTGCACCAGCAGGGCGCCGGTGCCCGCCTCGGCCTGGCCCAGGCCGATAAACAGCAGGGCGAAGTGCAGGCTGCCGAAGGTCACCGAGAGTAGCGCCAGGAAGGGCAGCTGATGCCGCGCCACCGGATGGAAGGGCACCAGCAGCGCCGCCACCAGCATAAAGCGTAGGGTGGTCAGCAATAGTGGCGGCAGCTCGGCTACCCCCACCTTGATGACGATGATATTCAGGGCCCAGATGGCGATGACCGCCAGGCCCAGCAGCAGGTCGCGAAGTGGCACGATCTCTTCCCTGACGAAGGCTTGATCACCCAGGATACCAGGCCGTCGTGCGAAAGGTGTGACGGGCCGGTCGACATTGGGCGGTAGCGCCTGGGGCCTCGCCTGCTTCCTTTCAACGTTGGTCTGCTTACAATGACGTGGGTATCCAAACTCAAGACAATAGGCTGGCCCGGGACTGGGGTGAGCCGCTACCGCAAGGACACGCCATGTCATCCAGCTCCGTCTTCACCAAGTTCGCCGCCGGCCTGGCCGGTGCCGCCCTGCTCAGTGCCGCCTTCTCCATCCAGGCCCGTGAGCTCTCCATCTCCACGGTGCTCTCCGACGCCTTCCCCTGGGGCCAGGCCGCCGAGAAATGGGCCGAACTGGTGGAGGAGCGCAGCGAGGGGCGCCTCACCATGCGGGTCTACTCCAATGCGCAATTGGTGGCCGGCGACCAGACCCGCGAGTTCTCCGCCATGCGCTCGGGGTTGATCGATGCCGCCGTGGGTTCCACCATCAACTGGTCGCCCCAGGTGCCGGAGCTCAACCTCTTCTCGCTGCCCTTCCTGCTGCCCGACGAGGCGGCGGTGGATGCGGTCACCGGCGGCGAGGCCGGGGAGGCGATCTTCGCGGCCATCGAATCCCGGGACGTCATTCCCCTGGCCTGGGGCGAGAACGGCTTCCGTCAGCTCTCCAATTCCCGTGGCGCCATCGCCGCCCCGGAGGACCTGGAGGGCCTGAAGATCCGCGTGGTGGGCTCGCCGCTGTTCCAGGATACCTTCAGCGCCCTGGGCGCCGATCCCACCCAGATGAGCTGGACCGACGCTCAGCCGGCGTTGACCACCGGCGCGGTGGACGGCCAGGAGAACCCGCTGTCGGTGTTCGACGTGGCGCGCATCGACCAGGTGGGCCAGGAACACCTGACCCTGTGGAACTACATGAACGATCCGCTGATCTTCGCCGTCAATCGCCAGGTATGGGCGTCGCTGGATGAGGCGGACCGCGAGATCCTGCGCGAGGCGGCGGTGGATGCCGGCCAGTGGGAGATCGCCATGACCCGCGAGCAGGAGGCCGAACGCCTGGCCGCCATCCGCGAGCGCGGCGTCGAGGTCACCGAGCTGAACGAGGCCCAGTACCGGGCCTTCGTCGAGGCCACCGAGAGCGTCCACCAGGAGTGGGTGCCGCAGATCGGCGAGGCCCTGGTGGAGGCCGCGCGCCAGGCCGTCGAGGCGCGCTGAGTCGTCGCGCTTCTCGACAAGGAATGTCTGGCCGGCCCCCAGGGCCGGCCTTTTGCATGAGGTCGTCATGAAACCTTCCCCCGATGCGCGGCCGGAACGCTGGCTGGCGTCCCTGGCCCTGGTGATCATCGCCCTGATCAGCCTCGCCAACGTGGTGACCCGCTACCTCAGCGGCGGCTCCCTGGCCTTCACCGAGGAGTTTTCGGTGTTCCTGCTGGTGGTCTTGACCTTCGGCGGCGCCGCGGTGGCGCTGCGCCGCAACGGCCATATTCGTATCGGCCTGCTGGAGCGGGCCCTGCCAGGCGGGCCTCGCCGGGCCCTGATCCTCTTTCAATGGGCCTGTGCCGTCACGGTACTGGGGCTGATCACCTGGTTCGGCGCCAGGCTGGCCTGGCAGGAGTACCAGTGGCGGTCGCTGTCGCCGGGGCTCGGCCTGCCCCAGTGGTGGTATATCGTCTGGCTGCCGCTGCTCTCGGCGGCGATGCTGGTCCGCCAGACTCAGCAGACCCGGGACCGCCTGCGCGGGAGGCTCGACGATGAGTCCTGACCTGTGGATGCTGCTGGCCTTCGTGGGCCTGTTGATCGCCGGGGTGCCGGTGGCCTTCTCCCTGGGCCTGGCCGGGGCCGTGGGTATCCTCAGCGGCCTGCCGCCGATGATGCTGGCGACCCTGGGTACCAATACCTACAACAGCATCGCCAAGTACCCGCTGATCGCCATCCCGCTGTTTATCCTCACCGGCCTGATCTTCGAGCGTTCCGGGGTGGCGCTGCGTCTGGTGCGCTTCGCCCAGGCGCTGATCGGTCCCCGCCACGGCGGCCTGGCCCTGGTGGCGGTGCTGGTGTGCATGATCATGGGTGGCATGAGCGGCTCGGGGCCGGCGGATGCCGCCGCCGTGGCCATGGTGATGCTGCCCAGCATGACCAAGGCGGGCTACCCGAAACCCTTCTCGGCGACCCTGATCGCGGCGTCGGCCTCCACGGCGATCCTGATCCCGCCCTCGGTGGCGCTGATCCTCTACTCCATCGTGGTGCCCGGGGTCGACCTGCGTGCGCTCTTCGCCGCCGGGCTCTTCCCCGGCATCCTCGCCGGCCTGGCGCTGCTGGTACCGGCACTGCTGGTGGCGAAGCGTTTCGGCTGGGAGGGCGGCAGCGCGGCGCAGGGCGTCGAGCGGCTGCGGGTGGGGGAGACCTTCAAGCAGGCGCTGCCGGCGCTGTTCGCCCCGGTGCTGATCCTCGGCGGGCTGCGTTCGGGGCTCTTTACCCCCACCGAGGCCGCCGTGGTGGCGGTGGCCTATGGGGTGGCGATCGGCCTCTTCGTGACCCGCGAGCTCGGCTGGCGTGACCTCTGGGCGCTGTTCGGCGAGGCGGCGGTGATCTCCGGGGTGGTGATGCTGATCATCGCCCTGGCTGGCATCTTCGCCTGGGCCGGCACCATGCTCGGCACCTTCCGCGGGCTGGCCGAGTGGATCATCGGTCTTACCGACAACGGGGTGCTGCTGCTGATCCTGATCATGTTGGCGGTGCTGGCCGCCGGCATGTTGCTGGACGCCATCTCCATCTACCTGATCCTGATGCCGGTGCTGATCCCGGTGATGCAGCACTTCGAGTGGAATCCGGTATGGTTCGGCATCCTGCTGGCGATGAATATCGCCATCGGCCAGTTCACCCCGCCGGTGGCGGTCAACCTGATGGTGACCACCGAGGTGGCCAGGATCCGCCTGGAGCAGACCGTCGGCTGGGCGCTGCTCTTCGTGGCGGCCATGGCCGGTGCCCTGGCATTGGTGGCAGTGTTTCCCGAGATCGCCCTCTGGCTGCCCCGGGTGCTGGGCTATAACGTGGGGTGAGCGTGGACCAAGAGGGCAGGGGGCTATTTCCCGGCTTGCAGGGTATCCAGCACTTCCTGGTGGAGTTCGGTGGCCGCGGCGTCGAAGAGTACGAAGCGGACCAGGCCAAGATGCTCGCAATGGCGCCCGCTCTCCCTGACCGTGCTCAGGGCGATGCGGGCGGCCTCCGCCATGGGGTAGCCGAAGGCGCCGGTGGAGAGGGCGGGGAAGGCCAGGGAGGCGAGGCGATGAGCCTCGGCCAGTTCCATGGCGTTTCGATAGCAGGCCGCCAGCAGCTCGTCGGAGGGTTCGTCGACCCCGTAGACCGGCCCCAGGCAGTGGATCACATGGCGATTGGGCAGGGCGAAGGCGGGGGTGATCACCGCCTGGCCGGGCTGGATCGGCGCCAGGGGGCGGCAGGCCGCATCCAGCTCGGGGCCGGCGGCACGATGCAGGGCGCCGGCCACGCCGCCGCCGGGGCGCAACTGGGCATTGGCGGCGTTGACCACCGCTGCCAGGTCGGTTTGCCGGGTAATATCGCCTTGAAGGCATTCGATCTTCAGCATGGGAACCTCGGTCACTTTGACCTCTCGATTCAGTGTGGCGCGCCGCCTCGATCCGGCGCAAGGCGCCTGTTCAGGCGGCAATGTTTCTGGTCTAATTATGAGCCAGTTAACGATCATGGAGACGCCGAATGTTGTTCCCGCCCCGCCATGCGCCCCTGGTCTTCTCGGTGTTGATGTCGTTCTATATGGTCACCCTGATGACCTTCCTGATCACCTGGGTCAATACCGGCCTGGCCGATGGCTTCCTGGGACGCTGGTGGCGTGCCATTTATATCGCCTGGCCCATCGCCTTCTCGCTGATCCTGATCGGTGCGCCGCGGTTGCAGCGCCTCGCCGCCAGGCTAATTCGCCATTCGAGCTCATGAACGAAGTGTGGCGAAAAGGCGCTGATTACGTGACATTTGTTGCAAAATAATGCCGAAGTTTGCAACTCCCTCGCCAAGTCTGTATCAATAGCCCTCCCCCGAGACGCCATGGCCTGTCTGCCTCCCTTGCATGAGGCGAGACGGCCGCCCCGTGCCTTCGTCGAGGCGGCCCGGCCGTGATAGACAAAGAGGAGATGGCATGAACCAGCGAGTGAGCATCGAGCTCGGCAGCCCCGAGGCCGAGGCCTATGAGGCCCGCCAGTTCAAGGTCTATACCCATCGCCAACTGGACAAGATCGCGGCGATCCAGGCGCTGCCCGAGGCACTGCGCTTCGATATGCGGGTGGTCAGCCAGGTGTTGCCGTTCCGGGTCAACGAATACGTGATCGACGAGTTGATCGACTGGAACGCCGTGCCCAATGACCCGGTCTTCCAGCTCACCTTCCCCCAGCGCGGCATGCTGCGCCCCGAGCACTTCGACGAGGTCGCCGCCCTGGTGCGCCGCGACGCCCCCGCCGACGAGCTCAAGCCGGTGGTGGAGCGCATTCGCGGCGAGCTCAACCCCCACCCGGCGGGGCAGATGGACCTCAACCTGCCGCTACTGGATGGCGAGCCGCTGCCCGGCATGCAGCACAAGTATCGCGAGACGGTGCTGTTCTTTCCCAGCCAGGGCCAGGTGTGCCACAGCTACTGCACCTTCTGCTTCCGCTGGGCGCAGTTCGTCGGCGACAAGGACCTGAAGTTCGCCGCCAGCGACGCGACGTCGCTGCACCGCTACCTGGCCGAGCACACCGAGGTCACCGACCTCTTGATGACCGGCGGCGACCCCATGGTGATGAAGGCCAAGCACCTGAGGATGTACCTGGAGGGGCTGATGGCGCCGGAGCTGGATCACGTCCAGGATATCCGCATCGGCTCCAAGAGCCTGACCTTCTGGCCGTACCGCTTCGTCACCGACCCGGATGCCGAGGATATCCTCGACCTGTTCCGCGAGCTGACCGCGGCCGGCAAGCATGTGGCCTTTATGGCGCACTTCAACCACTGGAAGGAGATGGACACCCCCATCTGTCGCGAGGCGATTCGTCGCATCCGCGCCACCGGGGCGGAGATCCGCACCCAGGCGCCACTGCTCAAGCACATCAACGACGACGCCGACCAGTGGGCGAGGATGTGGACCACCCAGGTGCGCCTGGGGATGATCCCCTACTACATGTTCGTGGAGCGCGACACCGGCGCCCGCCACTACTTCGAGGTGCCGCTGGTGCGCGCCTGGGAGATCTACCGCGAGGCCATGAAGCGGGTGCCGGGCCTGGCGCGCACCGCCCGCGGCCCGTCGATGTCCGCCGATCCGGGCAAGGTGGAGATCCAGGGGGTGACGGAGATCAAGGGCGAGAAGGTCTTCGTGCTGCGTTTTATCCAGGGCCGCGATGGCGACTGGGTGCAGCGTCCCTTCTTCGCCAAGTACGACGAACACGCTACCTGGCTCAATCATCTGGAGCCGGCGCTGGGAGAGAGCGAGTTCTTCTATGAGGCCGAGTTCGCCGCCATGAAGGGTGCCAAGCAGGCGCTGATCACCAAGGCCGGCTGATGCCTGCTGGGTGCTGATACCCTCGCTATGTCATAGTGGGGCTCGACGCCGCTACCGTGGATTCGGTGGCGGCGTCGGCGTTTTCGGCTCGGCGTGCGTTAAACGTTTGACTCAGTATAAAATTAGACTTTATTAAAAAGAGCTTATGGCCGGCGTGGTGCCCTCGAGAGGGGCGACGTTGAATCGAGGCGGGGCCCTGGGGCTGCGCCTTCGCCGTGGGTGAACTATCTTCATGCTGAACCCCGAATATTGGCGTCGGTCCGTGGCGGGTATTCGCCGCGAGGCGCCTAGGGGACCAACCATGCCAAGAGGTGTCTAGATGAAACGTCATGTCTTCTCTGCCGCCGCCGTCTCCGGTGCCCTGCTGGGCGCGGCCGCCTTTTCTGCGCCGGCGGTGGCCCAGGATCGCTTTATCACCATCGGTACCGGGGGCCAGACCGGCGTCTATTACGTGGTCGGCCAGTCGGTATGCCGGATGGTCAACCGGGGCAGCGACGAGCACAACATTCGCTGTAACGCCCCTTCCACCGGTGGCTCCGTGGCCAACGTCAACGGCATGCGCAGCGGTGAGCTGGACATGGGCGTGGTGCAGTCCGACGTCCAGTACCGCGCCTATCACGGCGAGTCCAACTTCGAGGACGACGGCGCCTGGGAGGAGATGCGTGCCGTCTTCACCATGCACGGCGAGCCCCTCACCGTGGTGGCCCGGGCCGACTCCGGCATCGAGCATATCTCCGACTTCCCCGGCAAGCGGGTCAATATCGGCAACCCGGGCTCCGGCCAGCGCAACACCATGAACGTGGTGATGGACGCCATGGGCTGGGATACCGATGTCTTCTCCCTGGCCTCCGAGCTGGATGCCGCCGAGCAGGCCGCGGCCCTCTCCGACAACAATATCGACGCCATGGTCTATGTGGTGGGCCACCCCAACGGCTCCATCCAGGAAGCCACCACCACCGTGGAGGCCCGCCTGGTGCCGGTGACCGGCGAGGAGATCGATGGCCTGGTCGAGGAGTTCCCCTACTACACCCGCGCGGTGATTCCCGGCGGCATGTACCGCGGCAATGACGAGGACGTGGAGACCTTCGGCGTCGCCGCCACCTTCGTCACCCACGAGGGTGTCGACGAGGAGATCGTCTACGAGGCCGTCAAGGCGGTGTTCGAGAACTTCGATCGCTTCACGCGTCTGCATCCGGCCTTCGAGAACCTGGACGAGGAGAGCATGATCTCCGATGGCCTCACCGCGCCGCTGCACGACGGGGCCGCCCGTTACTATCGTGAGCGTGGCTGGATCGAGTGATTCCGGCCCGCTAACGAGGAAGGTCCCCCTTCCGATACTGGATGCGCGGCACCCTCCGGGGGTCGCGCATTCGGGTTTTTAATGCCCGCTATTCTTTAGGGACAGGCACGACATCATGGCAGAACCCTTGACTCGGTGGCTCGATCAAACAGGCAGGAACCGCTTATGACAAACGACAAGCAGAGACCGCAGGGTTCGGAAGTCGACCTGGAGGAGATGGTGGCCTCCACCGACTCCGGGGCGCGCAAGCCACTGGGGGCGCCCGGCAAGTTGCTGGTGGGCATCGCCGCGGCCTGGTCGCTGTTCCAGTTGTGGATCGCGTCTCCCTTGCCCTACCTCTTCCGGTTCGGGGTCTTCAATGCCACCGAGGCGCGCTCCATTCACCTGGCCTTCGCGCTCTTCCTGGCCTTTATGGCCTATCCGGCGCTGAAGCGCTCGCCCCGGGAGCGCATTCCGCTGCAGGATTGGCTGTTCGCCGGGGTTGCCGCCTTCTGTGGCGCCTATATGTTCCTCTTCTATGCCGAGCTCGCCGAGCGTCCCGGGGCGCCCCTGACCCAGGACGTGGTGGTCGGGGTGGTGGGCATCCTGCTGCTGCTGGAGGCGACCCGCCGCGCCCTGGGGCCGCCGCTGATGATCGTGGCCGCGGTGTTTATCGTCTATTCGCTGTTCGGGCCCCATATGCCGGGCATCCTCGCCCACCGGGGAGTGAGCCTCTACGGCCTGATCAACCACCAGTGGCTGACGACCCAGGGGGTCTTCGGCATCGCCCTGGGGGTCTCCACCAGTTTCGTCTTCCTCTTCGTGCTGTTCGGCGCCCTGCTCGACAAGGCCGGGGCCGGTAACTACTTCATCAAGGTGGCCTTCTCGCTGCTGGGTCACTACCGCGGGGGCCCCGCCAAGGCGGCGGTGGTGGCCTCGGGCATGACCGGGCTGATCTCCGGCTCGTCCATCGCCAATACCGTGACCACCGGCACCTTCACCATCCCGATGATGAAGCGGGTCGGCTTCTCCGCCAACAAGGCCGGGGCGGTGGAGGTCTCCTCTTCGGTGAACGGCCAGATCATGCCGCCCGTCATGGGCGCCGCGGCCTTCCTGATGGTGGAGTACGTGGGCATCTCCTATGTGGAGGTGATCAAGCACGCCTTCCTGCCGGCGCTGATCTCCTATATCGCGCTGATCTATATCGTTCACCTGGAGGCCCTCAAGGCCGGCATGTCTGGGCTGCCCTCCAGTAACCCGGCGCGTCCCTTCCTCAACAAGGTGATCGGCTTCCTCACCGGCCTGCTGGCGCTGATGGCGCTCTCCTTCGGCGTCTACTACGGCCTGGGCTGGCTCAAGCCGCTGCTGGGCGCTGCCACCCCCTGGGTGGTGGCGGTGGTGCTGGCGGTGGTCTACGTGGGCCTGCTCAAGGTCGGCGCCAACTACCCGGAGCTGGAGCTGGACGACCCCAATTCCGAGGTGATCGAACTGCCGCAGACGCGGCCCACGGTGATGGTGGGGTTGCACTTTATCCTGCCGGTGATCGTGCTGGTCTGGTGCCTGATGGTCGAGCGCCTGTCGCCGGGGCTCTCGGCCTTCTGGGCCACGGTCTTCATGATCGCCATCATGATTACCCAGCGCCCGATCACCGCCCTCTTCCGCGGCCGCAGCCGCCTGGCCGAGGATATCAAGGAGGGCTTCCTCGATCTGTGGGATGGCCTGGTGACCGGGGCCCGCAACATGATCGGCATCGGTATCGCCACCGCCACCGCCGGCATCATCGTCGGCGCCGTCTCCCAGACCGGGGTGGGCCTGGTGCTGGCGGACGTGGTGGAGGTGCTCTCTATGGGCAACCTGATGCTGATCCTGCTGCTCACCGCGGTGCTCAGCCTGATCCTCGGCATGGGCCTGCCCACCACCGCCAACTATATCGTGGTGTCGTCGCTGATGGCCCCGGTGATCGTGCTGCTGGGTCAGCAGAACGGCTTGATCGTGCCGCTGATCGCCGTGCACCTCTTCGTCTTCTACTTCGGCATCATGGCGGACGTGACGCCGCCGGTGGGGCTGGCCTCCTTCGCCGCCGCGGCGATCTCTGGGGGCGATCCCATTCGTACCGGCTTCCAGGCCTTCTACTACAGCCTGCGTACCGCCGCACTGCCCTTCCTGTTTATCTTCAACACCGACCTGCTGCTGATCGAGGTGGGGCTCTGGCAGGGCCTGTTGATCTTCGTGGTGGCGACCATCGCCATGCTGATCTTCGCCGCCGGTAGCCAGGGCTTCATGGTCGCCCGCAACCGCTGGTACGAATCACTGCTGCTGCTGCTGGTGGCCTTCACCCTGTTCCGCCCGGGGTTCTGGATGGATCGCATCCATGACCCCTACCTGTCGGTGCCGCCGGCGCAGTTCGCCCAGGCGCTGGGCATGGTGGACGAGGGCAGCAACCTGCGGGTGGAGATCCTCGACGAGGACGACTTCGGCGACCAGTTCACCCGCTACCTGCTGGTGCCGGTGCCCGACGGCGAGACCGGCGAGGAACGCATGGAGGCGCTGGGCCTGAGCCTGCGCAGCGAGGAAGACGGGGGCACCTTCGTGGATAACGTGGCCTTCGGCAGCCAGGCGGAGCAGATCGGCTTCGAGGCGATGTTCTTCGATCAGCAGATCCTCTCGGTGATGGCGCCGGTGGATCGCTGGCCCAAGGAGCTGATGTGGATCCCGGCCTTCCTGGTGTTCGGCCTGATCGTCGTCCTGCAGCGTCGTCGCCGCGACACCACGGCCGCTCCGGCGGCCAGATAAGGGGGAATAAGCCATGTACCAGAAGATCCTGCTGCCGGTGGACCTCAACGAGGAGGGCTCCTGGAAGAAGGCGCTACCCACGGCGCTGACCCTGTGTCGCAGCTTCGGCGCCTCCCTGCATGTGGTGACGGTGATGCCCGACTTCCGCATGCCCATGGTGGGGGCCTACTTTCCCAAGGACTTCACCGAGAAGGCCCACCAGTCCCTGAGCGAGGCCCAGAAGCAGTTCATCCTCGACCAGGTGCCCGAGGACATCGAGGTGCACCGGACCATCGTCGAGGGCTCGCCCTGGGAGGCGATCATCAAGGCCGCCAAGCAGCTCGAGGTGGACCTGATCGTGATGGCCTCCCATAACAAGCGCAAGTTCGTCGACTATGTGCTGGGGCCCAATGCGGAGCATGTGGTGCATCACAGCAAGATCTCGGTGATGATCGTGCGCTGAGGTGCCGCTTGACCCGGCGACGCCCACCCCCGAGATGGGCGTCGCCGTGGGCAAGCGGCGCGTCGGGAAGCGCGTCTTTCCTGTAAGGTCATTGGCGTAGACACGACCGAAGGGGGAGCCCCGTCGTCATTCTCAAGGAGCCGGCATGCACGCGACCCTGCCCCGCCTGATCGCCACCGATTTTCCGCCCCTGCGCCGGGGGCGCCTCACGACCCTGCAGGCCAACCTCACCTACCGCTGCAATCAGTCCTGCCTGCACTGCCATGTGGCCGCGAGCCCCCGGCGCCAGGAAGAGATGGACTGGCCGACCATGGCGCTGATGCTGGAGTTTATCCGCCGCCAGGGCATTGCCACCCTGGATCTCACCGGCGGCGCGCCGGAGCTCAACCCGCATTTCCGGCACCTGGTACGCCAGGCGCGGGCCCTGGGCATCAAGGTGATGGATCGCTGCAACCTGACCATCCTCGAGGAGCCGGGGCAGGAGACGCTGGCCGCTTTCCTGGCCGAGCAGGGCGTCGAGGTGGTGGCCTCGCTGCCCTGCTACAGCGCCGCCAACGTCGATGCCCAGCGCGGTGACGGGGTCTTCGAGGCCAGCGTCGCGGGGCTCCGGCGCCTCAATGCCCTGGGCTATGGCGAGCCGGACGGCGACCTGGTGCTGAACCTGGTCTACAACCCCCAGGGCCCCAGCCTGCCGCCGCCCCAGGCGCCGCTGGAGGCGGCTTACCATCACGAGCTGTGGGAGCACTTCGGCATCCGTTTCAACCGCCTCTTTACCCTGGCCAATATGCCCATCCAGCGCTTCGGCAGCACCCTGATCTCCAAGGGACAGTTCGATGACTACCTGGCGCTGCTCAAGGCCAGCTACAACGCCGCCACCCTGGAAGGGGTCATGTGCCGCTCGACCCTGTCGGTGGATTACCAGGGACGGGTGCATGATTGCGATTTCAACCAGCAGCTCGCCATGCCCCTGGGCGATAGTCCGCGGCCGGTGCACCTGCGCGAGCTGCTGGAGCGTGACCTGGAGGGGGCACCGATCCGCATCGCCGACCACTGCTATGGCTGTACCGCCGGACAGGGCAGCAGCTGCGGCGGGGCCCTGACATGATCCAGCTGTTCGCCAAGGCGCCGCTCCCGGGACAGGCCAAGACCCGGTTGATTCCGGCGCTGGGCGCCGAGGGGGCGGCGGCCCTGCATCGGCGCCTGGTCTGGCGAGCCTTGGGCACGGCCTGCGAGGCCTCGGCGCGGCTGGGGTTGGGGCCGGTGCGGTTATGGACGGCGCTGGATCACCACCACCCCTTCTTCGCCGAGTGCCGGCGGGCCTTCGATATCGCGCTGGAGCCCCAGCAGGAGGGAGACCTGGGGAGGCGCATGGCGGCGGTCTTCGCCGAGCCGCGGCGGCCGGCGCCGCGGCTACTGATGGGCGCCGATTGCCCGGGGATCACGCCGGCGCTATTGGTACACTGCTGGGAGGCCCTGGCCGAGCGGGACGCCGTCTTCCTGCCCGCCGAGGATGGCGGCTATGGGCTGATCGGCCTATGGCGGCGGGAGCCGGCGCTCTTCGACGATATCGCCTGGGGAAGCGAGGCGGTGATGGCCGCCACCCGCCAGGCGCTGACCCGGATCGGCTGGCGCTGGGTCGAGCCGGCCAGGGTCTGGGACCTGGATCGCCCCGCGGACCTGCCCCGGCTGGAGGCGCTGCGGCCTCGGGACGGGAGCGCACACCGGGCGTTGAAGGCAAGCGCGGCGGGTCGTCAGTGCCTCGACTACAGTTAGCAGTGTAGAGGCATCCAGCCTTGTGTCCTCCATCGACCCGGGTGTCGAGGCGCCTGCCCAGGGTCTGATTTCCGCTTGCGGGATAAGGGGTTGTTCCATGAGTGCAGCAGCATCCAAGAATCACAAGCCGACCGATGCCGTGGTGAAGATCTCCATTAACCCGGTGGGGATGGACCGCCCCAAGGCCTGGCTGGCCTCAGGCTTTCAGGACTTCCGGCGGGCCACGGCGGTGAGCCTGGCCTATGGCCTGTTCTGGGTGGGCCTGAGTATCGCCGTGACCGCGGGGGCCTTTACCCTGGGCTATTGGCACTGGCTGTTGCCGCTGGTGGCGGGTTTCATGTTCCTCGGCCCGCTGGTGGCGGTGGGCTCCTACGGCATCAGCCGAGCCCTGGAGGCGGGGCGCTCGCCGACCCTGGGGGACGCCTTCGGTGCCTGGACCGCCCATACCGGCCAACTGGCGATGATGGGCGTGATGATGATGATCTTCTTCCTCGCCTGGATCCGCCTGGCCACGCTGCTCTTCGCGCTCTTCTTCGGCTTCGAGGTGCCCAGTCCCGAGACCCTCTACGCCGCCCTGCTGACCACCCCCGAGGGGCTCGGCATGCTCGCCGTGGGCACCGCCATCGGTGCCGTCCTGGCCTTCGGCGCCTTTACCATCAGTGTGGTGGCGATTCCCACCCTGATGGATCAGGACCTCACCTTCATGGAGGGTATCGAGGCCAGTATCCGTTCCGTGGCGCGCAACTTCCGCCCCATGCTGCTGTGGGCAGTCATGCTCACCGGCTGCGTGCTGGTGGGGGTGATGACCTTCTATATCGGCCTGGCGCTGATCCTGCCGGTGTTGGGTCATGCCAGCTGGCATGCCTATGAGGACCTGGTACGTATCGAGCATCCCGGCCGGGCCGACGAGGCCTGACATAGAATCGCCAGCGGTGTCGCGAGCAGGGGGCTTCGGCCCCCTGTCGTCGTCTATCCAACCACCGGGTTTGGCATCGAAGGGTCTTGGGTATCGGGCGACCATATAAATAAGATAAAATTAATGAAGTCTGGGCATGCCACTCCGGCCCGCGGAAAACGCACCGTTTCTCCTTGGCCGACTCGTGCTAGCCTGGGCAGGTGGCATAAGGAGCCCGGGTGCCGCCCCAACCGGACGTCTTCCTTGGGACAAGGAGTGGCGCCTCAGTGACTTCCTCGACTCATGAAAAATCTAGCAATCGTGTGGCTCTGCCTGGGCCTGCTGGGTATCGCCCCAGCCCTGGCCAATGCTCCGTTGCCCCCCCCTCAAGGGCCGGTGCTTCTGCGCATAAGCGGAGAGATCGCCAAGAGTAATAGCGAAGGCGAGGCGCATTTTGATCGACAGATGCTTCAGGCTCTGCCACAACACCAGCGCTGCACCACGACCCCCTGGACGGATGGCCGCATCCGCTATCAGGGACCCTTGATACGCGATCTGCTAGCCTGGGTGGGAGCCCCGATCGATGGCAGTATGCTGGCCACGGCCCTGGACGGCTTCCGGGCCGAGATTACTCTCTCTGATCTGGTACATCATGATGTGATGCTGGCCATCCAGCAGGAGGGGCAGCCACTGGCCATGCGTGATCTCGGGCCGCTGTTCGTGCTCTACCCCTTCGATGAAAAGCCAGAGTTGCTAAACGAGCGGATTCGCTTTCGTTCGGTCTGGCATCTGGCGAATCTGCATATTCATGCTCTCGAGGGTCGGCAGTGATGAAGGGATGTGCACTAAGCTTACTGATCGGCTGCCTCGCACTGCTGCCATTTTCCGCGGCCCTGGCCCATGGGCTGCGCCCCCCAGAGGAGGCCGTGCTCCTGGTGGTGAGCGGCAATATCACCCATACCAATGTGGGTGGCGAGGCTCACTTCGATCGTCGAATGCTCGAGGCGCTGCCCTGGCGGAGCATCGAGACCTCGACCCCCTGGACCAATGGCGTCAGCCGGTACCGCGGTCCCCTGGCCCGCGCCCTGCTGACGGCGGTAGGCGCCCAGGGCGAGACCCTCAAGGTCAGCGCCCTCAATAACTTCATGGCCGAAATTCCGGTCAGTGACTTCCAGCGCCACGACGTGATCCTGGCCATGGAGCGAGATGGTGAGCGGATGCCGATCCGCGACTATGGGCCCATCTTCGTGCTCTATCCCTTCGACGAGAATCCCGCGCTGCGCAACGAGACGATCCGCTTTCGTTCGGTGTGGCAGGTCCACCGGGTGGTGGTGGAGTAGCCCCGGCGATCATCCCGGGCCGGGCAGGGAGGCCAGAACACGATGCTGCGCTATCCAATTCGTTTCAAGCTGGGGGTCTTCGCCGCCCTGGCCTTCTTCTCGGCGGCGGTGATCGTCACCGGCCTGGTGCTATGGCGCCAGGAGAGCCTGGCCCAGAGCGTAGGGGGGGATACCACCTGGGCCGCCTACAAGCTCGACCGGGAGGTGGTCCAGCTACGCAACGAGTTGGCCATGCAGGAAGGGGAGGAACTGGAGTCGCTACGCATGCGCCTGGAGCTGCTCTATAGCCGGATCAACCTGCTGCGGCGTGGCGAGCTGGCGGCCTTGCTGGCGTCGATTCCCGCCGCCAGCCGCATGATGCCGACCCTGGTGACGCAGATCGAGGCCCTGGACGAGGCCATCTATTCCCAGCCGCGGCTCGATGATGCCCTGCGCCGGCGCCTGGATGAACAGTTGGCGGCGCTGGGCCACAATACCGAACAGTTGGTGGTGATCATCAACGGCTTCCTGGCCGAGAGTGCTCACCAGGAGCGCAGCAACCTCCAGGGACTCTATACCCTGTTACTGGTGATGATCCTGCTGATGAGCCTGGCCGGGGCCCTGGTGGCGCTTTCCCTGTTTCGCGAGGTGCGCGATCATGCCCGGGCCCGGGGTTCCCTGGAGCGCCTCAGCCAGGAGTTGGAAGTCTCCGCCAGCCAGGCCCAGGCGGCCAGCCAGGCCAAGTCGGAGTTCCTGGCCACCGTCAGCCACGAGATTCGTACCCCCCTCAACGGCGTGATCGGCATGAGTGATCTGCTGCTGGGACGCCCCCTGGATGACGCCGCCCGTCGCTATGCCTCGACCATTCATGACAGCGCCGGCCTGTTGCTCAACCTGATCAATGACATCCTCGACTTCTCCAAGATCGAGGCCGGTCGCCTGGAGCTGGAGCAAACCAGCTTCGACCTCCGCGAGGTGGTGCAGGGGGCCCTGATGCTCTTCGCTCCCCGGGCTCGCTCGCGGGGCCTGGCCCTGGGCTGCGACCTGGACTCGGCCCTGCCGCGACGCCTGGAGGGGGATCCCGGTCGCCTGCGCCAGGTCCTGCTCAATCTGCTTTCCAATGCCATCAAGTTCACCGAACGGGGCGAGGTACGCCTGGCCGGCCACTGGCTGGAGTCGGGGCGGCTTCGCCTGGAGATCATCGATACCGGCTGCGGCATCCGCGAGGAGGCCCAGTCCCAGCTCTTCGAACCCTTTCGTCAGGGCGATGCCTCCACGGCAAGGCGCTTCGGCGGCACCGGCCTGGGATTGGCGATCAGTCGCCGCCTGGTGGAGGCCATGGGGGGCGAGATCGACTTCGAGAGCCGGCCGGGGGAGGGCACCCGCTTCTGGGTCGAATTGCCCCTGCGGGTGGTGGAGGGGGCGGTGGCCGCGCCCCAGGCAGTGACCGAGACGGCGACAGCGTTGCGCTTCGAGGCGCGACTTTTGGTGGTGGAGGATAACCCGGTCAACCAGCAGGTGGCCCGGGCCATGCTGGAATCCCTGGGCTGCCGGGTCAGCCTGGCGGAGAACGGTGTCGAGGCCTTGGCACGGGCCGAGGCGGAGCACTTCGACCTGATCTTTATGGATATCCAGATGCCGGGAATGGATGGCATGGAGGCGACCCGGCAGCTGCGCGCCCGGGGCGCTTGGCTGGCCGAGGTGCCTATCGTGGCGATGACCGCCGGGGGCCTGGCCGATGAGCGCGAGCTATGCCTGGCCGTGGGCATGAGCGACTATCTCACCAAGCCCTTCTATCGCAACGAACTGGTGGCCCTGCTTTCCCATCACCTGAGCGGCACCGAGGCCCCTCCGTCGCCGGTCCCGGCGGCGGCGCCGGCCCATGACCTGGAGGCCTCTACCCTGGAAGAGCTGCGCGACAGCCTGGGTACGCCGGGGGTGCGCTCCCTGGTCGATCTCTACTGCCAGCAACTCCCCGATCGCCTGGCCACCCTGGCTCGCCGGGTCGCGGCGGGGGAGTGCCGCGAGGCCATGCAGTTGGCGCATCTGCTCAAGGGGGAGTCGGCCAGCGTGGGCGCCCGTCGCCTGGCTTATCTGGCCGGTGAGCTGGAGCGCGAGGCCCGGGCGGAGAATGAGGCACCCATGCGCGCCGCCATGACGGCCCTGGAGGCGGCCCGGGCGCCGTTGCAGGTGGCCCTTCAGGAGTGGCTGGCGGCGCTGCCAGAAGCAGATTCCTGAGTGGCCGGCTCGTCCCGGCAGTGCAGGCGTCGCTCTAGAGGAGTGGCTGGAGGCCCTGCCCGATACCGGGACGGATGCCTGAGCGAGCCGGGATTCCTGGTCGATCAGGCCCAGCGCGGATCGGCGGTAAAGGCCAGGGTAAACCAGCGCTTCTCGGCGGGAATGCTCAGGCCGGCGTCGATCTCCCGGCGAATCTCGTCCAGCGCCGCCACGCCGGCCTCGGCGGCGAAGTCGGGGCGGGTGACGATATGGATCTCAATCACCGAGACGCGCCCGGTCTTGGCCACATGGCTATGGTAGGCGAGCAGGCCATCGCGGCGCATCACGCCCTCCATCACGCCCCGCACCTCCCGATCCAGGGCGCTGGGCGCCACCATCAGCACCTCCTTCATGGCACGCCGCACGATGCCGATGGGTACCGGCAGGAAGGCCAGGGTCAGGCCCGCCAGCAGCAGGGAGTCGATATAGGGGATCCAGGGCGCGGCGGCGGTCTCCTCCAACAACAGGGCAATGGCGAAGGCCACCAGCAGGGCGGCGGTGATCAGCCCGGCCATCAGCCAGCCCTGGGCATCGATGCGCAGGAACTCCGAGCCCACCCGGCGATTGACCCTGCGCTGGTACCAGGCCATGACGAAGCAGACCAGGGCCACCACCAGCGCGTAGGCGATGGCCAGGTCGAAGGCCAGCACCCGGCCGCCTTCCAGCAGGCCGCGCAGGGCATTGAGGAAGGCATAGAAGCACAACAGGGTGAGAATGGCCCCGTTGAGGGCTGCCACCAGGGGCTCCAGATGCCAGTAGCCGTGCTGGAAGCGCGGGCTGGACTCGCGCATCAGCAGTCGCGAGACCCACAACGAGAGCAGCGACATGCCGGCGTCGATGGTGGAGAAAACACCATCGAAGAGGATCGATTGCGAGCCGGAGAGCAGCCCGAAGAGCACCCCCAGGCTGGCCACCGAGAGGGTCATGAAGATGGAGAGCTTGAGGGTGCGTTGCTCGAGGGTTGGCTGCATTTTTTCACCGACGACTCGACCCCGAATAACGAGACTTCGTCATTCGGGGCAAGGTTTTCCGATGTTTCGGGAGATTAGCGAAGTAAGTGTTGAGTATATTATACCAAGTGACTGGGGGCGGCCAGGGGCAGGCGACGATGCAGGCGGCGTTCCACCAGCACCTGTCCCGGGGCATAGTGGCCGCGGGCCGCCTCCAGGGCCCGGGCCAGGGTCAGCTCGGCGATGCGATCGTGATCCTGGGGCAGGGCATTGACCGGCAGCGGCAGGAAGTCCAGCAGGCGATCGTCACCGAAGGTGGCCAGGCGCAGCGAGGGAGGCAGGCCGCCCGCCTCCAGCAGCACGTCCAGGACCCCGTCCAGCAGGGTGAAGGAGGCGGTGATCAGGGCCTCCGGCAGGCCCGGGCCGGCCAGCAGCTCACGCATCAGCGCCGCCCCCTGATCCCGGTCGTAGCGGGAGGCGCAGGCGATCTCGCTGAGGTAGGCTCCCTCGGCCACCGCCGCCCGGAAGCCGGCGCGGCGCTCCCGGGTGATGGAGAGCTCCGCCACCGCATCGAACCAGACCACCCGGGACACCCCGGGGCCCAATACCGAGGCGCTCAACTGTCGCGCGGCCTCGCGGTTGTTGCTGACCACGCTGACGAAGCGTGACGGATCCAGGGCCCGGTCCACGGCGATTACCGGCAGGCCGGCGGCCATCAGCTCGACGTAGAGGGGATCTCCCTCGGGCAGGCAGCTGGCGGTGATCAGCGCCTCGCAACGCTGGGCGCGCAGCGCCCGGGCCAGCTCTCGCTCGCTGTCGGGGTCGTCGTCGGAGCCGACGATCAGCAACTGATAGCCCTGGGCCCGGGCGCCCCGCTCCAGGCGCTTGGCCAGGCGCGCATAGCTGGCGTTCTCCAGGTCGGGAATGATCAGGCCCAGGGTATGGCTGGCGCCGCGGCGCAGGGCCGCGGCCTGGGCATCGATGCGGTAATGGTGCTTCTCCACCATGGCCATGACCTTGTCCACGGTCTCCTGGCTGATGCGCCGTTCCCGGGCCTGGCCATTGATGACATAGCTGGCGGTGGTGCGGGATACCCCCGCCAGGCGGGCGATTTCGGCGAGTGTCATGGGCCTCTCCTTAACGGCTGACTCGATTCTACGTCATGGCGGGATGGCCTGCCCCCTGCGAAAGTCGAATAGGCTGGCGCTTGATTATTCGGGTGACACGATCCAGCCTTGTATCAAACCATAGGTGACACGATTCATCTGAGCCAGCGATCATTTCTCCAGGCCCCCCCCGCGGGGCGACTAGAATCAACTCGGGGCGATAAGCGCGCCCATCATAGGAGGCACCCATGCTGACGCTACGCCAGGAGGACATCCTGCTGGGCTGTGAGGCCAGCGACTGGCAGGCGGCCCTCGACCATGCCGCCGAGGCGCTGCAGGCGGCGGGCCTGGTCGAGGCCGACTACCGCCAGGGCCTGCACGCCCGAGAGGCACAGTCTTCCACCTACCTGGGCAATGCCATCGCCATTCCCCATGGCACCCCCGAGAGTCGTCGCCACGTCAAGCAGACCGGCGTGCGGGTGCTGCAGTTTCCCCGCGGCCTCGACTGGCACGACGGCCAGCGGGTCCATGTGCTGGTGACCATCGCTGCCCAGAGCGACGAGCACCTGGATATCCTGCGTCAACTGACTCATGTGCTGGACCGCGACGGCGTCGGCGAACGCCTGGCCGCCGCCGATTCGCCGGCCCAGGTGGCCGCCCTGCTCTCCAGGGCGGTGGTCGAGGCGCGCCTGGATGCCGAGACCCTGTGCCTGGGCTTCCCGGCCCACTCCGCCGAGGAGCTGGCCCTGGCCGCCGCGGCGCGGCTGCGCCAGGCCGGCTGCGTGGCCCCTGGCTTCGTCGCCGCCATCGCCGAGCAGGCGCCGCTGGCCCTGGGCCAGGGGCTGTGGCTGGCCCATAGCCATCGCGAGGTCGCCACCCCGGCCCTGGCCCTGGCCACTCCCGCCGAGCCCGGCGCCGTCAATGGGGTCTTCTGCCTGGCCGCTCAGGGCGACGCCCACCGCGGCCTGCTGGAGCGGCTCAGCGCCCTGCTGGAGTCGGGGCAGGGCGGTGAGCTCGCCGGGGCCTCGGTCCAGACCGTGCTGGCACGCCTGGCCGGCGAGGGCGCCGGGGCCCAGACCCTGAGCGTGCGGATCCTGAATGCCCATGGCCTGCATGCGCGCCCCGCCAAGCAGCTGATCCAGGTGGCCCGGGCCCAGGGCCTGCCGATCAAGGTACGCCTGGCCGAGGGCGGCGAGGCGGTGGCTGCCTCCAGCCTCACCAAGGTGATCGGCCTGGGCGCCCGCCGCGGCCAGCGGCTGGTCTTCTCCGCCGAGGGGGAGGGCGCCCGGGAGGCCCTGGCCGCCATCGACCAGGCGGTGCGCGACGGCCTCGGCGAGCGGGTCACCCCCTTCGACGAGGGACGCGATGCCCCGCCCGTCGAGGCATCGGCCCCGGCGCCGGAGCCGCTGGCGGCGGATCGCCCCCATCCGGCGGTGGCCGCCTCCCCGGGGCTGGCCATCGCGCCACTGTTCGTGATGCGCACCCCGCGCTTCGACTACCCGGCCCGGGCCGCGGACGCCGCCGAGCAGGAGCGGCGCCTGGGCGCGGCGATCCGCGAGGGGGCCGAGCAGCTCGAGGCCCTGGTGACCCAGGCCCGGGGCGGCGAGGTGGCGGAGATCCTCTCCATGCATGAGGAGATGCTGGAGGACCCGGAGCTCTATCAGGCCGCCCTGGAGGGTATCCGCGACGGTGCCAGCGCCGAGGCCGGCTGGTGGGAGGCCATCGAGACCGCCGCCCGGGCCCAGGAGGCCCTGGCCGACCGCCTGCTGGCCGAGCGCGCCGCCGACCTGCGCGACGTGGGGCGTCGGGTGCTGGGCATCCTCTGTGATGTGGCGATGCCCGAGCCGCCGGCGCACCCCTATATCCTGGTGGCCGATGACCTGGGCCCCTCCGATGTGGCGCGCCTGGACACCGCCCGGGTGCGCGGCCTGCTGACCGCCCGCGGCGGCGCCACCGCCCATAGCGCCATCCTCGCCCGGGCGCTGGGCATCCCCGCCGTGGTGGGGGCCGGCGAGCGGGTGCTGACCCTGAGTAATGGCGACGAACTGATCCTCGATGGCGAGCGGGGCCAGGTGATCCCGCGGCCCTCCAGGGAGCGCCGCGATCGCGCCGAGCTGCGCCTCAAGGAGCGCGAGGCCCGCGAGAAGGCGGCCTGGGCGGCGCGCTTTGAACCCGCCGCCACCGCCGACGGCCATCGCGTCGAGGTGGCCGCCAACCTGGGTAACACCGCCCACGCCGCCGATGCCGTGGAGCGGGGCGCCGAGGGGGTGGGCCTGCTGCGCACCGAATTCATCTTCATGGCCCATGCCCAGGCGCCGGACCTCGAGGCCCAGATCGCCGAGTACCGGGAGGCCCTGGACGCCCTGGATGGCCGCCCCCTGGTGGCCCGCACCCTGGACGTGGGCGGCGACAAGCCGCTGGCCTACTGGCCGGTGCCCCAGGAGGACAACCCCTTCCTGGGCCTGCGCGGCATCCGCCTGGCGCTGACCCGTCCCGAGGTGCTGGAGACCCAGCTCCGCGCCCTGCTGATGGCCGGTGTCGGCCGTCCGCTGCGTATCATGCTGCCGATGGTCAAGGACGTCGCCGAGTTCCGCACCGTACGCGTCCTCTTCGATCGCCTGCTGGAAGAGCTTCCCGAGGCCGAGCGGGCCACCGACGTCCAGCTGGGGGTGATGATCGAGGTGCCCTCGGCGGCGCTGCTGGCGCCGAGCCTGGCCGCCGAGGTGGACTTCTTCTCGGTGGGCACCAATGACCTGACCCAATATACCCTGGCCATCGACCGCGGCCATCCGGAGCTCTCCGCCCAGGCCGACGGCCTGCACCCGGCGGTGCTGCGGCTGATCGAGATGACCGTGAGCGCCGCCCATGCCCAAGGCAAGTGGGTGGGGGTGTGCGGCGAGCTGGCCTCGGATGCCGTCGCCGTGCCGGTGCTGGTGGGGCTCGGCGTCGACGAGCTCTCGGTGAGCGCCCGCCAGGTGCCGCTGGTCAAGGCGCGGCTGCGCGAGTTCGATCTCGAAGAGGCCCGCGCCCGGGCCGAGCTGGCCCTGGCCCAGGCCACCGCCGAGGCGGTGCGCGATGCCCTGGAGGCGCGCTGATATGGCCAAGATCCTGACCCTGACCCTGAATCCCGCCCTGGACCTGTCGCTGCGCCTCGAGCGGCTGGTCCCCGGCGAGGTCAACCGCACCCAGGAGACCCATCTGGTGGCCGCCGGCAAGGGCGTCAACGTGGCCCGGGTGCTGGTGGGCCTCGGCCATGAGGTCGCCGTGGCGGGCTTCCTCGGCGCCGACAACGACGGCCCCTTCCTGCGCGCCTTCCAGGCCCTGGGGGTGGAGGACGCCTGCCTGCGCCGCCCCGGCGAGACCCGCATCAACGCCAAGCTGGCCGAGGCGGATGGCCGGGTCACCGATATCAATGGCCCGGGGCTGCGCCTGACCGCCGCCGACCTGGCGGACCTGGAAGCCGGCCTGGAGGCGCGCCTGGCTGATCCCGAGCGTCGCCCCCAGGCCCTGGTGATCGCCGGCAGCCTGCCGCCGGGGCTCGTCCCGGCGGACCTGGCCGGCCTGATCACCCGCCTCAAGGCCCATGGCCTGCCGCTCTGGGTGGATACCAGCGGAGAGGCGCTCGACGCCGCCATCGCCGCGGGGCCCTCCGCGGTCAAGCCCAACGAGGAGGAGCTGGCCGCCTGGGCCGGCGAGCCCCTGGATTCGGCGGCGGCCCGGCTGCGCGCCGGCCTGCGCCTGCACGCCGCCGGCGTCGACGAGGCGGTGATCTCCGCCGGCGCCGAGGGCGTGCTCTGGGTGGGCCGGCGCGGCGCCTGGCAGGCCCTGCCCCCCGCCGTGGACGTGGCCAGCACCGTGGGTGCCGGCGACACCCTGGTCGCCGCCATGCTGCACGGCGTGCTGGCCGACTGGCCCGCCGAGCGCACCCTGCGCCTGGCCACGGCCCTCTCCGCCGAGGCGGTACGCCATCTCGGGGTGGGGAATCCCCAGGCCCCGGACCTCCATCAACTCCAACAACAGACCCGCGTGCGTCGTCTCAACGACGTGGACGCAGGGGGAGCCCTCGCATGAACGTCATCATCGTGACCGCCTGCCCCAGCGGCATGGCCACCACCTTCCTCGCCGCCCGTCGCCTGGAGCAGGCCGCCGGCCGGCTCGGCTGGCAGGCCCGGGTGGAAATGCATAGCCAGCTCGAGCCCATCACGCCCCTCGACGCCGAGGCCATCGCCGCCGCCGACCTGGTGGTGGTGGCCGCGGAGCGCGTGCCGGAGCCGGCACGCTTCGCCGGCAAGCGCCTCTTCCAGGCCCCGCTGAGCGAGGCCCTGGCCGACCCCGGGGCCTTCCTGGAGCGGGCCGAGCGCGACGCCAACGAGTTCAGCGCCCCGGCCGCCGAGGCCCCGGCGGCCCCCGCCGGGGCCACGCGCATCGTGGCGGTGACCGCCTGCCCCACCGGGGTGGCGCATACCTTTATGGCGGCGGAGGCCCTGAGTGAAGCGGGTAAGGCGCTGGGCCACGAGATCCGCGTCGAGACCCAGGGCTCGGTGGGCGCCCAGGACCAGCTCACCGAGGAGGAGATCGCCGCCGCCGAGGTGGTGATCCTGGCCTGCGATATCGAGGTGGATCCCACCCGCTTCGCCGGCAAGCGGGTCTACCGCACCTCCACCGGCAATGCCCTGAAGAAGGCCCAGGCCACTATTGCGGCGGCGCTGGAGAACGCCGAGGTGGAGAGTGCCGGCGGCGCCACATCCTCGGGCAAGGGCGAGGCGAAGCAGGGCGTCAAGGAGAAGGGTGTCTACAAGCACCTGCTCACCGGGGTCTCCTTTATGCTGCCCATGGTGGTGGCCGGGGGCCTGCTGATCGCGCTGTCCTTCGTCTTCGGCATCGAGGCCTTCCAGGAGGAGGGGACGCTCGCCGCGGCGCTGATGCAGATCGGCGGCGGCACCGCCTTCGCCCTGATGATCCCGGTGCTGGCCGGCTATATCGCCTACTCCATCGCCGACCGCCCCGGCATCGCCCCGGGCATGATCGGCGGCATGCTGGCCGCGGAGATCGGCGCCGGTTTCATCGGCGGCATCCTCGCCGGCTTCCTGGCCGGCTATGTGGCCAAGGCGGTGGCCACCCATGTCCGGCTGCCGTCCAGCGTCGAGTCCCTCAAGCCGATCCTGATCATTCCCCTGGTGGCCAGCCTGGTCACCGGCCTGGTGATGATCTACGTGGTCGGCGAGCCGGTGGCCGGGATCCTCGCCGCCCTGACCACCTTCCTCGAGGGCATGGGCTCCACCAACGCCGTGCTGCTGGGTATCCTGCTCGGCTCGATGATGTGCTTCGACCTGGGCGGGCCGGTCAACAAGGCCGCCTACACCTTCGGCGTCGGCCTGCTGGCCTCCGAGACCTATGGTCCCATGGCGGCGATCATGGCCGCCGGCATGGTGCCGGCCATCGGCATGGGTATCGCCAGCTTCGTGGCCAAGTCGAAGTTCTCCGAGCCGGAGCGCGAGGCGGGCAAGGCCTCCTTCGTGCTGGGCTTCTGCTTTATCAGCGAGGGCGCCATCCCCTTCGCCGCCAAGGACCCGCTGCGGGTGATTCCGGCCTGCATGGTGGGCGGCGCGGTGACCGGGGCCCTCTCCATGCTGGTGGGCGCCAAGCTGATGGCTCCCCATGGCGGCATCTTCGTGCTGCTGATTCCCAACGCCATCACCCCGGCGCTGCTCTACCTGGGCGCCATCGTGATCGGCTCGCTGATCACCGGCCTGGGCTACGCCCTGATCAAGCGTGGCGCCGCCCCGGTGGCGGTGGCCGCCTGAGCGACCCGAGCGGCGACAAGCCAAGGGCATGGCCATGATGGCCATGCCCTTTTTGTTGATTCATTGCATGTGGTTGAATTAACTAAATAATGGTTCGGTCTCTAGGGCTCTACGTGATATCTCCCCCAATTTATGCCCTTGGAAGCCATCGTATGGCTTCACGTTGGTTTACAAAACTCCGATATTTCACTCTGTGAAATTCCTCATTTGAAAGCATTGTGTGGTTACGGAAGTCTTGTGACGCAGCGTTTGAGCGCGCTGGATCGCTACAGGACAAATAACGGGAACACACAATGATAACAACGACACACTGGGCGCTTGTGCCCCTGGCCTTCTCACTGGTAGTGGCCAGTTCCGACATAACCGCAGCCGAGATTCACCATTCCGGGCCTACCCTGTCGGGCAACGTCACCGGCGGAATTTTGAATGTCGATGACCGAGACCTGGATCTCTGGGCCTTCAAGGCCGAGGCTGGCTTGGGTGGGGTCTATGTCATCAATGATGGTCTTCGCATCCGCTACGACTTGGTGGCCGATTTTGCTAACGCCATCAATTCCGTGGATGGTCAGACCTGGACGCCTGGTGCTCATCGTCAGGACGAAGGCGAGCTATATATTCGTACCGCCCGGGTTCTGCTGATCACCGATTACGGAACCCTGGGTCTGCAGCCGCGGGTGCCGTCCGGTTTCTGGAATCATATCTATAGAAATATCGATGTCTTCGAGTACAACCGCTTCCATGGCCAGACCGGAAATAACTCCATCTTCGGTCAAGCCGAGCAGGTCAGCGATGTGCTCTCTTACGGCAGCCCCCGGTTCGGCGGCTTCCAGTTCATCGGTGCCGTCATCACCCCCAGCGCTCAGGATAACCAAGACATTGATATCGTGACGGGGCGTCTGGTCTATGATCAGGGGCCACTGAACTTTGGTATCGGCCACACTCAAGTACGTCGTCCCGGGATCAACGACCTTTACCGCACCTCCTTCGGCATCGGATATGACTTCGGTATGGTCCAGTTGGGGGGAGTCTACGAGCACAACGATGACCGTGAGAACAGCGATGGGCCTGCCGACTTCGATGCCTGGGGCGTCAATGTCTCGGCCAACCTGACCGATGACTGGTCGTTTTCCGTTGGCTACGCCGAAAACGACAAAAATTTTGGTCTCGACAATGAAGCCCTAGTAGGCACCATTCGCCACCACTTTAATCAGGATGTCTACGCCTTCCTTGAGGCGGGGCGCTACGATCGTACAGAAAATAACGTGGCGGCGGGTATAAGCGTCAGCTTCTAAGGCTGGTTCTCACAGATATTCGACTAGCTTGCTTGGCTCGGTAGGCATGGTGCCTGCTGAGTCTATTTGATTCTTTATCCATGGTTCTCATGACGTCTGATTTTTATGCTGGTTAGCAGTTGTTCGGTTTTTTGGTTCCGTTTTTTGTCCTGCTTGTGACAGTTTATATAAAATCTTGGTTTAGGCGGTTTTGGTTGTCAGTGTTAAACGGCTGGTATTTCACTCAGTAAAATATTTCGGTTGTTGGGTTTCTTGTTGGTAGAGACACTACATGTGTGGGATAGATCGATGATTGCCATGCTTGGTTGGTGATTGATTGCTAAGTTATTCTTCAATAATAATTCGGAGTTGTCTTGTATGACTGAACAATCCGTTGTCACTAAATTTTCCTCCCTGGACAACTATTCCAAAGGCTCGGTCGAGCTTATCTCGGGCAGTGCCAAGGAGTATGCCTTCTCGAACATCTTCGAAGTGGCGAGCCAGTCGGCGCCCTACGAGAAGGTGATCGTCGGCCTCAACCTGGGCTATGTTATCGAGACGATCCGCGCCGAAGGGACGTCCCCCTGGTACACCTGCGCCCATGACGAATTCGCCATCGCCATGGACGGTGAGGTGCGGGTCGATTTCCTCAAGCTGGAAACACCGCTCACCGAGGGCGAAGGCACCCGCGACGCCGGCCCTTCTCCCCAGGGCACGCCCATGGGCCATGTGGTGCTGAAGCGTGGCCACCAGGCCCTGCTGCCGTCGGGCTGTGCCTACCGGTTCCACACCAGCCGACCTTCGGTACTGCTGCAGCAGACCATTCACGGCCCGCTCTCCGTCGAGAAGTGGCATGAGATCTGCCTGAAATAAGGCCGGCCAGTCTCGTTGCACGCCCCATAGATCACACTCGAGGATTACGTCATGGCGATGATGGACAATGCCAACCAACCGCTCAGCTTTGCCGCCGACGAAGTCGACGCCAGCCAGCCCGATCCGCTGACCGGGTACCGCCGCTTCCAACTGGGGGCCTTCGAATTCAGCCGCGATGAATACTTCGCCCGGGTCGCCTGGCCGGCCAAGGGCGAGACGCACTCCCACCTGATCCCCGCCGATGCCTTCCTGCGGGCCGTGATGCGCGATGTGGCCTGGGGATTCTTCTACGGCTGGGTCAACTTCGATGAGGTCATCGGCACCCGCAACCACTACGGCATGGTCGATCTCTACGCCGGGACCTTCAACGGCGTGCTCAAGCAGGCCGGCGTCGACTACCTGGAGACCTTCGAGAGTCCCAGGATCATGGCCACCTTCAAGGCCATCCTGCATGACTGGGTCAACGAGGGCTTCGATCCCTTCGCCGCCCCGGAAGAGACCGGCAGCGCCTTCGGCCGCAAGCACGGCGACAATGCCGAGGCGATCGAGCGCTTCCGGGTCGCCACCCAGCGCATGCCGGGGCTGCCCGACGACTCGCCGCTGCGCGATGACCTGCCGGTGAACCGCCAGTTCGCCGATGTCGCCCAGGACGAGCCCGAGATTCATGCCGAGCCCGGCTTCGCGGGGGAGCTACACGCCTTCAACCTCTTCAAGTACCTGTCGCGCTCCGACGTGACCTGGAACCCCTCGGTGACCTCGGTGTGCAAGGCGAGCCTGTTCTGCCCCACCACCGAGGAGTTCATCCTGCCGATCTTCCATGGCAACGACCGGGTCGAGTGGTTCCTGCAACTCTCCGACGAGATCGTCTGGGAGATCGCCGACAAGAACGATGGCGCGCCCCGTGCCCGGGTCACCATGCGGGCGGGAGATATCGCCGCCATGCCGGCGGATATTCGTCATCAGGGCTACTCCACCAAGCGCTCCATGCTGCTGGTCTGGGAGAACGCCACCCCGGACCTGCCGCAACGCTACGAAAGCGGTGAGCTGCCGCCCTACCCGGTGGAATTCTGAGTCTTGATGGAGTGGTCTGACATGCAGAATCAGTTATTTATTGACGGCCGGTTCGTGCCGGCGCTGGGGGGCGGCAGCATCGATGTGCTCAGCCCCCATGACGGTTCCCTGTTGACGCGGATTGCCGCGGCGGAAGCCGAGGACGTGGATCGTGCCGTGGCCGCCGCCAGGCGCGCCTTTCCCGCCTGGGCCGGGCTGGCCGCCGCCGAGCGGGGACGCCTGCTGCTGAAGCTGGCCGATGCCATCGAGGCCAATGCCGAGGAACTGGCGCAGCTGGAATCCCGCGATACCGGCCATCCCATCCGCGATTCGCGTGGCTTGGACGTGCCGCGTACCGCGGCCTGCTTTCGCTACTTCGGCGGTATCGCCGACAAGATCGAGGGCGCGGTGATCCCGGTCGAGGCCGGCTTCCTAAACTATGTGCAGCGCAAGCCGATCGGGGTGGTCGGCCAGGTGGTGCCCTGGAACTTCCCGCTGATGTTCACCAGCTGGAAGATGGGGCCGGCCCTGGCGGCGGGCAATACCGTGGTCATCAAGCCCTCGGAAATCACCCCGCTGTCGACCCTGCGCATCGCCGCGCTGATGAAAGAGGTCGGCTTTCCCGATGGGGTCGTCAATGTGGTGCCCGGCTATGGCCACACCGCCGGGCAGCGCCTCGCCGAGCACGAGGACGTCGACAAGATCGCCTTCACCGGCTCCACCGCCACCGGGCAGCGCATCGTCGAGGCCTCGAAGGGCAACCTCAAGCGGGTCCAGCTCGAGCTCGGCGGCAAGGGCGCCAATATCGTCTTCGAGGATGCCGACCTGGAGGCGGCGGTCAATGGCGCGGCCTGGGCGATCTTCCACAACCAGGGCCAGGCCTGCATCGCCGGCTCGCGGCTGATCCTTCACGAGCGCATCGCCGATGCCTTCCTGGAGAAGTTCCTCGCCCTGGCCCGCTCGATTCGCCTGGGCGATCCCCTGGATCCCGAGACCGAGATGGGCCCCCTGACCTCGGCCCAGCATCGCGACCGGGTGCTGGCCTTCGTTGATATCGCGCAGCAGGAGGGCGGCAAGCTGCTGACCGGGGGCAAGGCGCCGGACGATCCGAGCCTGGCAGACGGCTACTACATCGAGCCTACCGTGGTGGAGGCCCGGCCGGGGGATCGGGTCGCCCAGGAGGAGGTCTTCGGTCCCTTCGTCAGCGTGCTGCGCTTCGGCAGCGACGAGGAGGCGCTGGAGATCGCCAACGGCACCGACTACGGCCTGGGCAGTGGCCTGTGGACCCGCGACCTGCAGCGGGCGCATCGCCTGGCCGGGCAGATCAGGGCCGGCATGTGCTGGATCAACTGCTACAAGCGGGTCAGCCCGGCCAGCCCCTTCGGCGGCGTGGGCAAGTCCGGCTATGGCCGCGAGATGGGCTTCGAGGCCATGCATGACTATACCGAGGCGCATTCGGTCTGGGTCAATGTCGATGCGCAGATTCCACCGTATTACCAACGCTAGGGGCCGAGCTATGGATTCCTTTGTCTATCAGGGACAGCCGTCCCGTGTGGTCTTCGGCTGGGGCAGGCTGGACGGCGTGGCGGAAGAACTCGATCGCCTGGGTGTGCGGCGGGCGCTGGTGCTCACCACCCCCGAGCAGCAAGCGCTGGGGGAGCGGGTCGCCGCCCTCCTGGGCGAGCGTTCGGCGGGTGTCTATGCCAAGGCGAAGATGCATGTGCCGGTCGAGGTGGCCGAGGCGGCTCGCGCCGAGGCGGCCCGGCAGGGCGCGGACGGCTGTATCGCCGTGGGGGGCGGTTCGACCATCGGCCTGGGCAAGGCGATTGCCCTGGAGGCGGGGCTACCGATCCTCGCCGTGCCGACCACCTACGCCGGCTCGGAGATGACGCCGATCTATGGCCTGACCGAGCAGCGGCTCAAGACGACCGGGCGCGATCCCCGGGTCCTGCCGAGGACGGTAATCTATGACCCGCAACTGACCCTCAGCCTGCCGGTGGCGATTTCCGCCTGCTCCGGCATGAACGCCATGGCCCATGCGGTGGAGGCGCTCTATGCCCAGGACGCCAACCCGATCATCAGCCTGATGGCGGAGGAGTCGATCCGTGCCCTGGCCCAGGCGCTACCGGCGGTGGTGGCCGATCCCGAGCACCGCGAGGCCCGCCGTGATGCCCTCTACGGGGCCTGGCTGGCCGGCATCTGCCTCGGGTCGGTGGGCATGGCCATTCATCACAAGCTGTGCCATACCCTCGGCGGTACCTTCAACCTGCCGCATGCCCCGGCGCATGCCATTCTGTTGCCGCATAGCGCCCACTACAACCGGGAGGCCGCCGCCGAGCCGTTGTCGCGTGCCGCGCGGGCGCTGGGTGGAAGCCGGGCCGACGAGGTGGGCCCGCTGCTCCATCGGCTCAACCAGCGCCTGGGGATCCCCCAGGGCCTGGCCGACATCGGCTTTCCCGCCGAGGGCCCCGCCGAGACGGCACGGATCGCCTGCGACAAGCCCTACTACAACCCTCGCCCCTTCGAGCGGGAGGCCATCGAGGCCTTGCTCGACCGGGCGCTGCAGGGCCAGGCGCCGGCCTGACCCCGTTCGTCGAGGTAGCCACCATGACCCCAGAGAAGACCCAGGAAACCCGGATCACCGAGCGGGTGCTGCAGAGTTTCGCGGAGACCCCCGAGCCGCGCATACGTGAGTTGATGACGGCGCTCATTCGCCATCTGCATGCCTTCGTCAGTGAGGTGGAGCCCAGCGAGGCGGAGTGGCTGGCGGCGATCGAGTTTCTGACCGCGACCGGCCAGATGTGCGATGGGCACGTGCGCCAGGAGTTCATCCTCCTGTCCGATGTGCTCGGAGTATCCATGCTGGTGGATGCCATCAACCACCGCCAGGTGGAGGCGGCCACCGACACCACCGTCTTCGGTCCCTTCTACATCGCCGGTATGCCGCAGCGCCAATACGGCGAGAACATGGCGCAGACCGAAGGCGAGCCGGCATTGATCCACGGCCGGGTGCTGACTCCGGACGGGTACCCCCTGGCCCATGCGGTGCTGGACGTGTGGCAGGCGGCCGCCAATGGCATGTACTCGGGGCAGGACGGGGCGCAGCCGATGGATAACCTTCGGGGTCGCTATCGGACCGATGCCCAGGGACGCTATGCGATCCGCACCACCATACCGGTGAGCTACCCCATCCCGACCGATGGCCCGGTCGGTCGGCTGCTGGACGCCACCCGTCGCCATCCCTGGCGCCCCGCCCATGTCCACTTCTTGATCGAGGCCGAGGGCCATCGCCGGCTCGTCACCCACCTGTTTCTCGACGAGGATCTCTATCTGGCGTCCGATGCGGTCTTCGGGGTCAAGGAGTCGCTGAAGGTTGGGTTTCAGGCATGCTCGGCCGATCACCCCCTGGCCAGCGAATTCGGCTTCGAGCAGCCCTTCCGGGTCGGCCACTACGACTTCGTCCTGGAGGCGGCATGAGCGAATTCTTCGTGCTGTGGGCCACCGACAAGCCCGGCGGGTTGGCGCGTCGGCAGCAACTGCGCCCCCGCCATCGCGCCTACCTGGATGCCCCGGGCCGGCATGCGGTCAAGGTGCTCCAGGGCGGGCCGACGCTGGACCCGCGGGGCAACGACATGAACGGCACCCTGCTGATCATCGAGGCGAACAGCCGGGAAGACGTGGAGGCCTTCGCCGCCGACGATCCCTATGCCCGGGCAGGACTGTTCGAGCATGTCGAGATTCGGCCCTGGCTGTGGACGCGTGGCCGGACGAAGGAGGGCGAGCGTGATGCCTGATGCCGTCTTGTGCCGTCTGGAGGAGGTCCCGGATGGGGGAGCGCTGGGGGTGCCGAGGCCGTCCCGCGAGGGAGGGGGGGGCGCCGGGCTGGTCATCGTCAGGGAAGGCCGTCGGGTCTATGCCTACGATAATGTCTGTCCGCACTTCTCGGTGCGCCTGGATTATCGACCCGGAGAGTTTTCCACCTATCGGGGCGAAGTCCTGATGTGCGCCCACCATAGCGCCCTGTTTCGCTTCCGGGATGGTGTCTGTATCGAGGGGCCGTGTCGGGGCAGGAGGCTCACGTCCGTTTCGGTCCGCCTGGACGGAAACAAGGTATTGCTGAATCAGCAATGAACTTGTGCAGCCGGGAAAGCCGCGAACCCGTGGAAACACATCAAGGCAACTCGCTTTCCGGATTTTAATAACATTGATCTATCGACTGTCGAGAATCGGGAGAATAACAATGCACGCCTCATTGAAATTTGTTGGATTGAGTGCCGCTTCAGTCTTGTTGACCTTAGGGGGATACGGGACCGTACAGGCGGATGAAGAGGTGAACATCTTCTTCAATAGTTTCTTTCCGCCACAACATTTCCTGACCAGTAGTGCCATACGGGAGTGGGCAAGCGATGTCGAGGAAGTCACCGAGGGGCGTGTCACGGTCACCATACCACCGCGTACCGCGGCGCCGCCTCAGGACCTGTGGATGGCGGTACAACGGGGATTGATCGATGGCGCCTATATCTTCAATGGTTGGGCGGACAATCAGATTACCCTGCCGCTGGTCGGGCAACTACCCTGGCTGTCGTCCGATAGCTCTGAAGCCAACTCGGTGGCCCTGTGGCGTACTTATGAAGAGTACTTCGCCGATACCGGCGAGTATGAGGATGTGCAACTGATAGGCCTGTTCATGGCGCCGGGGGCGGAGCTCTACAGCATGATGGATACGCCTATCCTCGCCCTCGAGGATTTGACGGAAAGAAAGACCTGGGCCCTGGCCGGCACGACCGCCGATCTGTTGCGAGCCATCGATGCGCCGATCGTGACGGGGCCGGCCGTACAGATGCACGAGCCCATCTCCATCGGGGTGGTGGAAGGCTTCGCGGGGGTGCCCTTGATCGATGCCGATGCCTTCAAGGCCATGAGCTATGCGCGATCGGTGACCGTGCTGCCCACCAAGGTGACCGCGCCCAGCTTCTCGATGTTCATCAACAAGGATACCTGGGAGCGCATCGCGGAACGGGACCGCCGGGCCATCGAGGCGGTCTCGGGGGAGGCTCTGGCCCAGGCCATCGGGCGTGCGTGGGATGAGCAGCAGGCGCAGGCGCGCCAACGGGCCCTCGACAATGGTGTCGAGTTCGTGGAGGCCCCATCGGCGTTTTATGAGGCGCTACAAGCTGCCGGTGACCCCCTGGTTCAGGAGTGGATAGACGAGGCCACGGCGAAGGGCGTGGATGCCCAGGCAGCCATCACCTTCTACACCCAGCAGGTCTCGTCGGTGATGAATGGTGATGACAATGGCTGATATCTATACCCAAACCAATCATCGACTGGCCATGCCGGCTCGTCTGTTAGGGGGGCTCGCCGGGCTGGTGCTGGCTGCCATGACCCTGGTGACACTCTTCGATGTCGGGCGGCGGTTCCTGTTCAATGCACCGCTTTTCGGCACCTCGGAATTCACCGGCCTCTGCCTCGCCCTGATCACGGTGGCCGGCCTGGCGTTGCTGGCACTGCGTAATGACCATATCTCGGTCTCCCTATTCGACGGCTTCTTCGAGGCCCGAGCCCCGCGCCTGTTCAAGGGGGCAAGGTGGCTGGCCAACGTCGTCGGTATGGGCTTTCTGCTGTGGGTGATCTGGGACTTTGCCGTGGTGGCGGCCGAAACCCGGCAACGTACCGTGATTCTCGACTGGCCGATGGCCTATCTGGGGTGGGCACTGTTGATGAGCAGCGTGGCGGGGGTCGTGTTCGCCCTCTTTGCCATATCCCGGCAACACAATGAAGGCTTGAGGGAGTAAGCGATCATGCTCGAGTCGATTCTGGCGTTTTCCCTTGTCATCGGCCTGTGCCTGTTGGGGCTGCCACTCGCCTTCGTCACCCTGATCGTGGGGACCGTGGGCGTGGCCATGCTACGCAGCCTGGATGCCTCGATCATCATGGCCAGCCAGCAGGTGATGGATATCTTTCTCAAGGATAGCCTGGCCGTCATCCCGATCTTCATCCTGATGGGCAACTTCATCTTCCGGGCCGGTATCGCGAAAGAACTCTATGATGCCGGCTATGCCACCCTGGGGCGATTCCGGGGGGGACTGGCGATGTCGACGATCCTTTCTTGTGCCGGCTTCTCGGCGGTATGCGGCAGCTCGCTGGCCACGGCGGCCACCATGTCCAAGGTGGCGATGCCCTCCATGCGCCAATATCGCTACTGTGACAGCCTTTCGACGGGGGCCATAGCGGCAGGCGGTACCCTGGGCATCATGATTCCTCCCAGCGTGCCCCTGATCATCTATGGGGTCATCGCCGAACAGGATATCGGCAAGCTGTTCCTGGCCGGGATCATTCCGGGCGCCATGCTGGTGGTGCTCTATCTGATCGTGGCCATGACCTGGACCTCACTCAGACCGGAGTCGGGTCCGGCGGCCGCCCCCTCCACACTGGGCAAGATCATCAGGACCACCCTGATGGTGTGGCCCGTCTTCCTGCTGTTCTGCATCATTCTCGGCGGTATCTATGGCGGGATCTTTACCCCCACCGAGGCCGCCTCCGTCGGTGCCGGAGGAGCCTTGCTGTTCGCCTGGATGAAGGGGCGGCTACGCAGCACCAGGGAGCTGTTGGATTGCCTGGTGGATGCGGTGATCACCACCGCCATGATCCTGGCGGTCGCCGCCGGTGCCATGGTGTTTGCCAACTACCTGAACATGGTGGGTGCTCCTTATCTGCTAGTCGATGCCGTCAACTTCCTCGATCTCGGCGCCCTCCAGGTGGTGATCGTGATTGCAGTGATCTGCATCCTTCTCGGCATGGTGTTCGAAAGCATCGGTATCCTGTTTCTGGTAATACCGGTTTTTATTCCCACCCTGCTGGCCTTGAATGTCGACATGATATGGTTCGGTATCGTGGTGATTATCGTGATCGAGCTGGGGTTGATAACGCCGCCTATCGGCATGAATGTCTTTACGGTTAAGGCGACTCTCCCCGATATCAGGATAGGTACGATATTCAAGGGTGTTACACCCTTTATCCTGGCCAATATCGTGGCACTGATCCTTGTCTTCCTGTTTCCACAGATTGCGGTTTTCCTGCCTGGGCTGAGTTAAGAGGTGTAATATGAGCAAGAATGTCCTGTTTATCATGTGCGATCAGTTGCGCTGGGATTACTTGAGTTGCTATGGGCATCCTGATCTGCATACGCCAAACATCGACAGACTGGCGAAGCTCGGTGTTCGTTTCACCCAGGCCTATGCGCAATCCACGATCTGTGGCCCCTCGCGGATGAGTTTTTACACCGGCCGTTATGTGCGGTCGCATGGTTCCACCTGGAATGGATTTCCTCTTCAGGTCGGTGAACCCACCCTCGGTGACCACTTCCGCCCCCTAGGAGTTCGTACGGCACTGGTGGGGAAGACGCATATGAAGGCCGATATTGGTGGCATGGAACGCCTGGGTATCTCCCCGGATACGGATCTTGGCGTGCTGGTATCGGAGTGCGGGTTCGAGCCTTATGAGCGGGATGATGGCCTGCACCCCGATGGGCCTTACGATCCGGGATCTCCCTACAATGACTACTTGTCCTCCATGGGCTACCCAGGAAAGAATCCCTGGAACGAGTGGGCGAATGCGGCCGAAGTGAATGGAGAACTTCTCTCGGGATGGTATCTGAAGAGTGCCAAGTATCCGGCGCGTGTGGAAGAGGTGCATTCGGAAACCCCCTATATGACCCGGCGAGCCATCGACTTCATCAAGGATGCCGGTGACCAGCCCTGGTGCCTGCATCTTTCCTATATCAAGCCGCACTGGCCGTATATCGCACCTGCGCCATACCATGACATGTACCGGAAGGAAGATGTCCTGCCGGCCGTTCGCTCGGAAGGCGAGAAACGGAGCCCGCATCCCGTACTCGAGCAGTTCATGCAGTCGGAAGTATCGCGAAGCTTTTCGCAGGAGCATGTCCGAGAGACGGTTATTCCCGCCTATATGGGACTCGTCAAGCAGGTCGATGATCAAATCGGTGTATTGTTGGATTGGCTGGAGGAAAACTCATACCTGGATAATACGCTAATTGTCGTCACCTCGGATCATGGCGATTACCTGGGGGATCACTGGCTGGGCGAGAAAGAGCTGTTTCATGATGCCTCGGTGCGAATTCCCCTGATCGTCTATGACCCCGATGAAGCCGCCGATGCCACCCGTGGCACCGCCTCGGATCTCTTGGTCGAAGCCATCGACCTGGCGCCAACCTTCCTGGAATTCTTCGGGGGAGCGCCTAGGCCGCATGTTCTCGAAGGGCGGTCGCTGATACCGATACTGCATGGACGCCTATCACCATCGGACTGGAGAGACTGTGTGTTCTCCGAATACGACTATTCGATGAGGCCGGCGCGGGTCAACCTGAACGTGCCGATCGAGGATGCCCGCATGATCATGGCCTATGACGGGCGATGGAAGTACATCATGGTGGAGAACTTCCGTCCCCTGCTCTTCGATCTGAAGAAAGATCCCGATGAGCTTCATGATCTGGGGGGAGAGCCGGGGTACGAGGACGTGGCCCTGAAGTTGGAAAAGGCCATCTTCGAGTGGTCGAGGCGGCATCACTCGAGAATCACCGTCGCCAACGAGCGAGTCGAGGCGACCTGGGACAAGGAGAAGAGCCTGGGCATCCTGATCGGCTACTGGGATGAGGCACATGTCTAGTGCTCAGCTCAACAATATCATGATGTTGCTGTGGTCAGGGGAAACCCTGACCGTTTGCTATTCGACGCCTGTCGCTTGAGCCCGGTAGCCGTCTCGATCCAGACTACCGACGTCAGCAGGTATGCTACGATGGTGCCGGTCGAAGGCGGTTCCATATCCCGGGGCGTGGTGGAGGGGCAGCATGAGCAAGACTATTCAGGCCTTGGCCAGAGGACTCAAGATCGTCAATGTCATTGATGCAGCAGATTCACCGGTAAGCCTGAAGGACTTGCATGAAACGACGGGCATGGACAAGGCGACGATCCTTCGCATACTCGCCACACTGGAGAGCGAGGATTGGGTCTATCGGGGGATTGGTGATAATCGCTATCGACTGACTTACAAGTTGCATGACCTGGGGATGCGCCTCAGCGTTGAAGATGCAATTGCGCAGGTGTCTGCGCCTGTCCTGGACAGGCTGCAGAAGGAGCTGCAGTGGCCATCGGATATCTCCGTCTATGATGGAGAGGGTATGGCCATTATCGAAACGTCCAGGCGGCGTAGTCCGTTCGTGGTCAACCGGGAAGTGCTTGGCTACAAGCCGAGTATCCTGATGTCGGCGATGGGAAGAGCCTATCTTGCACATTGCGATGCAAGGCGCCTTGAGATGATCCTGGAGTCACTGAAGAAACGTGGAGGAAAGGAGGCCGAGCTGGTCTCCAACCGTCGGTATATCGATGCCATGCTAACCGATATACGAGACAAGGGGTATGCAGAGCGTGCACCCGACATTACCACGCTGCACTCTGACGAAGAAGTGGACCTTGATGCCATTGCGGTTCCGATCATGGTCATGGGCGATGTACAAGCGAGCCTGAACGTGGTGTGGATGAAATCAGCCTATCCTGGAGAAGGGATAAAGGGGAAGTTTTATCCCCCCCTGAGAAAAGCATCCAAAGATCTTTCCAGCCTTTTTCTTGAAAATAATATTTATTGATTCGACTGTCAGTTGAATGCCATCACACCTCATTCCGTAACCGCCTAACGGTGGAGAAGATGAGGGGAATGGTGTACTTTTTGCATCCCCAATGCAGGGGGCCTTACCCGGCCCCGACTGCCGAGGCGACCCTACCCGGGTCGCCGTGTGGATCGAGGAGATACACGATGTCACCCGTGACCCTGATGGTGGCGCGCCGCGTGGCCCGCGGCCGCTACCCCGATTTCATGGCCTGGCTCGACGAGGGCCGCGAGCTCGCCGCCGACTTCCGCGGCTACCTGGGCTCCGGCGTGCTGGCGCCGCCCCCCGGCGACGACGAGTACCAGATCATCTTCCGCTTCAGCGATACCGAGACCCTCGACGCCTGGGAACACTCCGCCTCCCGGCGTGCCTGGCTCGCGCGCGGCGAAGGCCTCTACCTGGCGCCCCACGAGCACCGCGCCACCGGCCTCGACAGCTGGTTCCGCGCGGCCGGCGGCCAGACCCCGCCGCGCTGGAAGCAGGCGGTGGCCATCTGGCTGGCCTTCTTCCCGGTCTCCCTGGGCCATCAACTGCTGTTCGGCGAGGCCCTGGCGAGCCTGCCCCTGGTGCTCAGGGTGCTGGCCACCACCCTGATGCTGACCCCGGTGATGGTGTTCCTGTTTATCCCCCTGGTGACCCGCTGGCTGGCGCCCTGGCTCAATGCCCGCCCTGGCCGCACCGGGACGGGGCGCCTGGCGCGGCTTTGGCACCAGTTAAGGGCGTAGTCCGGGCAAGCGTCGCCTTATCCCGGCGTACCGGAAGAGGGGCCTGGTCCGACTCTGGCACTAACTCAGGGCCTAGGCCTCCTTATCCCGGCCTTCCTGGGGCTGCTAGACTGGCCGCAGACCGAGAGGGATGCCCTGCCATGCGCGATACCGTCGCCCCACCCCTGCGCCAGGCCGATAGCCGGGCCCGGGACCCCCAGACCGCCGCCGCCGAGCTGGCGGCGGCGCTGCGTCATCCCCAGCTGGGCCTGGTGCTGTTCTTCTGCAGCGCCGAGTATCCCCTGGCGGCCCTGGGCGAGGCGCTGACCGCCGCCTTCGGCGAGGTGCCCGTGGCCGGCTGCACCACCGCCGGGGAGATCACCGCCGAGGGCTACGGCCGGGAGCGTATCGTCGCCATCGGCTTCGATGCCCGCCATTTCGCGGTCTCCCTGGCCCTGATCACGGATCTTGAGGCCTTCGAGCTGGTCCAGGCCCAGCGTCTCTGCGATGACCTCCTGGCCGACTGCCGACGGCATGCCCTGGCGCCCATCGCCGAGCAGACCTTCGTGATGACCCTGCTGGATGGCCTCTCCAGCCGTGAGGAGCAGGTGCTGGCGACCCTGGACGCGGCCCTGGGCAGTATCCCCAGCTTCGGTGGCTCGGCGGGGGACGACAATCACCTGGCCCATACCCATGTGTTCTGCGAGGGGCGTTTTCACGGCCGCGCCGCGGTGGTGGTGGCCATCAATACCCGGCTGCCCTTCGAGGTCTTCAGCACCCATCATCTGCGCCCGCGGGGCGAGAAGCTGGTGGTGACCCGCGCCGACCGGGAGCGACGCCGGGTGCTGGAGCTCAATGCCATGCCCGCCGTCGAGGCCTATGCCCGGCTGGTGGGGCTGGCCCCCGAGGCGCTGGACGCCGGCGTCTTCGCCCGCCATCCCCTGGCGGTGCGCATCGGCGAGGATTGCTTCGTGCGCTCCATCCAGGGCGTCAATGCGGATGGTAGCCTGAGCTTCTACTGCGCGGTGGAGACCGGCATCGTGCTCACCGCCATGACCCCGGCGCCGATCCTCGAGGACCTGGCCGCCACCCTGGATGCCCTGGCCCGGCGGCTGGGACCGCCGACGCTGATCATCGGCTGCGACTGCTTCCTGCGGCGCCTGGAGATCGAGGCCCTGGGGCAGGAGGAAGCGGCCTCCCGCCTGCTGCAAGAGCGGCGGGTGATCGGCTTCAATACCTATGGGGAGCAGCACCATGGCCGACATATCAACCAGACCTTCACCGGCGTCGCCCTTGGACCTGCCGGGGATTGAAGCGGGCGGGAGCCGCGAGGCGCTGGCCGAGGAGAACGCCCGCCTGCGGCGCATCTGTGCCGCCCTGATCGAGCGGGTGGAGTCCAGCGCCCAGCCGGGCACCGCGCCCTATGCCGCCTTCGAGCATACGGTGGTGCTGGCCGAGCAGGTGCGCGAGCGCACCGAGGCCCTGCGCCAGACCCTGGAGGCGCTGCGCGAAGCCAAGGCCGAGGCCGAGGCGGCCAACCTCTCCAAGACCAAGTTCCTGGCCGCGGTCAGTCATGACCTGTTGCAGCCGCTCAATGCGGCGCGGCTGTTCACCAGCGCCCTGGAGTCCCAGGCCCTGGCCGAGGAACCGCGGCGCCTGGCGTGGCATATCGGCCGCTCCCTGCAGGACGTGGAGGCGCTGCTGGGCACCCTGGTGGATATCTCGCGGCTGGATGCCGGGGTCTTGACCCCCGATCGCGGCAGCTTCCCGGTCGGCGAGCTCCTCGACGTCCTGGCCGAGGAGCATCGCCAGCTGGCCGCCGCCGAGGGCCTCGACTTCCGCTATGTGCCGAGCCGGGCGGTGATCGACTCCGACCTGACCCTGCTGGCCCGGGTGGTGCGCAACCTGCTCGGCAATGCCATCCGCTATACGACGTCGGGGCGGGTGCTGCTGGGCTGTCGGCGCCGCGCCGAGGCCCTGGAAATCTGGGTGGCCGACAGCGGCAGCGGCATCGCCGAGGACCAGCAGCGGGCGATCTTCCAGGAGTTTCGCCGTGGCCCCGCCGACCGGGGCCGGGCCGATCGGGGCCTGGGCCTGGGGCTGGCCATCGTCGAGCGCATCGCCGGCCTGCTCGACCACCCCCTGGGGCTGGTCTCGCGGCCCGGGCACGGCTCCCGGTTCTCGATCCGGGTGCCCTATGGGCGGGCCTATCCGCCGGCGCCGCCGGAGGTCGGGGCGGAGGCGCCGCTGACCGGGCTCCGGGCCTGGGTGATCGATAATGACCCGGGGATCTGCGCCGGCATGGCGGCGCTGCTCGAGGGTTGGGGCTGTCGCGCCCTGACCGCGACCCGGGTCGACGACCTGGAGCGCGGCGAGAGGGCGGACCTGTTGATCGTCGACTATCACCTGGGGGCGGCGGATGGCCTGGCGGTGGCGGATCGGCTGCGCCGGGAGTGTCCCGGGCTGCCGGTGATCCTGATCACCGCCAACCACGACGCCGAGCTCAAGGCCGCGGCCCGGGCCCGGGGCTATGGCTACCTGCTCAAGCCGGTCAAGCCGCTGCGCCTCAAGATGGCCATGCTCGCCTTGCAGCGCCCCGGCGGGGGGGAGTCAGGCCCGCCTTAGCCAGTCGCTGGCCAGCAGGATCGCCTGGACCCGGCTGCTGACCTTGAGCTTGCGCAGGATCGCCGAGACATGGGTCTTGACGGTGGTCTCGGCGATATTCAGGCGAAAGGCGATCATCTTGTTGGATTCCCCCCGCACCATATGCGTCAGCACCTCCCGCTGCTTGTCGGTGAGCCCGGTCAGGGGATCTTCCTCGGTGACCGGGGCGGGGCGGCTGGGCGCTGGCCGTCGCATGATCGCCGGGGGCAGATAGACCTGGCCGTCGAGCACCTGGCGCAGGGCGTCGATCAGGGCCGCCCGGGGCGTCGACTTGGGGATATAGCCCACGGCCCCCAGCTCCAGGGCCTCGAGCACGGTGGCCCGGTGCTGCTCGGCGGAGACGATGACCACCGCCAGCTCCGGCGCGGCCTCGCGCAGCCGGGCCAGGCCACTCAGGCCATCGGCGTCCGGCAGTCCCAGGTCCAGCAGCACCAGGTCCAGCGCCTCATTGGTCTCGGCGAGGCGCAGCGCCTCCGCGAGGCTGGCCGCCTCCAGGACCTCGGTGGCCTCAAGGCCGGCGGCGATCACGCCAACGATCGCTTCGCGAAACAGGGGGTGGTCGTCGGCCACCAGCAACCTATGCATGGACGCTCCTCGTTGTCGTTTATCGCCTCCTCCCAAGGGAGGAGGCGTCCTCCTGCCATGGCATGATGCCCCGACCGTCGCCGCTGGCCAACACTGGGAGGTGTCCGATTCAACAACGATAATCTCAGGAGTTACGCCATGATCTACGCCAATCCCGGTCAAGCCGGTGCCGTCATCAGCTTCGAGCAACGCTACGGCAACTATATCGGCGGCGACTTCGTGCCGCCGGTGAAGGGGCAATACTTCGACAACGTCAGCCCGGTGAACGGCCAGGTGTTCTGCGAGATCCCGCGCTCGAGTGCCGAGGATATCGAGCTGGCCCTGGATGCCGCCCACCAAGCCGCCCCGGCCTGGGGCAGGACCTCCGCCGCCGAGCGCGCTAACCTGCTGCTGAAGATCGCCGATCGCATCGAGCAGAATCTCGAGACGCTGGCCGTGGCCGAGACCTGGGACAACGGCAAGGCGGTGCGCGAGACCCTCAACGCCGATATTCCGCTCGCCGTCGACCACTTCCGCTACTTCGCCGGCTGCATCCGCGCCCAGGAGGGCAGCGCCGCCGATATCGACGCCAACACCGTGGCCTATCACTTCCACGAGCCGCTGGGGGTGGTGGGGCAGATCATCCCCTGGAACTTCCCGCTGCTGATGGCCACCTGGAAGCTGGCCCCGGCGCTGGCCGCCGGCAACTGCGTGGTGATGAAGCCCGCCGAGCAGACCCCGGCCTCGATCCTCGAACTGATGAAGCTGATCGGCGACCTGCTGCCGCCGGGGGTGGTCAATATTGTCAATGGCTATGGCGCCGAGGCCGGCCAGGCGCTGGCCACCAGCACGCGGATCGCCAAGATCGCCTTTACCGGCTCCACCCCGGTGGGCGCGCATATCCTCAAGTGCGCCGCCGAGAACATCATCCCCTCCACCGTGGAGCTGGGCGGCAAGTCGCCGAACATCTACTTCGCCGATATCATGAACGCCGAGCCCGAGTTTATCGACAAGGCCGCCGAGGGCCTGGTGCTGGCCTTCTTCAACCAGGGCGAGGTGTGCACCTGCCCCTCCCGGGCGCTGATCCAGGAGTCCATGTACGACGCCTTTATGGCCAAGGTCATGGAGAAGGTCAGTCAGATCAAGCGCGGCAACCCCCTGGACACCGAGGTGCAGGTGGGCGCCCAGGCCTCCCAGGAGCAGTTCGACAAGATCATGTCCTATATGGCGATCGCCCGCCAGGAGGGCGCCGAGTTCCTCACCGGCGGCGACAAGGAGAGTCTCGAGGCGGGCATCGACCAGGGCTACTACATCCAGCCGACCCTGGTGAAGGGCCATAACAGGATGCGCGTCTTCCAGGAGGAAATCTTCGGCCCGGTGGTGGCGGTGACCACCTTCAAGGACGAGGCCGAGGCGCTGGCCATCGCCAACGACACCGAGTTCGGCCTCGGCGCCGGGGTCTGGAGTCGCGACATCAACGTGGCCTTCCGCATGGGCCGCGGCATCCAGGCCGGCCGCGTCTGGACCAACTGCTACCACCAGTACCCGGCCCACGCCGCCTTCGGTGGCTACAAGAAGTCCGGCGTCGGCCGCGAGACCCACAAGGTGGCCCTCGAACACTACCAGCAGACCAAGAACCTGCTGGTCAGCTATGACATCAACCCGCTGGGATTCTTCTGATCGGCGAGTCGGTGGGGTAAGTCGTGTGGAAACTTGGGGACGCCATGGGCGTCCCCTTTTTTCTGGCCCCTCGAACAGGCACTCTGTCCCCTGGGAACGCCTCGCCCAAGGGAGCCGCCATGTCCGATAGCCTCGACGACGATCTGCATCACCAGCGCCTGGCGCAGGTGGCGCGGCTGCTGCGGGAGAGCGGGGCCCGCCGGGTGCTCGACCTGGGCTGCGGCACCGGCTGGCTATTGCAGTTGCTGCTCCAGGAGCCCCGGTTCGAGACCCTGGTGGGGCTGGAGCAGTCCGGGGAGCTGTTGGCCCAGGCCCAACTGCGCCTGGCGGCCCGGCCCGAGGCCGGCGGCGGGCGGCTGCGGCTGATCTGTGGCTCCTATGCCGAGGCGCAGCCCGAGCTTGCCGGCTTCGAGGCCGCGGCCATGGTGGAGACCCTGGAGCATATGCCGCCGGGGGCGCTCTCCCTGGTGGAGCGCCGCGTCTTCGCCGAGCTGGCCCCGGCGCGGCTGGTGCTGACCACCCCCAACCACGACTACAACCCCCTCTACGGCCTGGCCCCCGGCGAGTTCCGCGACCCCGACCACCGCTTCGAGTGGGGCCGCGCGCGCTTCCGCGCCTGGGCCCAGGGGGTGGCGCGGCGCCACGGCTATCGGTTGCGCCTGGGGGGCATCGGCGAGTGGCACGAGTCGCTCGGCCAGCCCAGCCAGTTGGCCATCTTCGACGCTGGCCCCTGCCCCTAGCCCTGGGTCTCCGCCTCCTGCAGCAGCAGCCCCAGTTGGGCGCCCAGCCTGAGGTCCTCCTCGACGCCGAAGTGACGATAGCGCAGTCGCCCCCGGGCATCGAAGAGCAGGGTGCTGGGGGTCCCCTCCAACTGGTAGGCGCGCATGGTGCGGGGCAGGGGATCGCCCGCGGGCCCGGGGGCGTCGATGCCCACCGGGAAGTCGTAGCCATGCTCGGCGAGAAACACCGCCAGGGCCGCGGGGCCCATCACCGCATGGTGCTCGAAGACCGTATGCAGCCCCACCACGGTCAGCGGCGTGCCGGCCAGTAGCCGGGCCACCCGCTGGGTCTGGGGCAGGCCATGCAGCACGCAGCCGGGGCAGAGCATCTGGAAGGCGTGGAGCAGCACCACCCGGCCGCGCAGCTCGGCCAGGCCGAGGGGGCGCTCGCTATTGAGCCATTGTGAGACCTGCCACTCCGGGGGATGATCCATGGGGCGTTCCTCGCTGGCGTTGCCTTGAGGATAGTCCCGGACTGGATAGTCCCGGACTGGATAGTCCCGGACTGGATAGTCCCGGACTGGATAGTCTCGGGCTGGATAGCCCCATGGGCGGGGCTCGATCAGGCGTTGGGGGTCAGGCTGACGATCCGGCCCGGGGCGGCATCCAGGGCCTCGCTCAACTGGGCATAGTCGATGGTGACCTCCGCCTCGGCCTTGAGCGTCTCCAGGGTGGCCAGGGCCTCCAGTCGATGGCTCAGGGCCTGCTCCTCCACCTCGGGGGTGGCGAAGGACTGCGCATAGAGGGTGTCGTCCTGCCAGGCCGCCTTGAAGGGCTGGTCGATCAGGTGCACCGGGGTGTCCACCGGCACCGAACGGAACAGCGCCTCCACGTCTTCCGGGAACATGCGGATACAGCCGCGACTGGCGCGCATGCCGATGCCGTCGGGGCGGTTGGTGCCGTGGATCAGGTAGCCGGGAATCTCCAGCAGGATGGCGTGGCGGCCCAGGGGGTTGTCCGGCCCCGGCGGCACCACGGCGGGAGCCTCCTCGCCCCGGGCGGCGGCCTCCTCGCGCACCGAGGCGGGGGGATACCAGGCCGGGTCTTCCAGCTTCATGGTGGTGCGGGTGGTGCCCAAGGGGGTGTCGAAGCCCTCGCGGCCGATGCCGATGGGGTAGGTCTCGACCCGCGGCGTCTCGCCCTCGCCCACCTCGGGATAATAGTAGAGTCGCAGCTCGGCGATATTGATCACGATGCCGTCCCGGGGCGCGTCCGGCAGCAGGTGCTGGGCGGGGATCACCACCTCGGTACCCTCGCCGGGCAGCCACAGGCTGACATCCGGGTTGGCCTGGCGGATCTCCTCGTAGCCCACGGCGTGCTCCCGGGCGATATCCAGCAGGGTCTCCTCCTGGCTCGCCGTCACCGTATAGGGCTCGCCGATCAGGCTGCCCTGGTCCGGTAGCGGGTAGTGGCCTCGGGGCCACTCCTCGGCCTGGGCGACCGGCGCCAGGGTGGTCAGCACCAGGGTCGCCAGGCCCAGCAGGGTGCCGGCGAAGCGGGTGGGACGGGGGCGAGCGTCGAGCATGGGGACTTCCTCAAGGGCCAGGGCTGGGCCCATGATACGCTATCACTCCCCGGCCCGGGAGAGGGCCAGCAGCTGGGCCTCCCGGTGTCGGCGCCGGCGCAGGTCCCAGAGTACGGCGCCCCCCAACAGCAGGAAGCCGCTAAGCTCCAGCCAGGCCAGGTAGCTGACGAAGAGGGCATAGCCCACCAGCAGGGCGCCGAGCAGGCCGAGCAGGGCCGGGGACGCCTGGCGGTGGCGACCCCCCGAGACCGCCAGCACCCCCAGGGTCGAGAGGGTAAAGGCGGCGATGGTGCCGGCCCAGAGCCCCTCGTTCAGGCTCGGCCGCAGGCCCAGCAGCGGCAACAGGGCAACCAGCGCCAGGGTGCCATAGCAACTGAGCAGGGCCAGGCCGAAGGCGGCCAGTCCCGCCAACCCATGCCCCCGCAGGCGTCGCCATAGGCGGCGCGGGTCGAGTCGTCGCCGGGCGCGTTGCCAGGGGCTGGGTGGTGTCTCGGCGCGGCGCATTCGCCACTCCATGCTGCGGGCGCCGAAGCCCTGGGCCACCTCCCGGGTCTGGGGGCTGGGGCTCAGGGCGAAGTAGTCGTGTTCGCCCAGGGGCTCGATGGCCTCGAAGCCCGCCTCCCGGAACAGGGCGACGAGTTCCTCGTCGACGCTGGCCCCCACCACGCACTCCACCCAGAGGCGCGGGTCCTCGTGGCAGTCCACCGAGACCGGGCGACGAATCACCACGTCGGCCAGTTGCAGCCACCCGCCGGGGCGCAGCACCCGGAACATCTCGCGCACCGCCCGGCGCTTGTCCGGGACCAGGTTGAGGGCCCCGTTACTGGTGATGCCGTCGATGCTGGCATCCGCCAGGGGCAACTGCTCCGCCGAGCCGCGGATCACGCTCAGTCGGGAGAGCCCCCGCTCGCGGATCGTACGCTGCAGCTTGTGGGTCATGGCGGCGGTCAGGTCGAGGGCGAACACCCGCCCCTCGGGCCCCACCCGCTCCCTGGCGATCAGGCTGTCGACGCCGGCCCCGGCGCCGATATCCAGGACCCGGTCGCCGGGGCGGATCACCTCGCCGCGCCAGGGGCAGCCGACGCCGGCGAAGGCGTCGAGCGCCGCGCCGGGGAGCCGGTCCAGCCAGGCCGGCGGATAGCCCAGGGCCTCGCAGGCGTTACGCCCCACCGGGAAGTGGAAGCCCGCCTCGGGACGACGGGCGACCTCGGCGTACATCTGCTGTACCGCGCCGAGGATCTGCCGGCGGGAGTAGCCTAGGATGGCGACCATGGGGAGTCTCCTTGGGCATCGGAATTCGCGGTTTCCAGTTCATCCAGCAGGCGCTCCAGGCGTCGCCTGAGGCGCGGCGGCGCCGGCGTGTCCATGGCCTCGCTGAGGCGCGCCCGCAGGCGGCGTTCGAACTCGGCGCGGCCGAAGCAGGCGTGGCAGCGCGCCAGGTGGTGTTCGATCACCGCCCGGTCGGGGGCCTCGAGCTCCTGGTCCAGGTAGTCGAAGAGGCGCGCCATCACCTCCTCGCAGCTCGGCTCTCTCGGCATCATGGGGCGCCCTCCTCCGGTGTGTCGGTCTCGACCAGGCCACGCTCCCTGGCCTGCAGCCACAGGCGATGCTGCAACTGGCCGCGGGCCCGGCTCAGCCGCGAGCGCACCGTGCCCACCGGGATGCCCAGCAGTTGGGCGGTCTCGGCATAGGTGTGGCCCTCCACCTCCACCAGCACCATCACCAGCCGGAAGTCGTCGGCCAGGCCATCCAGGGCCCGCGCCAGTTCCTCCTTGAGCAGGCCGTTGAAGAAGCGCTCCTCGGTGGTCCCCCACCACAGCAGGAAGGGTTGATGCAGGCGTTCGTAGAGGCAGAAGCTTTCCTGGGCCTCGTCCAGGCTCAGGTCCGCCTGGGGGCGACAGCGGCGTCGCCGCCAGTCGCTGATAAAGGTGGTGGTGAGGATATGGAAGAGCCAGCCCTCGAAGCGGCTCGGGTCGCGCAGCTCGTCGAGGCGTGTCCACGCCTTGGCGACCGCCTCGGCGACGATATCCTCGGCATCGTCCGGGTGGCGGGTCAGGCGCAGGGCGCGGCCGTAGAGGCGATCCATGACCGCCTCCAGCCGCGCCTGGAACCACTGGCGGCGCTGTTGGGAGGGAGTCGCCGGCTGCAAGGTCATGGTGCCTTCTCGCGCGTCCCCGGGGCGGGTGGCCGAGCCGTCCGGGACGGGAGCAACAATGGGGCTGACAAGGGACATGGCGCACCTCTGAGCCTGGGCCAGGCTCGCCGGGGCGGCAAGTCGGGCGCCTCGCCAGGACGCCGGCGGGGGGCGTAGGGTTCCCGAAGCGAGCCCGGGAACCCTTCGTCGTCGAGGCGCGTCCTGGGATCCACGACATGCTCACCATGTCGTGACTCACAGCCGAAGAGGAGACGCATCATGGCCATCACGACGCCGGCCGCGGTGGATCGAGGCGAACTCGAGTCCCGGGTCAAGGCGATGTATCGCGAGGTCGCCGAGACCCCGGAGGGGGACTTCCACTTCGAGATGGGGCGCGCCCTGGCCGAGCGCCTGGGCTATGCCCCCCAGGCCCTGGACCGCATTCCCGCCGCGGCCATCGACTCCTTCGCCGGGGTCGGCCATTTCCTCGACCTGGCGGCGATCCAGCCCGGCGAGACGATCCTCGACCTGGGCAGTGGCTCCGGCCTGGACAGCCTGCTGGCCGCCCTGGCCACCGGCCCCCGGGGACGCGTGCTGGGGCTCGATATGACCGAGGCCCAGCGCGACAAGGCCTCCCGCCTGGCGCGGCAGGGCGGTTTCGATAACGTCAGCTTTCACGCCGGCTATATCGAGGCGCCGCCCTTCGATGACGCCAGCGTGGATGTGGTGATCAGCAACGGCGTCATCAATCTGTCGGCGGACAAGCCCAGGGTCTTCGCCGAGGCGGCCCGGGTACTCCGGCCCGGCGGCCGCCTGGCGCTGGCGGATATCGTCACCGAGTCGCCGTTGCCCGACGGGGTGAGCTGCAACGCCACCCTATGGGCCGCCTGCATCGGCGGCGCCATGCAGGAAGATGACTACCGGGCGGCCATCGAGGCGGCGGGGTTCGCGATCCGGCGGGTCCGCGAGCATCCCGAGTACCGCTTCCTGACCGATTCCGCCAGGGGCGCCGGCGAGACCTATGGCGTCAAGAGTATCTCGCTGCTGGCCATCAAGGCCTAGCCGCTATCCGAGAGAGGAGACTCCGATGAAAACCATCATCAAGCTGTCGGCACTGACCCTGGGCCTGGCCATCGCCCTGCCCATCACCGCGGCCCTGGCTCAGGACGATGCCCTGCCGGCCGGCTTCGAGGCCGAGCCGGTACTGCGAACGACCACCACCCGTGACGGCGATCCGATCGCCTGGCCCCAGGGAACCGCGGAGATCGTCTCGGTGATCGGTACCATCGAGCCCGGCGGTCGCACGCCCCTGCATCAGCATCCGGTGCCCGTCTACGTCTATATCCTCGAGGGCGAGGTCGAACTGCGCACCGAGGGTGGCGACCCCCATGTCTATGGTGCAGGAGAGGCCTATATCGAGGCCCTCAACCGGGATCACCAGCTCTTCAATATGACGGACAGCGACGCCAAGGTACTGGTGGTGTTCGCCGGGGCGGAAGATCAGCCCACCACGGTGACCTCCCAGTAGGCGGCTCAGGCGGTGGCGCTTGGATACGCTAACGGCGGCCCCTCGGGGCCGCCGTTAGCGTCGATGCCATGGCGAGTGGCGGTTAGCCCAGGTCGCCGATGGCGCCGGGCATGGCGTGGACATTGGCGCTATCGGAGCGGGACAGGGCCAGGAACTCCAGGTGGCGCTCATACTCCGCCAGCACGTCGCTGATCACCTGGCCACGGGTATGGCCGTTGAGGTCCTGCCCCAGGCCGCCCTCGGCCAGATAGACGTCCAGGCGCAGGTAATAGTCGTCATCCGCCGGCAGGAAGCTCGGGGCGCGCATGCGGTGGGGGCGAATCTGGTAGACGAAACTCTGAGCCTCGTCGAAGTCCACCTGCAGGGTGAGTCGCGGCAGGGGCTCGTCCTCGACCTGCTCCTCGCTGACGCTGGCGCTCTGGCCGCGGCTTTCCAGCTCCTGGGCGAATTGGGTCAGGGCCGGGCGAATGGCGTGCTCGATGGTGGCGGCGGCGCCGGCCCGGTTGGAGGCGTCCAGGGCCCGGTCGAGGCGCTCGCGCCAGTCGCCGCCGGGGGCGGTGCCGGCGATGCGGCGCCGCGCATCGGCCTTGTCGCCCTCCAGGCGCAGGGCCCGATAGAGCCCCGCCATGATGGCGAAGATCACCACCGAGAAGGGCAGGGCGGTGACCACCACGGCGCTCTGCAGGGCCGCCAGGCCGCCGGCCATCAGCAGGGCCACGGTGACCAGGCCGATCACCGCCGACCAGAAGATGCGCAGGCGCACCGGAGCGTCGTGGTTGACGTCGGAGAGGATGGAGGTGAAGTTGGCCAGCACCAGGGCCCCGGAGTCCGCCGAGGTAACGAAGAAGACGATGCCCAGGATGGTCACCACGGCGGCGGTCAGGCCCACCCAGGGGTAGGACTCCAGCAGGGTGTACATGGTGGTCTGGGGCGTATTGATGGCCTGCTCGCCGAGTTCCACGGCACCCTGGGCCACCAGCTCGATGCCGCTGTTACCGAACACCGACATCCACACCATCATAAAGGCCAGCGGGATGCCGAGGGCCCCGGCGACGAATTCACGGATGGTGCGTCCGCGGGAGATGCGCGCCAGGAACAGGCCGACGAAGGGCGTCCAGGCGATCCACCAGCCCCAGAAGAAGATGGTCCACCACATCTTCCAGTCGTTGGCCTCCTCGCCGGCGAAGGCATAGGTGTCGAAGCTCTTGGCCACGAAGCCGGCGAAGTAGTCGCCGGCGTTGTTCACCAGCTTGTCGAGCAGCTGCAGGGTGTGGCCCTGGAAGAGCACGAACAGCAGCAGGGCCAGGGCCAGCAGCATATTGAACTCGGAGAGGCGGCGGATGCCTTTCTCCACGCCGCTGACCACCGAGATGGTGGCCATGATCACCACCAGGACGATCAGGATCACCTGCACCGAGAGGCTCTCCGGCACATCGAACATGTAGTTGAGGCCGTAGTTGAGCTGCATCACCCCGATGCCCAGGCTGGTGGCGATGCCGAACACCGTGGAGATCACCGCGGTGATATCCACCGCATGGCCGATGGGGCCATGGATGCGCTTGCCCAGCAGCGGGTAGAGGGCGCTGCGGATCGCCAACGGCAGGCGGTGGCGGTAGCTGAAGTAGGCCAGGGCCATGCCCATCAGCACATAGAGGCCCCAGCCGGAGAGGCCCCAGTGCATAAAGGTCTGCACCACGGCGGCGCGCATCGCCTCCTGGCTTTCCGGGGTCATGTCCGGCGGCGCCAGGTAGTGGGCCACCGGCTCGGCGACGCTGAAGAACAGCAGGTCGATGCCGATACCGGCGGCGAACAGCATCGCCGACCAGGAGAGCAGCGAGAATTCCGGACGGGCATGGTCGGGGCCCAGGCGGATGCTGCCGAAGCGCGAGCAGCCGATCAGGATCACGAAGACCAGGTAGGCCACCACGGCCAGCATGTAGTACCAGCCGAAGGTCTGGTTGACCCAGGCCAGGGCGGCGTCGAAGAAGGCGCCGGCCTCTTCGGTGAAGGTCATGGTGAGGACGAGGAAGACCAGGATGCCGGCCACCGAGCCGTGGAAGACGGCGGGGTTGAGCCGGTCTCGTCGCTGGTTGTCTTGATTCATGGGGGACTCCCTGAGTTATTGATATTGTGTCTCGCACCGAGGGGGCCGGGTGCAGGGGTTGGGATCGTCGTTATTTTGATTGAACACGCAATTAAAATAGCGGTGATCTCATCGCCCTGCCTGCCTCTGGGCCGGCCAAGGTCGCAACGGGATACAAGACACGCGATAAGCGTCGCGTCGGGGCAAGTGGGGAGCCGGTGGGCTTCCCTGGCACGGTCGACGAGGCGACCGGCAATCGCTAATGCATAATGGATTTTTATTGATTGCCCGTTCAAATAAAATACGCACTTCTCGATGGATCTTCAACCCGAGGTAAGGAGAGGGCGGGAGAGGGAGAAACGACGACGCCCGGCAGGGGCCGGGCGTCGTGGGGTGAGGGAAGCGTGGGTCAGGCGTCGTGGTGGCGGTGACCACGGCCCTTGCCGTGACGCTCACCACGCTCGGGGCGCATGGCCTCCTTGAGCTCGTCGAGCTGGGCCTCGTCGAGGATCTCGGCGAGGGCGGCGTGGTGAGATTCACGCAGCTCTCCCATGGCCGCTCGGCGGGCCTCCCGGTCATCGAACTCCCGGTCGCGGAAGTCGGCCAGGTCGCTGGCGATGGTGGCGCGGGTTTCCGTCAGGGCTTCACGCTGCGCGTCGGAGAGCTCCCAGCCGTCGATCAGGGCATCCAGGCGCTCCTGCATCGCGGCACGGCGCTGCTCGCGATGTTCCTGACGGGCCTCGGCCAGGGCCTGACGCTGCTCCTCGCTAAGCAGCGCCTCCACCTCGGCGCGGTGTTCGGCATGCAGCTCGCGCAGCGCCGTGTGGTGAGCCCGACGGGCCTCGTCGATGGCGGCGCGGGTCTCGGCGTCCAGGTCGAGGCGCTCCAGTAGGGCCTCGTGGCGGGGGCCGGCGTCATGATGGCCAGCGTGGTGGCCGCCGCGCTGGCCATCGGCCAGGGCCGTCAGCGACAGGGGGGCGATGGCCAGGGTCAGCAGGGCGGGCATCAGTAACTTGCGGGTGATCGGCATCGAACGTCTCCTTTGCGGTGTGTCGATGCCCCCAGTGTCGTCGCCGCTTGTGCAGGGAGGGTGCAAGCTTCGGGGAAGCGGCGACCTTATTTCACCGCTTGCCGATATGCCGGCTCATTCTTCCGGCTGGTATTTATAGCCGACGCCATAGACCGAGCGGATGATCTCTCGCTCCGGCCAGATCTCGGCGATCTTCTTGCGTAGCTTCTTGATATGACTGTCCACGGTGCGTTCCGAGACCACCCGGTGATCCCGGTACATATGATCCATCAGCTGATCCCGGGAGAAGATGCGTCCCGGGGCCTGCATCATCACCTTGAGCAGCTGGAACTCCACCGCGGTCAGTTCCAGGTCGTGGCCATCGGCCAGGGCCCGCCAGCCCTCGTCGTCGAGGCTCAGGCCGTTATCCGCCGGAGGGGCATCCTGGGCGCGGCTGCGGCGCAGCACCGCCTTGATCCGCGCCACGACCTCCCGGGGGCTGAAGGGCTTGCAGATATAGTCGTCGGCGCCCAGCTCCAGGCCCAGCAGGCGATCCACCTCCTCGACCCGGGCGGTGAGCATGATCACCGGAAGCCCCGGCCAGCGGGCGCGGATCTCCCGGCACAGGGTCAGGCCGTCGGTGCCGGGCAGCATCAGGTCGAGCAGCACCAGGCTCGGGGCCTGCTCGCCGAGCCAGGGAATCACCGCATCGCCATGGGCGAGGTGGTGCCAGGCGAAACCGTTGCCCGCCAGGTAGTCGCCCACCAGTTGGGCGATCTTGGGCTCGTCTTCCACCACCAGGATGGTGTCGTTTGGGCGCATGGCGTCTTCTCCGTCAGACATGGCTTATCGGGTCTCCTCCGTCAGGCGCGGGAAGTCGAGGGTCCAGCATAACCCGCCCAGCGGTGACGTGGAGGCGTGCATGCGCCCGCCATGAGTGGTGACCAGGGCCTTGGCGATGGCCAGCCCCAGGCCGCTGCCGCCGCTGGCGCGGTTGCGGGAGCCCTCGACCCGGTAGAGGCGCTCGGTGAGCCGCGTCAGGGCCGCCTCGGGGACGCCGGGGGCGCTGTCTTCCCAGGTCACCCGCACCCGCTCGGCGTCCTGGGTCAGGCCCACCCGTAGTCGGCCCGGGGCCTCGGTGTAGGCGCAGCTGTTGTCGAGCAGGTTGGTCCACAGCTGGCGCAGGCGCTGCATATCGCCGCGGATCGGCGCCGGGCCCTGGATATGGGTCTCCAGGGTCAGGCCGCGATCATCCAGCCAGCCCTGGGCCTCCTCCAGTCGGCCGGCCAGGCAGTCACTCAGGTCCAGGGGGGCCAGGGAGGCCTCCAGGGCGCCGGCATCGCTCTGGGCGAGCAGGCGCAGGTCGGCCACCAGGCGTTCCAGTTGTGCCACCTCCTGGGCCAGGGAGTGCAGGCTGGTCTCGTTCAGGGGGCGAATACCGTCCAGCATCGCCTCGATCTCGCCATGCAGCACCGCCAGGGGGGTGCGCAGCTCGTGGGCGATATCCGAGACCCAGCGGCTGCGGGCCTGGCGGTTGGCCTCCAGGGTCGCCGCCAGCACATTGAAGTCGTGGGCCAGGCGGGCCAGCTCGTCGTGGCCGCGTTCGGCCAGGCGCATGCTGTAGTCGCCCTCGGTGAGGCGCCGGGTGGCCAGGGCCATGCCGCCGGTGCGGCGCCCCAGCCACCAGGAGAGGCCGCCGGCCAGCAGCAGCGAGGCGACCACCAGGGAGGCGACGATGATGCCGAGGTTGCGCTGCTGGCGCTCCAGGAACACATGGTCCATGCGCGCCATCAACGACTCGGGGCGCCGGTAGCCCAGGGAGCCGACCTTCTCACCGTCGCTCTCGATGGGCAGCCAGACCAGTTCCGGCGCCTCCTCCTCGTCCGGGTGCTGCTGGAGGCCGATCACCGGCAGGCCCTGGGCGTCGTTGAGCACGAAGTCCCGGGCGTTGCTCAGGTCTCGCTCCAGGCGCCGTTCCAGGCCGCGGGGCTCGTCGCGGCCGGCCATCAGTTGCTGACGCACCAGGCGGTACCAGGCCCAGTGGGTCTCGCGCAGCCATTGCCAGTTGCCGCGGCGCTGCCACTCTTCCCCCAGGGACTCGGCGAGCTGGCGGGCGCGGTTGGCCTGGGTGGTCTCCAGGTAGTCGATAAAGCCCTGGTCGAGGCTGCGGGAGACGCCCACGAAGAGCAGCGCCGAGGTGGCCACATTGACCACCAGGATCACGGCGAAGAGCTTGAAACCGAGGCGCGATAGCAGATAGCGGGGCAGCCGCATCGAGGCGTCTCCAGGGGCGGGATGACGAATCAGTATGCCATCCGGGGGTGCACACTTTGGTCAGCCATTATGCAGGGAATTTGCAAGCCCTTCAGGGACAGCTATCGCCGAGCCATAGCTCGGTGGCGAGGGTCTGCGAGCGGGGCTCGTCGAGGCCGAGGATCATGCGCGCCGCGATGCGCCCCTTCTCGACGCTGTCCTGGCGCACCGTGGTCAGGCGCGGGGCCCGGTACTGGCCCTCGGCGATGCCGTCGAAGCCGGTGATGCGCAGGTCCTCGGGCACCCGTAGCCCACGCCCCTCGGCCAGGGTCAGGGCGGTCAGGGCGATGCGGTCGGACATGCACAGCAGCAGGTCGGGGCGCTCGGCGTCGGGCAGATCGAGGATCTCCTGGAGCACCGGGGCGCATACCTCGTGGGTGTTCTCCTCGATATTCCACAGCGGCACGTCCGAGGGCGTGAAACCCTGCTCCTCGAGGGCCCGATAGAAACCCGCCAGTCGTGAACGGGTGATGGAACTCTCGGGGGGCAGTAGGGTGTGGTCCTCCGTGACCCGGCCATTGCAGGGGGACTCGGTGAGCCGCAGGCTGACGATCGCCGGCCGACGCGTTGGCTTCCTCAGGGCGTGTCGGGCGATGGCGTAGCTCGAAGGCTCATTGTCGATATGCACGGTGGGATAGCCCTCGGGACTGAAGTCTATCGCCACCAGTGGGCGTTGGGCGGGCAGGTCGGCGGAGGCCATCAGGCCCGGCGGCATCAGGCCGTAGGCGATAAAGCCATCGGCTATGCTGGCCGAGCCGGGCGTCTGAGAGGCGTGCTGACGGCCCGAGAGCAGCAGCAGGGTATGGCCATGGGCATCCAGCACCTCGGCGATGCCCGAGAGCAGCTCGCTGGCTACCGCATCATTGATGCTGTAGGTCAGGCTCTCGGCGAGGATCACGGCGATGATCCGAGTGCGGCCGGTGCGCAGGCTGCGCGCCTTGGCATCCGGGCCGCGATACCCCAGTCGCCGGGCCTCGCCGAGGATGCGCTCGCGCAGGGCTGGCGACAGCTGGTCCGGGCGGTTGAAGGCGTTGGACACGGTGGCGGTGGAGACGCCGAGCTCGCGGGCCAGGTCCTTCAGGGTGATGCGGCGGGAGGGGGGCACGGAGGGCGTCTCCATTCGAAGGCTATAGAAACACTGATTTATTACTGCGCTCGATATCTTGACTGCCGGCGGTGCTCAGAATCCTCATTTAACACCGCGTAAACTCCGGTTCTTGCGCTCCGGCGGCAGCCAACCTCTCATCGCTCGCGACATAAATCAGCGCTTCCCTGTAACGATTTAGTTAGCAGCCTAGCATAGCGCGTCGGGCCCTGGGCCGCCAGTGCGGTCGGCGTCGAGGCAGTCGCCGACCGCGGGTGGCTCAGGCGATGGCCAGCCAGGTCGCCTGGCCGGGGGAGAGTTCGAGCTCGCGTCCCTCCAGCTGGGGCGCGGCCATGCCCGGCAGGGCCAGGCTCGACCAGCCGTTGGCGCCGGGCACCAGGGCGTCGAGGCGTAGCCGTGCCATCGTGGCACCCTGTCGGCCGAGATGGGCCAGGCACAGCAGGCGCCGATCGCCGTCATCACGCAGCACGGCGAAGATGTCGTCGGGCAGGGAAGCGGGATCGATCAGGGTCTGCTCACCCCGGCGCAGCACCTCACTGTCACCGCGCAGCCGCAGCAGCTGGCGGACGCGGGCCAGCAGGCTGTCGGGGTCGGCCTCCTGGCGGGCCACGGCCAGCGGCCGGTGGCGCGGGTCGACCGGCAGCCAGGGGGCGACGCCCTCGGGGCTGAAGCCACCATTCGGGTCGTCCGTCCAGACCATCGGCGTGCGACAGCCGTCGCGGCCCTTGACCTCCGGCCAGAGGTTGATGCCGAAGGGATCCTGGAGATCCTCGTAGGCCAGCTCGGCCTCGGGCAGGCCGAGCTCCTCGCCCTGGTAGAGGCACAGGCTGCCGCGCAGCGAGCAGAGCACGGCCAGCGCCAGCAGGGCCCGCGCCTCGCCCCAACTGGTGGCACTCCGGACCACGTCGTGATTGGAGAGCGCCCAGCAGGGCCAGGTGTCGTCGCCCAACTCACGGAAGCGCGCCAGGACCTCGTGAAGTGCGCCGGCGTCGCCGGTGCTGTCCAGCAGGTCGAAGGTGTAGGCCATATGCAGGCGGCTGTCGCCGGCGGTATAGGCGGCCATGGTCGGCAACTGGTCGTTGCCGGCGATCTCGCCCACGCTGGTGGCGCCGGGATACTCGTCGAGCAGGGCGCGGATGCGCTCCAGGTAGGCGAGGTTCTCGGGCTGCTCGATATTGTGGCGCTGGAACTGGTAGCTCTGGGGGTTGCCGGGCTGGACCCGCTCGCGGGGCATCGGCGGGTTGTCGGTCAAGGCCGGGTCGTGGAAGAAGTAGTTGACCACGTCGAAGCGGAAGCCGTCGACGCCGAGCTCCAGCCAGAAGCGCAGGTTGTCGAGCTGCGCCTGCTGCACCTCGGGGTGGTGGAAGTTGAGGTCCGGCTGGCTGGGCAGGAAGTTGTGCAGGTAGTACTGGCGGCGCCGCGCGTCGAAGGTCCAGGCGCGGCCGCTGAAGGCCGCCATCCAGTTGTTGGGGGGCGTGCCGTCGGGCCGGGGATCGGCCCAGACGTACCAGTCGGCCTTGGGATTGGTGCGATCCCGGCGACTCTCCTGGAACCAGGCATGTTGGTCGGAGCTGTGCGAGAGCACCTGGTCGATGATCACCCGCAGGCCCAGGGCGTGGGCGCGCTCGACCAGGGTGCGGAAGTCGTCGAGGGTGCCGAACATGGGGTCGACGTCGCAGTAGTCGGCGACGTCATAGCCGAAGTCGTCCATCGGTGAGGTGAAGAAGGGCGACAGCCAGATGGCGTCGACGCCGAGGCTCGCCACATGGTCGAGCTTTGCGGTGATGCCCTTGAGGTCGCCGATGCCGTCGCCGTTGGCATCCAGGAAGCTGCGCGGGTAGATCTGGTAGAGGGTGGCGCCGCGCCACCAGTCGTGGCGGTCGTGCGGGCGTTGCTGGGACAGGGTCATGGAAGCCTCGAAGTCTGGGGGGAGGGGCCGGCGGCCCTCCCCGGGTCCTGGGTGAGAGGAAAGCCGGCTTACCAGCGGCGGCTGAGACGGCGCAGCTCGCCCTGGAGCTGCTGCACCGCGGCGGCGCCGTCCTGATTGCCGGAGAGCACCTCGTGCACGCGGTTGAAGAAGGCGTTGGAGACCCGCGGGTAGTCGGTCGCGGTGACCGTGGCGGGGCGTGGCACGCCGTTGGTGAGGGTCGCGTAGAAGTCGCTCATGGAGGGGTTGCTGGCCAGCACCTCTTCGTCCTGGTAGAGCGCCTCGATGGTGGGGTTCATGCCCATCTGGATGGCATGGGCCTTCTGTTGCGCCTCGGAGGTGATGAAGGCGACCAGGTCGGCGGCGAGCCCCGGGTGCTCGGAGTAGCGCGACACGGCCCAGTTCCAGCCACCCAGGGTGGCCGCCGGCTCGCCCTCGGGGCCGTGGGGCAGCGGGGCCATGCCGACCTTGCCGGCCACCGCGCTGCCCTCGCCGCTGGCCAGCGACCAGACATAGGGCCAGTTGCGCAGGAAGAGCGCATTGCCGGACTGGAAGATCCCCCGGGTCTCCTCCTCGGTGTGGTTGAGCGCGCCCTCCGGGGTGATGGTGCCGATCCAGGAGGCGGCCAGGTCCAGGGCCTCGGCGGCCCGCGCGTTGTCGATGGTGACGTTGCCCTCGGCATCGACGATGGTGCCGCCGCCGTGGCTCACCACCCACTCCAGGGCGTTGCAGGTCAGCCCCTCGTAGGCGCGCCCCTGGAAGCTGTAGCCCCAGAAGTCGTCATTGCCCGCCTCGCGTTCGGCGGCCTGGACCGCCTGGGCGATCTCGGTCAGCTCCTGCCAGGTCTCGGGGACCTCGAAGCCGTACTCGTCCAGCAGGTCCTGGCGGTAGTAGAGCAGGCCGGCGTCGGTGAACCAGGGCATGGCCACCAGCCTGCCGTCGACGGTGTTGTTCTCCACCAGGGCCGGGAAGAAACCCGCGGTGGCGTCTTCCGGCAGGTGTTCGGAGAGGTCCACCAGGTGGTCGGCGAGCAGGCCCGGCCAGACGATATCGACCATGATCACGTCGATATCGCTGGATTGGCTGCCCAGTAGCTGCTGGTAGAGCGACAGCTTCTCGGTGGTGTCGTTGGGGGTGGAGACGATGTTGACCTCGTGGCCGGTCTGCTCGGCCCACTGGCGGGCGGCGATCGGGCAATAATCGGCGGCGTCGCCGGCGCCGCAGGCGATGGAGATCTCCTCCGCCAGGGCAGGCTGGGCGGCCAGGGCCGAGCCGCCGAGCAGCAGGCCGCCGAGCAGCAGGCCGCCGAGCAGCAGGCCGCCGAGCAGGCGGCGTACCGGAGCGGTGCGAGAAATAGCAATCATGGGCAACGAGCCTCGTGTTGTGGTTGTTGGGTAGGCGCTATCGGTCAGGGTGACCAGGGGCCGGCGGCGGCGGGGACGCCGGCGATGGCGATACCGTAGGCGGGCAGCTCGAGTCTCCCCGCCGCCCAGTGGCCGTTGACCAGGAGCGGGGCTTCCTCCAGCGCCCTGGCCTCGGGCGGGGCGCTCAGGCTGCGGGGTTCGCCGGCGAAGTTCAGCGCCACCAGCCGCCGTTCGTCGCCGTGACGGCGCTCGAAGCAGAGCACCTCGTCACGCAGCGGGTGGTAGCGGATCTCGCCCTTGACCAGGGCCGGCTGGGTGCGGCGGAAGGCCAGCAAGGCGCGAGTGGCGTTGAGCAGCGAGTCGGGATCGCGCTCCTGGCGGTTGACGGCGAGGCCAAGGTGGGCGTCGGGCACCGGCAGCCAGGGCGCGGTGCTCGAGAAGCCGGCATGCACTTCGTCCCCGTGCCAGGGCATGGGGGTGCGGCAGCCGTCGCGGCCCTTGTAGCTGGGCCAGAAGGTGATGCCGGCGGGGTCGACCAACTGCTCGAAGGCCAGTTCCGCCTCGGTGAGGCCCAGCTCCTCGCCCTGATAGAGGCAGACGCTGCCGCGCTGGGTGAGCAGGAAGGCCAGGTAGAGGCGCAGCCTGGCCATATCGCCGGCGGCCTTCCAGCGCGTGGCGACACGGGTGATATCGTGGTTGCCCAGCGCCCAGCAGGGCCAGCCGTCTTTGATGCGTGCCTCCATCTCGGTCAGGGGGGCCAGCAGGTCCTCCGGCGCGGCGCGTTCGGTCAGCAGGTTGAAGGAGTAGCACATGTGCAGGCGCTTGCCGCCCTGGGTGTACTCCGCCATCACGCCCAGCGAGTCGTCGTCGCCCACCTCGCCGATGGTGGTGGTGCCCGGGTACTCGTCGAGCAGGGCGCGCAGCCGCTCCAGGAAGGCCAGGTTCTCCGGCTGGGTCTTGTCGTGAAGGTGGCGCTGGAAGGCGTAGGGGTTGTCGGGGCGCACGCCGATAAAGCCCTCGACGATCTCCTCCCGGGGCGGGTTGTCCTTCAACTCGCCGTGGGTGCAGAAGTTGACCGCGTCGAGGCGGAAGCCATCGACGCCGCGCTCGAGCCAGAAGCGCACCTCGCCGAGGATCGCCTCGACCACCTCGGGGTTGCGGAAATTGAGGTCCGGCTGGCTGGCCAGGAAGTTGTGCAGGTAGTACTGGCAGCGGCGGGTGTCCCACTGCCAGGCGCTGCCGCCGAACACCGACTGCCAGTTGGTGGGCGGCGCGCCGTCGGGCCGGGCATCGGCCCAGACATACCAGTCGGCGCGGGGGTTGTCGCGACTCGACCGGCTCTCCTGGAACCAGGGGTGCCGGTCCGAGGAGTGGGAGAGCACCTGGTCGATGGTCACCCTGAGGCCCCGGGCATGGGCCGCCGCCGCCAGGCGGTCGAAGTCGTCCAGGGTGCCGAAGATCGGGTCGACGCCGCGGTAGTCGCTGACGTCGTAGCCGAAGTCCTTCATCGGCGAGGTGAAGAAGGGCGACAGCCAGATGGCGTCGACGTTGAGCGAGGCGATGTAGTCGAGCCGCTCGATCACGCCCTGGAGGTCGCCGATGCCGTCGCCATTGGTGTCCTGGAAGCTGCGCGGGTAGACCTGGTAGATCACCGCGCCGCGCCACCAGTCCGGGTCGCCGGCCAGTTGTCGTGCCGTCATGACTCTCTCCTGTCGAGTATCCTGTGCTGCTATCAGGCCACGGCCCGGGCGGTCGCGACGCCCAGCGCCCGGTCGTCGGCATCGAACAGATGCACGTGCTCGGGGTCCGGCGTGAGGGCCACCTTCTGGCCGACCTGCCACTGGCTGGGGGCCTCGCTGCGGTGGATCAGCAGGGTCTCGCCGGCCTTGGGCTCCAGGTAGACATAGACCTCGTTGCCCAGGTACTCGACGTTGACGATCTCGAAGGCGTTGTCGCCGGAGGCCGGCGCCAGGGCCAGGTGCTCGGGACGCACGCCCAGGGTCAGCGCCTCGCCGGCGGCGTGCCGGGCGGTGTCCTGGGGCAGCGCCAGCTCATGGATGCCGGCGGTACGTACCCGACATCCCCCGTCGCTTCCGGCGACGAGCTCGGCGGGCATAAAGTTCATGGTCGGTGAGCCGATAAAGCCGGCCACGAAGCGGGTCGCCGGACGCTGGTAGAGTTCATGAGGCGTGCCCACCTGCTCGACCCGGCCGGCATTGAGCACCACGATCTTGTCGGCCAGGGTCATGGCCTCCACCTGGTCGTGGGTGACGTAGATCATGGTGGAGGCGAGGCGCTGGTGCAGGCGGGCGATCTCGTTGCGCATCTGCACGCGCAGCGAGGCGTCGAGGTTGGAGAGTGGCTCGTCGAACAGCAGGATGCGCGGCTCCCGGGCCATGGCGCGGCCCATGGCCACGCGCTGGCGCTGGCCGCCGGAGAGCGCCTTGGGCTTGCGCTCGAGCAGCTCCTCGAGCTGCAGGATGCGGGCGGTGGCCATGACCCGCTCGTGGACCGTCTCCTTGGCGGCCTTGGCGAGCTTGAGGCCGAAGGCCATGTTCTCGTAGACGGTCATATGCGGATACAGCGCATAGGACTGGAAGACCATGCCCACGCCGCGCTCGCGGGGCGGCAGGTCGTTGACCACCGTCTCGCCGATGGAGAGCTCGCCGTCGCTGATCGATTCCAGCCCGGCGATCAGCCGCAGCAGGGTGGACTTGCCGCAGCCGGAGGGGCCGACGAAGACCACGAACTCGCCGTCGCCGATATCCAGGTCGACGTCCTTGATGATATGGGTGTGGCCGAAGACCTTGTTGACCTTGTCGAGGGTGACGCTTGCCATGGGGTGTCTCCTTGCCGGCCCGGTGGTGGGTGTCCTCGCCCGGGCCGGCCTGTTGTTATGAGTGTGGCTCAGAGGGCGAACCAGGCGGCCTGGTAGGGCGGCAGGCGCAGGGTCTCGCCGTCGAGCTCGGCGCTGAAGCCATGTCCCTCGAGGGCCTGGTTCACCGCCATCGGCAGCCGGGTCTCGCGGGCCTGGCCGGTGAGGTTGAAGACGCAGAGGAGCTTCTCCTCGCCCTTCTCGCGCACGAAGCCGAGCAGTTCCTCGCCGACGTCGACCAGGCTCAGGTCGCCATCGAACAGCGCCGGGTGGGCGGTGCGGAAGGCCAGCAGGCGGCGGGTGGCGCTGAGCACCGACGCCGCGTCGTCCTGCTGTCGCGACACGGCCAGCGGCAACTGGCGGGCCTCCAGCGGCAGCCAGGGCTCGACGCCCTCGGCGGTAAAGCCGCCATTCCCGCTAGGCTCCCAGGGCATGGGGGTACGGCAGCCGTCGCGCCCCTTGAACTCCGGCCACAGCACCTTGCCGTAGGGGTCCTGGATGCGCTCGAAGGGCACCTCGGCTTCCATCAGGCCCAGCTCCTCGCCCTGGTAGAGGCAGACGCTGCCGCGCAGCGAGAAGAGCAGGGCCAGGGCCACCTTGGGATAGGCGAGGGGATCCTCGTCCGCACCCCAGCGGCTGGCGCTGCGCACCACGTCATGGTTGGAGAGCGCCCAGCACGGCCAGGCATCGCCGGCCAGGCGCTGGAAGCGCTCCAGCACCTCGCGGATATAGGCCGCCGAGTGGGGTGCGTTGAGCAGGTCGAAGGTGTAGGCCATATGCAGCTTGTCGCCGCCCGCGGTGTATTCGGCCATGCGCGCCAGCGGATTGTCGTCGCCGATCTCGCCCACCGTGGTGGTGCCGGGGAAGTCGTCCATCAGCGCGCGCAGCTCACGCAGGAAGTCGAGGTTCTCCGGGCGACTCAGGTCATGGACGTGGCGCTGCCAGGTGTAGGGGTTGGCGTCCGGCGCCCCCAGGGTCTTGGCCTCGCCCGCCGGCACCGGCGGGTTGTCGGTGAGCTCGGCGTCGTGGAAGTAGAAGTTGACGGTATCCAGGCGGAAGCCGTCGACCCCCAGCTCCAGCCAGAAGCGCATATTGTCCAGTTGCGCGGCGCGTACCTCAGGATGATGGAAATTGAGGTCCGGCTGGCTGGTCAGGAAGTTGTGCAGGTAGTACTGGCGGCGCCGCGAGTCGAAGGTCCAGGCCGAGCCGCCGAAGATCGACAGCCAGTTGTTGGGCGGCGTGCCGTCCGGCTTGGGATCGGCCCAGACGTACCAGTCCGCCTTGGGGTTGGTGCGGTCGGCACGGCTCTCCTGGAACCAGGGGTGGCGGTCCGAGGAGTGGCTGATCACCTGGTCGATCATCACCTTGAGGCCCAGCGCATGGGCCTTCGCTAGCAGTGCCTTGAAGTCGTCCAGGGTGCCGAACATCGGGTCCACGTCGCGGTAGTCGCTGACGTCATAGCCGAAGTCGAGCATCGGCGAGGTGAAGAAGGGCGATAGCCAGATGCCGTCCACGCCCAGCGAGGCCACGTAGTCCAGCTTCTCGGTGATGCCCTTGAGGTCGCCGATGCCGTCGCCGTTGGCGTCCATAAAGCTGCGCGGGTAGATCTGGTAGATGACGCCGCCGCGCCACCAGGTCAGGGTATCTTGCATCGGGGTTTCCACGAATGACATGAGACGATTTATCCTTTGACGGCGCCGGCGGTGAGGCCGGAGACGATGCGCTTCTGGAAGATCATCACCAGCACCACCAGGGGCACGGTGACGGTCACCGAGGCGGCCATGATCGGCCCCCAGGGCAGTTCGTGCTGGCTGCCGCCGGAGATCAGGGCGATGGCCACCGGCACGGTGCGCTGGTCGTCGGAGAGGGTGAAGGTCAGGGCGAACAGGAACTCGTTCCAGGCGGCGATAAAGGCCAGCAGTCCGGTGGTCGCCATGGCCGGCCACATCAGCGGCAGGAACACCTTGGTGATGGTCACCCAGGGGGTGGCGCCGTCCATGATCGCCGCCTCCTCGAGCTCCTGGGGTAGCTGCTTCATGAAGGTGGTCAGCACCCAGACGGTGAAGGGCAGGGTGAAGATGGTGTAGCTGAGGATCAGGCCGGCGGGGTTGTTGTAGAGGTTGAGCCCGCGGATCACCTCGAACAGCCCGGAGAGCACCGCCACCTGGGGGAACATCGAGACGCCGAGGATCACCAGCATCACCGTGGTGCGGCCGCGGAAGCGTACCCGGCCCAGGGCGTAGGAGGCGGTGATGCCCAGCAGCAGGGCGATAAACACCACGCTGATCGAGATCAGGATGGAGTTGAAGATGGCGCGCACGAAGCTGCTCTGGCTGAAGATCGCCACATAGTTGGAGAAGTCCAGCGAATCCAGCCAGTAGCTCACGGTGAACAGCTCACTGGAGGGCTTCAGCGAGGTGATCACGGCGTAATAAAAGGGGAAGACGGCGTAGATCAGCACCACGGCCACCAGCACCCAGAAGCCGAGTCGGGTGGCGAGCTTGTTGAGTTGGCGTAAGGTCATGTCATTCGCCTCCCAGTTGCAGGCGGTTGCGGCCCAGGTAGAGGTAGGCCACCGTGGCCAGCGCGATGATCAGGAACAGCAGGGTCGAGGCGGCGCTGCCGTAGCCCACGTCCTGGAACTCGACCAGTTGCTGGCGGGCGTAGATCGACATGGTCATGGTGCTGGAGGCGTTGGAGGTCAGCACGTAGATGACGTCGAACACGCGCAGGGCATCGAGCAGGCGGAAGATCACCGCCACCATCAGCGCCGGGGTGATCAGCGGCAGGGTCACCTTGAAGAACACCCGGAGCGGGTGGATGCCGTCCACCTCGGCGGCCTCGTAGCAATCCTTGGGCAGCATCTGCAGGGCGGCCAGGGCGAGCAGGGCGACGAAGGGGATGGTCTTCCAGACATCGACCATGATCACCGCCCACATGGAGTAGGTGGCGCTGGCGGTCCAGGCGATGGGGGCGTCGATGATACCCAGCGCCATCAGCAGGTGGTTGATGATCCCGAACTGGTCGTTGAGCATCCAGGCCCACATCTTGGCCGAGACGATGGTGGGGATCGCCCAGGGGATCAGCACCGCGGCGCGCACCAGCATGCGGCCCCGGAACTCGGCGTTGAGGATCAGCGCGACGATGACGCCGAAGACCACCTCCAGCGACACCGACACCACGGCGAAGAACAGCGTGTTCCACACCGAACGCCACCACAGCGGGTCGGTGAGCAGGCCGTACCAGGCGCCGTCGTCGTAGACCAGGTAGTTCTCCAGGCCGATGAAGCTGGCATCGCCCAGCGCCGAGAGGGTGCCGTCGGTGAGGCTGAAGTAGAAGGTGCGCAGCAGCGGCCAGCCGGCCACCAGGGCCAGGGCGACGAGCATGGGGGTGAGGAAGGTCCAGGCGGCGCGCACCCGCTGGCGGCGGACCTTGGTGCCGCGATAGGGGCGCGCCCTCGTGGGCGCGCTGGGGGTCGTGGTGGTGGTGGTCATGTCGGGCTCCGGGGTCATTTCCAGCGGCGTTCGAGGCGACGCAGCTGGCCTTCCAACTGGGCCAGGGCGTCGGTGGCCGACATCTCGCCGGAGAGCACGCTGTGGCTGGTGTCGAAGAAGGCGTTGGAGACGCGGCCGTAGCTCTCGCCGGTCGCCGCCGAGGGGCGTGCCACGGCGTTGGCGAAGGTGTCGTAGAGGGTGCCGAAGAAGGGCACCGCCGCGAGTACCTCCTCGTCCTCGTAGAGGCGCTCGAGGGTCGGGTTGTAGGAGCCCTCGATGGCGCGGTGCTTCTGTTCGGCCTCGCCGGTCAGGAAGGCCACCAGGTCGGCGGCGAGCTCGGGATTCTCGCTGTAGCGGGAGACCGCCAGGTTCCAGCCGCCCAGGGTGGCCGCGCTCTCGCCCTCCGGGCCATGGGGCAGCTTGACCACGCCCACCCGGTCGCGTACCTCGCTATCCTCGCCCTGGGCCAGCGACCAGGCGTAGGGCCAGTTGCGCATGAACACGGCGTTGCCGGACTGGAACAGGCCGCGGGCCTCCTCCTCGGTGTAGTTGAGCACCCCCTCGGGGGTGATGTCGCCGATCCAGCTGGCGGCCAGGTCCAGGGCCGCGGCGGCGTTGGCGTTATTGACGGTGAGGTTGCCCTCGGCATCGACGATGGTGCCGCCGCCGTAGCTGGCCACCCACTCCAGGGCGTTGCAGGTCAGGCCCTCGTAGGCGCGGCCCTGGAACACATAGCCCCAGATGCTGTCGCCGGCCGCCTGCTCGCCGGCCTGGATCTCGCGGGCGATCTCGGTGAGCTGCTCCCAGGTCTCGGGCGGCTCATGGCCGTATTCCTCGAGCAGATCCTTGCGGTAGTAGAGCACGCCGGCGTCGGTGAACCAGGGCATGGCCACCAGGCGGCCGTCGACGGTGTTGTTCTCGACGATGGCGGGGAAATGGCCCGCGGCGGCATCCTCGCCCAGCGTTTCGTTGAGATCCAACAGGTGGTTGGCCAGCAGGCCCGGCCACACCACGTCGACCTGCAGCACGTCGATGTCGCTGGAGTTGGCGGAGAGGATCTGCTGGTAGAGCGAGAGGCGCTCGGTGGAGGAGTTGGGGGTGGAGACGATATCGACGCTATGGCCGGTCCGCTCCTCCCAGGCGGCAACGCCCTCCTGGCAGAGGGTCAGCTCGACGCCCACGGCGCCGCAGGAGATGGTCAGCTCTGCCGCCTGGGCCTGGCCAATACCGGCAGTGACGGCGCCGGCCAGGGCGATGGCGGTGATCAGGGGCTTCTTGTGCATGGTGGAGATCCTCGTCGGCGTGTCTTTATGGTTTGTTATGAGGCGCATGCAGGGCGCAGAACTTAAACGATTAAGATCGTGGCGCTAAGTAAAGACCATCGAGCGGAGCCCCTTCAACCTAGACTTTTGTCTAGTGATGTCGGTGTCCGCTCACTACGCAGCAGGCTAATAATGATGTGGCTCGTAGAATCACCGACATTCCCCTTGTCGGGCTAGACATTGGTCGTAATTTCCCCGGGGTGCGTTGAGCAGGGAATCTGAAACGATTAAGTTTCGGTCGTGCTCTCCGCATCACCATGGCGCCGCACTGTGCCTCGGGACTTAAACGATACAGTCCTGAGCGGGACGGATCGGGCAAGGGCCCTGCCTTCGGGGTCATCGCCCCGGCGCACCATCACGTATAACAATAGGGGAAACAACGGACATGAATGCCGCCACCTTCAAGGCTCCACTCGCCATCGCTATCGCCGCCGCCGGGGTCGCCCTGGCCGGAACCGCCGGCGCCCAGTCGACCGACCTCGAGCAACGCCTGGCTGACCTCGAGGCGCGTATCGCCGCCGCCGAGCAGCGGGCCGATGCCGCCGAACAGCGCGCCGAGCTTGCCGAGGCCCAGGCCGAGGGCCGCCTCACCACCGAGGAGGTGGAGGAGCGCCTGGCCAGGGTCGAGCGCCAGGCCAGCGGGGAGGAGGGCTTCTCCTTCAATGTCTATGCCCGCTCCGGCCTGCTGCTGGGCGAGGATCGCAAGAGCCTTCCCGGCGGGCCCTATGTGACCCCGGCGGGCTCCGTGGGGGGCGCCGTGGGCCGCCTGGGTAATGAGCCCGACACCTATGCCGAAGCGATCCTCAACTACCGCATGCGCTTCGATAACGGCGCCCGTGCCCACTACCGCACCATGCTGGCCGACGGCACCACCACCAGCAACGACTGGAACGACGACTCCAATCTCAATGTGCGCCAGGTCTATGCCGAGTTCAGTGACCTGCCGAGCTTTACCGGCGCCTTCGAGAATGCCTCCATCTGGGCCGGCAAGCGCTTCGACCGCGACAACTTCGATATTCACTGGCTGGACAGCGATTTCGTCTTCCTGGCCGGTACCGGGGCGGGTATCTACGATGTCCAGCTGGCCGACGACTGGCGCGCCAACTTCTCGCTCTACGGGCGCAGCTTCAGCGACTTCCCGGTCAGTCGCGAGAATCCCGGCCTGACCGACGACACCGACAGCCTGATTCTCACCGCCAATAACTACGTCGGTAACTGGCAGTGGATGGTCAACGGCATCTCGGCCGCCGATAACGACGAGCGGGCCATGGAGGGGGACGGCTATACGGCGGCCGACGACGGCTTCCAGACCATGATCGCCTACCATGGCGACAGTTTCTTCGGCCTGGGGGAGGGCAACTTCAAGGTGGCCCTGCTGCACGGCCAGGGGCTGGGTGCCGAGGTCAAGGGGCTGGGCAGCAACGGCGCCCTGACCGAGGATGCCACCTCGACCCGCATCGGTGTCTATGGCACCACCTACCTGAGCTCCAACTGGCGCATCGCCCCGGCGCTGCTGGCCGAGACCAGCGAGGACCGCTTGGTTTCCGGCGACAGCTACGAGTGGGCCACCCTCAATCTGCGCCTGGCCAACGAGATCACCGAGAACTTCGAGATGCAGTACGAGGGCAGCTACCAGTACATGGACCTCGACCAGGGCGCGGGCGGCAACGCCGTCAGCGGCAACTGGGGCAAGCTGACCATCGCGCCCACCTTCAAGCCCCAGGTGGGCGGCTTCTGGCAGCGTCCGGAGATCCGGGCCTTCGCCTCTTACACCGACTGGGACGAGGAGTTGAACGAGTTCGGTGGCAGCTTCGGCGACGAGGGCTTCACCGGTGGCCAGTGGAGCTTCGGCGTGCAGACCGAGGTCTGGTTCTAAGCCCGCCGCACTCAGGCCGCGCTGCCGTTTCGATCTTGCCCGCGTCCCCGGACGCGGGCTTTTCTTGTTTCGGGCGGAGGCAACTCCCGCCCTACCGGGAGGGGAAGAACTGCCTCCGGCGTTGCTACAAGGAGAGAAAGAACAGGATCAGCGGTGGCGAGATCGGCTGAGAGTGGCGAGAGGAAAAGCCGCTGACCACGGCGTTGCTACAAGGAAAGAAAGAACAGGATCAGCGGTGGCGAGAGCAGCGAGAGGATAAAGCCGCTGACCACGGCGATGGGCACGCAGGCCACGCCGCCGTGCTGCTGGATGACCGGCAGGGTGAAGTCCATGGAGGTGGCCCCACCATAGCCGATGGCCAGGGCCGCATGGCGGCGGATCAGCAGCGGGATCAGCAGGAAGGCCAGCAGTTCCCGGGCCAGGTCGTTGAAGAAGGCCACGCCGCCGAGCAGGGGGCCGAGCTGGTCGCCGATCAGGATGGCGGAGAGGGAGTACCAGCCGAAGCCGGCGGCCATGGCCAGGCCCTCGCTCCAGCTCAGGCCCAGCAGGGGCGCGGCCAGCAGGCCCGCCAGCAGGGAACTCGCCGCCAGGGTGGTGGCAATGGCCAGGCCGAAGCGGTTGAGGAGGATCTGTCGCAGCGGCATGCCGGAGTTCCTGAGCTGGCAGCCGATCAGCGCCAGCAGGGCATAGAGCACCCATTCCGCCAGGGTCTCGGCCTGCCGAAACAGCGCTTCGCCCAGCCAGGCGCCGGCCACCAGGCCCGCCGCCACGCCGAGGATCACCACGCCCAGCAGGGCCAGGGAGCCGCCCAGGGCGGCCAGCTTGCTGGTGGGGGCGCCGGCCACCACTGTGGAGGTGCCGGCACTCAGCCCCAGGCGCCGGGAGAGCCACCACAGGGCCAGCAGGTTGCAGGCGCCGGTCACCGCGAAGAGCGCCAGGGCCTGGCCGCCCATCCGCGACAGCTGGCTGGCCAGGTCCTCCAGGCCCGCCAGGCTGACTCCCATCAAGAGCAGGATCGCATAGACCGAGGCGTTGACGCCGCGGTTGATCAGCCCCAGCAGCCCGGCATGGCGCACCGGCACCAGGTAGCCCAGCAGCAGGGGCAGCAGCACGATCAGCAGGCCGGTCAGCATGGCATCTCCATCGCAGGGGGATCGTCCCGAAAAAGGGGCTCACTTTAGCGATAGACGGAAATAAAGAGAAATGATTTTCCCTGATGCACGATAAGCAGGACTACTGTCCGATCACTCCGTGATCTCCAGGGAATCCAGCCGCAGGTGACTCTGGCGCTCGCCGTCCCGGTGATACTCCACGTCCAGCAGCAGGCCCGGCAGTCGGGGGTGGAAGGCGAAGAAGAAGCGCCGCTCGGGCTTGTCGGGGTTCCAGGCCTCCAGGCGGGTTGCCTGAACCGTCTCGCCGCTGGGCAGGCGCTGGGCGACGGGGGCCAGGGGGCGATAGTCGAGCCGTTCCTCGCGCCCCTTGTGATCGACGAAGCGGATCGTGCAGGGGGGATTGGCCTGGCAATGGCCATTGGCGGCGCGGCGGGAGAGCTCGATCAGCGCCGTCTGGCGATCGGGCAGCTCGCGCAGGTCGTCGTGGCCCAGGCGGTAGCTGCCGCCGATGCCCAACAGGCGGTAGCCGCTGCTGTAGGCGCTGGCGGCCAGGGCGTCGCCGTCCAGGCGAAAGCGGCTGCGCTCGTGGCCGGAGGCCAGGCGAATGGCGGCGCGCATCTCGCTCTCCCACCAGTCACCGTGGCGGCTCAGCCGGTGACTGACCCGGGCATCGGGCCAGCCGCTGACTTGCAACTGATAATCGGCGACGAAGGGGTGCGGCTGCGGGGCATTGGCCCGGGCCGGGGTAGGTGACAGCAGGACCATCACCAGCAGTGCCAGGGTCAGCAGTGCCAGGGCGAACCGCCGGCCGGCCGGTGGCCGACGGCGGGTTTGATCGAGGTGGGGCATGGCGACTCCTTTCCCTGATGGTGGGGCGCCGAAATAAGAGTCTCGCTTGGTCACCTCGTTCCCGCCAGGGCCGATATTGCGCACTCTCTGCACGTTTCTCCGTGGAGTTAGCCGACCTCTCGACGCAGCCGCTCCAACCCCGGGCTAAGCGCCACCGGATACGCCTCCTCGTCGTCGCCCCGGGGGTCGAGGCGCTTAAGCGTACCGGGCAGGGCCGCCAGCGAAGCGGCGACCCGCTCCCGGGCGGTATCGGCCAGGGCCACAAGCTCGCCGTCGACTCGCCCGTCCTTCACCAGGGGGACCAGCAGGGGCTCGCCCTCGAGCCCTGTCTCGTCGCGGCGGGCCAGGGTATCGCCGACCAGGCGGCCGTCGTCGTCCCGGCGTCGATAGACCTGCTTGGGGCCGGGCAGGTTGACCTTGCCGGGGGAGTGCTTGACCCGCGGCCGGCCGGCATAGGCCACCAGCTTATAGGCGAGGTCGATCACCGGGGCATCGGCACTGACGCCCAACTGGGTGCCGACGCCGAAGCCATCGATGGGCGCGCCCTGGGCCACCAGTTCGGCGATCTGGTATTCGTCCAGGCCGCTGCTGGCGATGATCTTCACTTCTCTATGCCCCGCCGCGTCGAGCCGCCGCCGGGCTTCCTTGGCCAGGTTCCCCAGGTCGCCGGAGTCGAGGCGAATGGCGCCCAGGCGCCGCTCGGGGTGGGCCTCGAGCAGGGCGATCACCTGGTCGACGCCGGCCAGGGTATCGTGGGTGTCCACCAGCAGGGTGGTATTCGGGTAGTAGCGGGCGAAGGCGGCGAAGGCCTCGGCTTCGTCGTCGTGGGCGAGGATATAGCTGTGCGCCATGGTGCCGCGCAGCGGCAGGTCATGGCGCAGGCCGCCCAGCACATTACTGGTGCCCTCCAGGCCGGCGGTGCGATAGGCGCGCACCCCGCGCAGGGCGGCATCGACGCCATGCATGCGACGCAGGCCGAAGTCCACCACCGGGCGGCCCCGGGCGGCGATCACCAGGCGCACCGCCTTGGAGGCCAGCAGCGTCTCCAACTGCACCAGGTTCATCACCAGGCTCTCCAGCAGTTGGGCCTCGGCGATGGGCGCCTCCACCTCCAGCAGGGGCTCGTCGGCGAACACCGGGGTGCCCTCCGGCAGGGTCCAGATATCGCCGCTAAAGCGCCACTCCCCGAGCCAGTCGAGGAAGGCCGCCTCGAAGAGGCCGGTGGCGGCCAGTTGGGCCAGCTGGGCCTCGCCGAAACGCAGCCGGGTGATCAGGGCCGCCGCGTGCTGCTGGCCGCAGGCCAGCATAAAGCGCCGGGTCGGCGGCAGGCGGCGGAAGAAGAGGCTGAAGGTGGCGCGCTCGGCCATCGCCTCCTTCCAGTAGGCCTGGGTCATGGTCAACTGGTAGAGGTCGGTGAGCAGGACCAGCTCGGTCTCCGAGACGTCCAGGGGTGCCGTCATGCCAGCACCTCGACGCCGGCGTGGCGCAGCTTATCGAGACAGGCCTCGCGGCCCGCGGGCTCCACCGCCGCGCTGGCCTCGGCCAGCAACACGGTGGCGAAGCCCGCCGCCACGGCGTCCAGGGCGGTGGCGCGGACGCAGACATCCAGGGCCAGGCCGCAGACCACCACCCGGCGAATGGCATGACGCTGCAGGAAACCGGCCAGGCCGGTGCCATCGAAGGCGGAGTAGGCGTCGGCATCGAAGGCGCAGGCCTTGCTGACCCGCACCGTCCCCTCGGGTAGGGCCAGGTCGGGATGGAAGGCGGCACCCAAGGTGTCCTGGACGCAGTGGGGCGGCCAGGGACCGCCCTGCTCCCGGAAGCTGACGTGCTCCAGCGGATGCCAGTCGCGGCTGGCCACCACCAGGGCGCCGGCCTCGGCGGCGGCGCTTATCTCGGCGTTGATCGAGGGCACCAGGGCCCGGCCACCGGCGACGGCCAGGGCGCCGCCCTCGCAGAAATCGTTCTGCATATCCACCACCAGCAGGGCGGTGTCGGGGCCATAGGTCACGCGAGTCATGGGAAGCCTCCCGAGTCTCCTAGCGTGTACCTATCAGCCTACGCCGCGTCGGTGATGCTGTGTAGGGGCCCTTCTGATCTCGAGGCCTGGGGCTAACCTGGGGGTAGGCCATCGCGGGGCGCTGTAAACCCATCCCTGGGCGCTACTTTTGCCCTGCGGCGCTCTCGCATCCTGCTCCGCTTGCAGGACCGGGGCTGGCCATCCATGGCCAGCCCGTTCGGAGCGTGCTCCTCACCCCTGGCAAAAAACCCCCGCTCCATCCTACCCCCAGCGCCCCTTAGCAATTCCCGCAAGGCTACCTCGATTCACCTACATCCCAAGTCGTCGACTGGGCCCAGGGGAGATAGGGGAATCAATAGCCGGCGCCGGGGTCCACGGTGGCCTGGGGGCGCCCCGCCTCGAAGGCCACGAGGCTCTCCACGACCTGGTCCAGTGCCGCACCCAGGGGGGTGGGACCGGCCATATGCGGGGTGATCCACACCCGGGGATGGCGCCACAAGGGGCTCTCGGCGGGCAGCGGCTCTTTCGGGAAGGCGTCGAGCAGGGCGCCGCGCAGCCGCCCCTCGGCTTCGCCAGGCCCCAGGGCCGCGAGCAGCGCCGTCTCGTCGATCAGGGTGCCGCGGCCAGGGTTGATCAGGCTGGCTCCCGCCGGCAGGCGCGCCAGGGCCCGGGCGTCGATCAGCCGGTGGGTGGCCGGAGTGTCCGGCAGCAGCAGCACCAGGCTCATCACCTCGCCCAGCAGGGCCTCGAGCCCCGCCTCGCCGTGGTGGCAAGCGATGCCCTCCAGCGCCTTGGGGGTGCGGCTCCAGCCGTGCACCGGGAAACCGTCGGCGGCGAGGGTCTCGGCCACCCTGGCACCGATGGCACCCAGCCCCAGGACCCCCACCGGCCAGTCGCCCTTGTCCACCATGGCGTGTTCGCGCCACTCGGCGCGGGCCTGCTGGCGGCGGTAGCGGTCGAAGTCGCGCTGGAAGTGCAGCACCCCATAGCGCACATAGTCGGCGATGGGGCCCGCCATGCCGGCATCGCGCAGCTTGACGATGGGCACTCCCGAGGGCAGGCCCGGGTTGCTGAGCAGGGCATCCACCCCGGCGCCCAGGTTGACGATGCCCTTGAGGCGGGTCTGTTCGCGCAGCAGCGCCGCGCTGGGCTTCCAGGCCACCAGGTAGTCGGCGTCGCGGCGCTCGGCCTCGGCACTGGTCACCACCCGCGCCCCGGGCAGCCGTCCGGCCAGGGCGTCGCGCCACTGCTCGGCGTCGTCGCTATGCACCAGGATCTTCATCGTGACTCCTCGTTCAGTAGACGACCTGCATCATGGGGGGCGGGGCTTCCTCCAGCAAGGCCGCCAGCCGGGTCAGGCCATCGCGCAACCGCTTGATGTCCTGCTCCGCCCCCAGGCTCAGGCGCACCCGCCGCGGCGGCGGGGTCTGCTCCACCATAAAGGGTACCGCCGTGGTAATGGAGAGCCCCTCCTGTTCGGCCTGTTGCTGCAGTTCCTCGGCGCGCCACGCCTGGGGCAGGGAGAGCCACAGGTGCAGGCTGCTGGGGCGCGACCGGAAGGGATGGCCGGCGAGCACCTCGGCGGCCAGGCGCTGGCGCTCGGCGAGCAGCTCGCGCTGCTCCCGGGCCAGGGTCTCCAGGGTGCCGTCGGCCAGCCACAGGTCGGCCAGCTCGAAGATCAGCGGCGTGGCCATCCAACTGGTGGCGCGTAGCCGCGGCAGGGTGTGGTGCACCTGCTGGCGGGGCACGCTCAGGTAGCCGGCGCGCAGCCCCGGCAGGGTCGCCTTGGTCAGGCTGGTGACATGAAAGCCCTGGCGGGGCAGGCGGGCGCACAGCGGCGTCAGGCCGGGGGGCTCCAGCAGAGCATGAACGTCGTCCTCGATCAGCCAGGCCCCATGACGCGCCAGCACTTCGGCCACGGCGTCGCGCCGCGCCTCGCCCATGGTCGCGCCGGTGGGGTTGAGCTGGGTGGGGGTCAGGCACACCGCCCGGGGACGAAAGCGCCGGCAGGCGGCCTCCAGGGCCTCGGGGACCACCCCTTCCTCGTCGATGGCCACCCCGCGTAGCTGGAAGCCCAGGGTGCGGGAGAGGGCGATCAGGCCATGGTCGGTGAGGGCCTCGGTGAGCACCAGGTCGCCATGCTGGACCACGGTGGCGATGGCCAGCATCAGGCCATGGGCTCCGCCGTTGCAGAGGATGCGCTCCTCGACCCCGCCGGGCACCTTGAGGCGCCCCAGCAGCCACTCATTGGCCCGCTCGCGCTGATGGGGCAGGCCGGCGATGGGGCGGTTGGCGGCCAGCACATCGGGGTGGGCGCGCTCGGCCAGCTCCACCAGGGCCTCGCGGAAGCGCCGGTGGTGGCGGGGCGGACACACCGGGTGGGCGATGGAGAGGTCGATCAGCGGACTCTCCAGGCGTGGCTCGGGGCTGCGCAGGTACTCCGACTCGCGGGCATCGTCCAGGGCATTGACCCAGGTGCCGCTGCCCACCCGGGCCTGCACCAGCCCCATCTTCTCGGACTGGGCATAGGCCCGGGAGACCGTCTGCACGCTAACGCCCAGGGCCTCGGCCAACTGGCGATGGGGTGGCAGCCGCGTGCCCGGGGGGAGATCGCCCTGACGGATCGCCTCGGCCAGGGCCTGGGCGATATCCAGGTACTTGGGGCCCTCGTTGCTGAGGTAGGGAGTCAAGTCAATTGTCATGATCCAATAAAGCCTTTGACGGGGAGCTCGGCGCCAATGCTAGTATCCACCCTAAGGTGATTGACCGGCAATTGTCATGCAAAATGTTATGAAAACTCATGACAATGATAACCGTCGGTTTGCTAGCGCACCCCGCGGCTCGGCGGCCATCGATGGAGGGCCGGCCGGTTTCGGCGATCTTTGATGGACTTCACGACGCCATGATCGAGGTTTCACTGCCCTTTACCCGTGAGGAGTACGCCAACCGCCTGTGGAAGGTGCGTACCGAGATGGCCAATCGAGGGATCGATATGCTGTTGATCAGCGATCCCTCCAATATGGCCTGGCTGACCGGCTACGACGGTTGGTCCTTCTATGTGCACCAGTGCGTGCTGCTGGGCCTGGAGGGCGAGCCGGTCTGGTACGGTCGGCGCATGGATGCCAATGGGGCCCTGCGTACCTGCTGGATGGACCCGGACAACATCACCTACTACCCGGATTACTATGTGCAGAATCCGGACATGCACCCCATGGACTACCTGGCCCAGTCGATCATTCCCGATCGCGGTTGGCACCAGGGGGTGATCGGCATGGAGATGGACAACTACTACTTCTCCGCCAAGGCCTACCAGAGCCTGCTGCGGGAGCTGCCCCATGCCCGCTTCCTGGACGCCAATGCCCTGGTCAACTGGTGCCGGGCCATCAAGTCGCCCCGCGAGGTGGAGTACATGCGGGTGGCAGCGAAGATCGTCGAGGGCATGCATACCCGGATCCTCGAGGTGATCGAGCCGGGGCTGCCCAAGAGCAAGCTGGTCTCGGAGATCTACCGGGTCGGCATCGAGGGCTGGACCGACGAGACCGGCCGGGTGTTCGGCGGCGACTACCCGGCCATCGTGCCCATGCTGCCCACCGGCAAGGACGCGGCGGCGCCCCACCTGACCTGGGACGATACCCCCTTCCGCAAGGGCGAGGGTACCTTCTTCGAGATCGCCGGGGTCTACAAGCGCTACCACGCCCCCATGTCGCGCACCGTCTTCCTGGGCAAGCCGCCCCAGGACTTTATCCGCGCCGAGTCGGCGCTGCTGGAGGGCATCGAGAATGGCCTGGCGGTGGCCAAACCGGGCAACCGTACCGCGGATATCGCCATGGCCCTGGGCGCGGCCATGGACAAGTACGGCTTCGACCGCGGTGGTGCCCGCTGCGGCTACCCCATCGGCATCAGTTATCCGCCGGACTGGGGCGAGCGCACCATGAGCCTGCGCCCCTCCGACGAGACCATCCTCGAGCCCGGCATGACCTTCCACTTCATGCCCGGTCTCTGGGAGGAGGAGTGGGGCCTGGAGATCACCGAGAGCATCCTGATTACCGAGACCGGCTGCGAGACCCTGGCCAACTTCCCGCGCCAGCTATTTGTGCGCTGAACGTCCGATCCGCCCCGCGCCCGTAGAGAACAAGGAGAGACAAGACAATGACCAAGCGTCCCAGCCCCATCTCCGCCACCGTGGACTTCGCCGCGGATGGCGTCCAGCACGGCTACCTGAAGCTGCCGATCTCCAACGATGAGTCGGCCTGGGGGGCGGTGATGATTCCCGTCGCCGTGATCAAGAACGGCGAAGGCCCCACCGCCCTGCTCACCGGGGGCAACCATGGCGACGAGTACGAGGGCATCACCGCCCTGCTGAAGCTGGCCAGCGAGCTCGAGGCCGAGGAGATCCGTGGCCGGGTGATCATCGTCCCCACCATGAATGCCCCGGCGGCCCAGGCCGGCAAGCGCACCTCGCCGCTGGATGGCGGCAACCTCAACCGCAGTTTCCCCGGCGACCCGGACGGCAGCGTCACCGAGCAGATCGCCGACTACTTCACCCGCGAGCTGGTGCCGCTCTCCGATGTGGTGCTCGACCTCCACTCCGGCGGCAGCACCCTGGATATCGTGCCCTTCGCCGCCTCTCACCACCTGGAGGACAAGGCCCTGCAGCGCCGCGCCCTGGAGGGGGCCATCGCCTTCGGCGCCCCCACCGCCATGCTGATGTTCGAGCTGGATGCCACCAAGCTCTTCGATACCGCGGTGGAGAGTCAGGGCAAGGTGTTCGTGGCCACCGAGCTGGGGGGCGGCGGCACCACCACCCCGGAGCGCCTGGCCATCACCGAGCGCGGTATCAAGAACTTCCTGATCCACTTCGGGCTGATGGACGGCGAGGTGACGCCCCCCGCCGAGCCCCAGGTCTATGTGGATATGCCCGACGCCAGCTGCTATGTGCAGAGCGAGCACGGCGGCCTGCTGGAGCTCACCGTGGCGCTGGGCGAGCGGGTCGCCAGGGGCCAGCTGATCGCCCGGGTCCATGACCTGACCCGCACCGGCGCCGCCCCCGTGGAATACCATGCCGGCCGCGATGGTATGCTGGTGGCACGTCGCTTCCCCGCGCGGGTCAATATGGGGGACACCATCGCGGTGATCGCCGAGGTCGTCGATCGACTCGAGGCCTGACCTTCACCGTAACCCCGGGGCTATCCTCCCCTCCTACTGTGAGAGCTTGGCCGAGGAGCCTAATGAAGCTTGACCGTTACGATCTAAAGATCCTCGAGATCCTGGCCAGGGATGGCCGCATCACCAAGTCACGCCTGGCCGAGTGCATCAACCTCTCGGTCAGCCCCTGCTGGGAGCGGGTCAAGCGTCTCGAGAAGGCCGGCATCATCGAGGGCTATGGGGCGCGGATCAACGCCCGGGTGCTGGTCAAGCGCACCCCGGTCTGGGTCCAGGTGGAGCTCAAGGCCCATAACGCCGAGAGCTTCCAGCGCTTCGAGACGGTGGTGCGCGAGACCCCCGAGGTCACCGAATGCGTGGCGGTGGGCGGCGGCGTCGACTACCTGCTCAAGATGGAGGCGGACTCCATCGACGCCTACCAGCGGCTGATCGACGGCTGGCTCACCTCCGAGGTGGGCATCGAACGCTACTTCACCTATATCGTCACCAAGCAGGTCAAACAGGCCCCGCCGCCCCTGGAACTGATCTCCGACTAGCCCCTGTCATCGGGCCCAGAAAAACTTCCTGTGGCCCGCCGGGAGACAAAAAAAACCGCATCGTCCCGCGGCCCTATCGAAAAGTCTCCCCCGCCCTCAGGCCTTACCCTGAGCACATGGACAGCCCGAGGCTGTCGATGCGATTCGACCACCGTGGCGGCCCGCCGCCACGTCGTCAGGGGAGGTGACCCATGAAACTCAACGATCCGCGCCTACTGCGCCAGCATGCCTACGTGAACGGCAAGTGGACCCACGGCGATGGCGGCCGCGAGGAGGCCGTGGTGGACCCCGCCACCGGCGAGACCCTGGGGCATATTCCCTGGCTGGAAGCCGAGCAGATCCGCGGTGCTGTGGACGCCGCCGAGGCCGCCTTCGTGCACTGGCGGGCGCTGCGCGCCGACGAGCGCTGCGAGCGCCTGCTGGCCTGGTACGACCTGCTGCAGCAACACCGCGAGGACCTGGCCATTATCATGACCCGGGAGCAGGGCAAGCCGCTGCCCGACGCCCGCGGCGAGGTGGAGTATGGCGCCAGCTTCGTACGCTGGTTCGCCGAGGAGGGCAAGCGCACCTATGGCGAGACCATTCCCAGCCATATTCCCAATGCCGCCCTGGGCACGATCAAGGAGCCGGTAGGCATCGCCGCCCTGATCACGCCCTGGAACTTCCCCCTGGCGATGATCACCCGCAAGGCCGCCGCCGCCCTGGCCGCCGGCTGCCCGGTGATCGTCAAGCCCGCCGGCGAGACGCCCTTCTCGGCGCTGGCCCTGGCCGAGCTCGCCGAGCGCGCCGGGATTCCCGCCGGCATCTTCAACGTGGTGCTGGGGGAGCCCGCCGAGGTGTCGGAGATCCTGTGTGCCGAGGCGCGGGTCAAGGCGCTGTCGTTCACCGGCTCCACCCGGGTCGGCCGCCTGCTGCTGGAGCAGAGCGCTCATACCGTCAAGCGGGTCTCACTGGAGCTGGGCGGCAATGCGCCCTTTATCGTCGGCCCGGACATGGATCCCAGGGAGGCGGCCTTCGCCGCCGTGGCGGCCAAGTTCCAGACCGCGGGGCAGGACTGCCTGGCGGCCAACCGCATCCTGGTCCACGAGTCAATCCATGACGACTTCGTGGCCCACTTCGCCAGCCGCATGGCGGCCCTGACCCTGGGCAACGGCCTGGAGCCGGAGGTGGACCTGGGCCCGCTGATCCACGGCCAGGCGGTGGACAAGGCCTCGGCCATCGTCGACGACGCCCTCTCCCAGGGCGCCACCCTGGTGGCCGGCGACCAGTCCCAGGCGCCGGGCCCCAACTTCTTCGTGCCCACCCTGCTCACCGGGGTGACGCCGAAGATGAAGGTGTGGCGGGAGGAGAACTTCGCCCCGGTGGCCGGCGTCACCGCCTATGGCGACGACGATGAGGTGATCGAGCTGGCCAACGACACCGAGTATGGTCTGGCGGCCTATGTCTACACCCACGATATTCGCCGCATCTGGAAGCTGCTGCGGGCGCTCGAGTACGGCATGGTCAGCGTCAACTCGGTGAAGATGACCGGCCCCCCCGTGCCCTTCGGCGGCGTCAAGCAGTCGGGGCTGGGCCGCGAGGGCGGCAATACCGGGATCGATGAATACCTGGAGACCAAGTACTACTGCCTGGGTGCCCTGGGCTCCGTCTCCGGTAGTTGAGCTTGCTGCGCTCGGCCATACGGCGTTGGATCTTGATTCGAACATGCTCATTTACAGAACGTAAACTCCGCTGTTCTCATCAAGATCCGCCTTGTCTGGCCTTCGCTCGCAGAGCTCTCAAGATTAGTGGTTTTACTGAATTCCTATGAACATTCTCCTCGGCGGGACGCCGGGGAGCCTAGCCAAGAGAGAAGCGCCATGAGCCTGCATCAGCAACTGATCGACCGCGACCGCAAGGTCACCTTCCACGCCTCCACTCACCTGCGCGACTTCGCCCATGGCGACGCGCCGGGGCGGGTGATCACCGGCGGTCAGGGCATCACCATCGTCGACAAGGACGGCCGCGAGTTTATCGACGGTTTCGCCGGGCTCTACTGCGTGAATATCGGTTATGGCCGCAGCGAGGTGGCGGAGGCCATCTACGAGCAGGCCATGAAGCTCTCCTACTACCACACCTATGTGGGTCACGCCAACGAGCCGCAGATCGAGCTCTCCGAGAAGATCCTCGAGCTGGCCGGCCCCGGCATGTCCAAGGTCTACTACGGCATGTCCGGCTCTGACGCCAACGAGACCCAGCTGAAGATCGTGCGTTATTACAACAACGTCCTGGGTCGTCCGCAGAAGAAGAAGGTGATCTCGCGGATGCGCGGCTACCACGGTTCGGGCATCGCCTCCGGCTCATTGACCGGGCTCAAGGCCTTCCACGATCACTTCGACCTGCCCATCGAGACCATCCGCCACACCGAGGCACCCTACTACTACCACCGGGCCGCCGAGCAGCAGGGCATGACGGAGCGGGAGTTCTCCGCCTACTGTGCCCGGAAGCTCGAGGAGATGATCCTCGCCGAGGGGCCCGAGACCGTGGCCGCCTTTATCGGCGAGCCGGTGCTGGGCACCGGCGGTATCGTGCCACCGCCGGAGGGCTACTGGCAGGCGATCCAGGCGGTGCTGGCCAAGTACGACGTGCTGCTGATCGCCGACGAGGTGGTGTGCGGCTTCGGGCGTATCGGCGCCGACTTCGGCAGCCACCACTATGGCATCGAGCCGGACCTGATCACCGTCGCCAAGGGCCTGACCAGCGCCTACCAGCCGCTCTCCGGGGTGATCGTCGGCGACCGCGTCTGGCGGGTACTGGAGCAGGGCACCGGCGAGTTCGGCCCCATCGGTCACGGCTGGACCTACTCCGGCCACGCCCTGGGCTGCGCCGCGGGCCTCGCCAACCTGGCGATCATCGAGCGGGAGGGCCTGACCCAGAACGCCGCCGAGACCGGGGCCTACCTGCAGCACCAGATGCAGGCCGCCTTCGGCGACCACCCCATCGTCGGCAACGTGCGCGGCGTGGGCCTGCTGGCGGCCCTGGAGTTCTCCGCTGACCCGGCCCGGCGCGAGCACTTCGACCCGGCCCTCAAGGTGGGCCCGCGCATTGCCGCCGCCGCCCTCGACGAGAACCTGATCGCCCGGGCCATGCCCCAGGGAGATATCCTCGGCTTCGCGCCGCCGCTGACCATCAGCCGCGCCGAGGTGGACGAGGTGGTGGCCCGCGCCAAGCGCGCCGTGGACAAGGTGGCCGACGAGCTGACCCGCAGCGGCGAACTCAAGGCCAGCTAAGTCGGCTACGTCACCAGGCGCCGGGGGGAGACCCCCGGCGCTTTTTTTATGGTTCATCGCAGATCAACGTGAAGGCCTGGTTGGCTGCTGGGGTTGTGGGAGTCCGGATTCCGGACGATTGGGCGACGCAGTCGCCCTGGGTGCCGGCCAGGCTCGCCCTTCGGGCGATATCGCGCAGAATCTGCGCTCCCACCATGGGGTTCACGCCAGAATGCGAAGAACCTTTTTGATGGCGGTGACGAGCGCCGGTGGCGGCTTTGCCCGGCATCGCCATACTGAAAGCATTGCCGGGAGGTGAATCGCCCATGCCTCGATCCGAGTCCGATATCGACCTGGCGATGATCTATGCCGCCCGCCGGCGCCTGGCCGGCCGGGTGGTGCGCACGCCGCTGGTCCGCTCCCGGGCGCTGTCGCGGCGCTTCGACGCCGAGGTCTATCTCAAGCTGGAGACCCGTCAGCCCACCGGTGCCTTCAAGCTGCGCGGCGCCACCCATATGCTCGGTGCCCTGATCGAGCGCCATGGTCGGGAGGCCCTGGCCCGGGGCGTGACCACCGCCTCCACCGGCAACCATGGCCGGGCGGTGGCCCATGCCGCCGCCGAGCTGGGGATCCCGGCGGTGATCTGCCTCTCGACCCTGGTGCCCGACAACAAGGTGGCCGCCATCCGCGACCTGGGCGCCGAGGCACGGCGCTGCGGCGCCAGCCAGGATGCGGCCTTCGACGAGGTGGCGCGGCTGGTGGCGGAGGAGGGCATGACCCTGATCCCGCCCTTCGACGATCCGCTGATCGTCGCCGGCCAGGCCACCATCGGCCTGGAGCTGATGGAGGACCAGCCGGAGCTCGACCGGGTGATCGTGGGGCTCTCCGGGGGCGGGCTGCTGGGCGGCATCGGCGCCGCCATCAAGGCGATTCGTCCCGCCACCCGGATCACCGGGGTCAGCCTCTCGGCGGGGGCGGCCATGTGGGAGAGCCTGCGGGCCGGCCATCCCGTCGAGGTGGCGGAGGTGGCGAGCCTGGCGGATTCCCTGGGCGGCGGCATCGGTCTGGACAATCGCTGCACCTTCGCCCTGGTGCAGCGGGTGATGGACGACCACTATCAGGTCTCGGAGGCGGCCATCGCCACGGCCATGGTCAGCCTGCTGGCCGAGGAGAAGCTGCTGGTAGAGGGGGCCGCGGCGGTGGGCCTGGCGGCCATCGAGGCCCATGGGCTGGATATCCGCGGCCAGAAGGTGGCGCTGATCCTCTCCGGCAATGCGGTATCGCTCGAGACCTTCGATCGCGCCCGGGCGTTAGTGCAGGTTTCCCGTAAGGCCGGAGGTTGAGGCGAAGCGAAGTCTACCCGGGACCGCTGGTGCCAGAGCAGCCGCGCACGTGGCTCGCCAGGGATGGCGAGCCAGGAGGCGCGCCTCTCCGATTCCCTCGTGAGGGACTATGTTGTGAAGCGACGTGCAGGCGGCAAGCGTAGCGACAGGAATTCGGGCCCGGGATCGCGAGCTCAGCCTCCGGCCGGCTGGTAACTCTGGTGGCGGCTTTGTGTTTGGCAGAGGAGGAGTGTGATGCAGCTATTCTACCGTGATGCGATTCGCCAGGCCGTGGGCCTGGACCTCGAGGCCCTGGCGGCGGTGGAGGCGGGCTTCGCCGCCCTGGGGCGTGGCGAGGTAGTGCAGCCGCCGATCCTCTCCATGGCCATCGAAGAGGCCAACGGCGAGGTGGACGTCAAGACCGCCCATATCCGCGGCGCGCCGCGCTTCGCCATCAAGGTCAGCCCCGGCTTCTTCGATAACCCCAGGCTGGGGTTGCCCAGCCTCAATGGCCTGATGCTGGTGTTCTCCGCCCGGACCGGCCTGGTGGAGGCGGTGCTCTTCGACGAGGGCTACCTGACCGCGGTGCGCACCGCCCTGGCCGGGGCCATCGCCGCCAAGCACCTGTCGCGACCCGACAGCCGGCGGGTGGCGGTGCTGGGCGCCGGCGAGCAGGCCGAGCTGCAGGTCCAGGCGCTGCGCCTGGTGCGGGAGATCGACCGGGTGGATATTTGGGCGCGGCGCCACGAGGCGGCCCAGGCCTTCGCCCGGCGCCTCGAAGACCAGAGGCTGAAAGCGCGGGCCCACGATAGCGTGGCCTCGGCCTGCGCGTCGGCGGATATCGTGATCACCACCACGCCGTCGCGGAGTCCCATCCTGCATGCCGGCGAACTCCCCGAGGGGGTACATATCACCGCGATGGGCTCGGATAGCCCCGGCAAGCGGGAGCTGGACGAGTCGGTGCTGCACCTGGCCAGCGCCTTCGTCTGCGATACCCGGGCCCAGAGCGAGACCAATGGCGAGCTCCAGGCCCTGGTGGCGAAGGGCGAGCCACCCTTTAGCGTCTATGAGCTGGGGCGGGTGATCGCCGAGGGCTGGCGGCTGCGGAGCTCGCCCCGGGATATCACCGTCTGCGATCTCACCGGCACCGGGGTGCAGGACACCGCCATCGCCAACTTCGCCCTGGAGCGCCTGGCCCGGGTCGGCGACTAGTTCCTGTCGTGTGCCTTCGGCCTCGGCTCAGCCTCGGTTGATAGGGCGTGACCCGCGCGCCCTTGAGCGGGGGCCGGGGCTGGCCCATGCTGGGTGGCACCGTGATTGTCCTGGAGTCGAGTCCTATGCGTCGGGTTATCGCCTTCGATGTCTATGGCACCCTGATCGATCCCCATGGGGTGGTCGCCGAGCTGGAGGACCTGCTCGGCGATCGCGCCATGGCCTTCTCCCAGCGCTGGCGGGACAAGCAACTGGAGTACAGCTTCCGCCGCGGCCTGATGGGCGCCTATGCCGATTTCGCCCAGTGCACCCGGGAGGCCCTGGAATTCACCGACCGCGCCTTCGGCGGCCCCCTCAGCGAGCTCCAACTGGATCGCCTGATGGCCCATTACGGTCGCCTGCCCGCCTATCCCGAGGCGGCCGCCGCCCTGGCGCGGCTGCGTGAGGCGGGCATCACCTGCGTGGCCTTCTCCAACGGCGCTCGCGAGACGGTGGCGGCGCTGCTGGCCCAGGCCGGGCTCGCCGAGGCCTTCGACGATATCGTCAGCGTCGACGAGATCAAGCGCTTCAAGCCCGACCCCGCCGTCTACTCCCACCTGCGCCATCGCCTGGAGGCCCCGGCGGAGGCCACCTGGCTGGTCTCCAGCAACCCCTTCGACGTGATCGGCGCCCGCCATGCCGGCCTGCATGCGGTCTGGGTGCGGCGCCTGGCCGAGGCGCCCTTCGATCCCTGGGGAGGCGAACCCGATCTGACCGTCACCGACCTGGAAAGCCTGGCCGAACGGCTAATTGGCTTCGCCGACTGATTTCGTCGGGGCGGCGAACCCCTCTCACACCGCACCGTGACCGACCTGGAGAGCCTGGCCGAACGCCCTGAGCCTCGCCCCGGACAGTCTCGGACTATGCTGGGGCAAGGTGATATCGGGAGGAGCGGCATGGGTGACTGGGGCGAGCACTTCACCTATCTGGAGCGGGGATTACCCTATCGGCGTTATGCGCGTCCCGAGCTGCTGCGCATCGGCCTGGTGCTGCTGGATACCGACTACACCCTGGAGCGGGACTGGCAGCGCTTGCTGGGCGACGATATGGAGTGCTTTTCGACCCGTTTGCCGACCACCGGGGAGGTGACGCCCCGGGCCTTGCTGGCCCTGGCGCCGAAGATCGAGGCCGCGGCGCGTACCCTAGTGCCGGGGCTGCCCCTGCATACCCTGGTCTTCGGCTGCACCTCGGCGGGGCTGCTGATCGGCGACCCACCCATCGCCAGGACCTTCGCCACGGTGCGTCCCGGGGTGGCGGTGACCCACCCCTGGCTGGCCCTGCGCGAGGCCCTGGCGAGCCTGGGGGCGCGGCGCATCGCCCTGCTGACCCCCTATGTGCGGGAGCTCAATGCCGCCTTCTATGCCGCCTTCGAGAAACTGGGCATCCAGGTGGCCGCCGTGGGCGGCTTCCATCTGCGCCGCGACGTGGATATCCCGGCGGTGGACCCGGACTGTCTCGGCGATGCCCTGGCGGTGTTGCTGGAGGGGGCCGAGGGGGTGGAAGCGGTGGTGATGCCCTGCACCAACCTGCGCGCCCTGGAGCGACTCGAGGCGCTTGAGGCGCGCTTCGGGATTCCCTGCCTGTCCAGCAACCAGGCCCTCTACTGGCACGCCCGGCGACTGGCCGGACGGGCCACCCGGCTGGCGGGTTTCGGTCGATTATTGGCCGGGTAGGGGGAAAGCGCCTCAAGGTGATGATGCTGTCTTCGCGCCAGGCGATTCGCTCCTCTCCGGGACGCAACCCCGACGCTTTACTCGCCGGGTGACGCGCACCAGGCCGGACCAAGGTCCCTCTTGCCGGCCTGAAGCCGACATCCCTGTCGGCTTGCGCTACCCGGCTCGCGTCGCGCCGGCATCCCGGCGACGTCGCTCACCTGCCTGGAGCGATGTCCAGCCGCGAGCCTGCTTGCCCGGAAGCAGCATGACAGCTCCCGGCTCTCAGTGCTCGGCACTTAGCCCAGCCGCTGCCCGGAGACGCAGGGATGGTAGAGCGGCTGGACGCTATTGCCGTCCGGGTCCAGGCAGTAGAAGCTGCGGGCGCCATCGGCATGGTCATGGGGGGCGCTGGTCACCCGGACGCCCTGGGCCTTGAGGTAGTCGTGCCAGGCATCCACGTCCTCGGCGGTATCCACCACGAAGCCGAAGTGATCCAGGCGCTGGGGATCCTCGCCGGTGGGCGCCTTGGCGCGGCTCAGCGAGAGGTTGTCGTTGCCCAGGGTCAGGTAGACCAGGTCGGCATGGGCGCGGCGCAGCACCTCCATGCCCAGCAGCTCCACGTAGAAGCGTTCACAGGCCTCCAGGTCCTGCACCTGGAGGGCGATATGGCGCATGCCATTGAGGGGGGCGGGGCGTTGCATGGGCGCTTCCTTTGGTCATCGACTCGACTATGATATTTTGTGGAAAATATTTCCATTTAACCTCATCGTCAAGTCGAGGAGCCGCGAATGTTCTGTATTATCGTCAAGACCCAGCTCAAGCCTGGCCAGCGGGAGCGCTTCCTGGAGGCGATGCTGCCCAATGCCGCCGCCTCGGTGCGCGAAGAGCCGGGCTGCCATGTCTTCGATGTGCTGGAAGACCAGCAGGACCCGAATCTCTTCTACCTTTATGAGATATACCGGGATGAAGCGGCCCTGGCCGAGCACAAGCAGACGCCTCACTACCAGGCCAGCCGCGAGGTCGTGAATCCCCTGATCGAGCAGCAGAGCGTGATCCGTGCCGGGGTGCTGGCCACCAGCCCGGAGGTTCGCCGGGCCTGAGGCCGGAATGAACCAACGTCCCGGCGCTCCATCACACGATTAAGAGTGCGAGATAGCCGGAGGGGCAGCCATGGGCAGCATGCGGTGGAACACTCGCCAGGGCATCATCCTGATCCTGTCGCTGCTGTGTCTGGCCCTCGGCGGCGCCCTGGCCTGGCATGCCCAGGCCCAGCAGGCCGAGCGCAGCGCCTGGGTGCTGACCATCGACGGGGCCATCGGCCCCGCCAGCAACGACTACTTCCAGCGCGGCCTGCGCAAGGCGGCCGAGGCGGAAGCCGAGATCGTGGTGGTCAGGCTCAATACCCCCGGCGGCCTCGACGCCTCCATGCGCGAGATGATCAGCGCCATGCTCTCCTCACCGGTGCCGGTGGCCTTCTATGTCTCCCCCGGCGGCTCCCGGGCCGCCAGCGCCGGCACCTACCTGCTCTATGCCAGCCATGTGGCCGCCATGGCCCCCGCCACCCACCTGGGCTCCGCGACGCCGGTACAGCTGGGCGGCGGCGGCCTGCCGGGAATGGAAGACGAGCCGGAGGCACCCGCCGAAGAGGCTTCGGAGTCGTCCGAGGCCACCGCCGAGGAGCCCGAGGAGGTCGCGGATCGGCCAGCCGATAACGACGAGGCGGTGGCCGATGAGCCGGCTCCCAGGGATGAGCCCCGTCGCGGCGAGACCGCCATGGAACGCAAGGTGCTGGAGGACGCCGTGGCCTATATTCGCGGCCTGGCCGAGCGCCACGGGCGCAACGCCGACTGGGCCGAGGAGGCGGTGCGCGAGGCGGTGACCCTGACTTCCAGCGAGGCCCTGGAGCGCAACGTCATCGATGTGCTGGCCGGCGACCTGGCCGACCTGCTGGCCCAGATCGATGGCCGCGAGGTGGTGATGGAGAGCGGCACCCGGGTGCTGGATACGACCAACCTGGTGATCGAGACCTATGATCCCGACTGGCGCACCGAGCTGCTGGCGGTGATCACCAACCCCAATGTGGCCTACTTCCTGATGATCATCGGCTTCTATGGGCTGATCTTCGAACTCTCCAACCCCGGCAGCCTGATCCCCGGCACCATCGGCGTCATCTGCCTGCTGCTGGCGCTGTTCGCCTTCCAGGTGCTGCCGGTCAACTACGCCGGCCTGGCGCTGATCCTGGTGGGCCTGGGGCTGATCGTCGGCGAGGCCTTTATGCCCAGTTTCGGGATCCTCGGCATCGGCGGGGTGGTGGCCTTCGTGATCGGCTCGGTGATCCTGATGGATGCCGAGCACCTGAGCATTTCGCTGCCGATGATCGGCGGCGTGGCGGGCCTGGCCGCCATCCTGATGCTGTGGGTGATGACCCGCTTCGTGGGCCTGCGCCGCGCCCCGGTGCGCACCGGCCAGGAGGAACTGATGCAGGCCCAGGCCACCGCCCTGGAGGACTTCGAGGGGGAAGGGCATGTGCGCCTGCACGGGGAGCGCTGGCGGGCGGTATCCGCCGGGCCGGTGCGTCGCGGCCAGGTGCTGAGGGTGGTGCGGGTCGACGGCCTGACCGTGGAAGTGGCGCCCCTGAGTGATGCCGACTAGGTTTTGTTCGAAAAGTCGGCGAGCGCAGACAGTTTTCGTACAGAGCCGAGAGGCTATGCTGACGAGAGCAGCAGCGAATTCGCAGCGACAATCGAGGAGTCCGAACCATGATGGTGACCTATCTCGTTCCCCTGGTATTGGTGGTGATGTTCCTGGCGGCGGCGATTCGCATCCTGCCGGAATACAAGCGTGGCGTGGTCTTCTTCCTGGGACGCTTTCAATCGGTGAAGGGGCCCGGCCTGATCATCATTATCCCCGCTATCCAGAAGATGGACGTGGTGGACCTTCGGGTGATCACCATGGACGTGCCGGAACAGGACGTCATTTCCCAGGACAACGTCACCGTCAAGGTTAATGCGGTGCTCTACTTCCGGGTGGTGGACCCGGAGAAGGCGATCATCCAGGTGGAGCATTACGTCAATGCCACCAGCCAGCTGGCCCAGACCACCCTGCGCTCGGTGCTCGGCAAGCATGACCTGGACGAGATGCTCTCCGAGCGCGACAAGCTCAACGACGATATCCAGGAGATCATCGACGCCTCGGCGGAGGGCTGGGGCATCAAGGTGGCCAATGTGGAGATCAAGCACGTGGACCTCGACGAGAGCATGATCCGCGCCATCGCCCGCCAGGCCGAGGCGGAACGGGAGCGGCGCGCCAAGGTGATTCATGCCGAGGGCGAGCTGCAGGCCTCCAAGAAGCTGGTGGAGGCCGCCAATATCATGTCCGAGAACTCCGGGGCCCTGCAGCTGCGCTACCTGCAGACCATGAGCGACATGAGCAACAAGAACGCCTCCACCATCGTGGTGCCGCTGCCCATCGACCTGGTCGAGGCCTTCCGCGAGATGAAGGCCTCGCCGGCGGCCCGGGCGCGTACCGGCGGGGGCGCCGGGGGGGAGGGAGCCTCCTGAGTCCCGTCAGGCGTTGAGGGCCGCGAGGCGACCTTGAGTCCACGCCTGTCGCCCCGCCAGCAGGGCCTGTTGATGACGGCTGGCGGGGCCCTGGTGATCTCCCCGGATGCCTTGCTGATCAAGCTGATCGGCCTGCCGGACGCCGAGATCCTGCTATGGCGGGGGCTGCTGACGGCGCTGGGCTTCGTGATCATCGTCTGGCTTCGCCAGGGGCGGGACTTCTTCGCCGCCTATCGCCACTGCGGTGTCACCGGGGTCGGGGTGGCGCTGCTGTTTGCCGGCTCCAGCCTGGGCTTCGTGCTGGGCAACCAGTACACCAAGGGCGGTAACGTCCTGATGATCCTGGCCGGGGCACCGCTCTTCGCCGCCCTGCTGTCGCGCTGCTTCCTCGGCGAACGCCAGCCCCCCAGCACTTGGCTGGCCATTGGCGCCTGTTTGCTGGGCACCGCCCTGATCGTCGCCGACGAGGCCGGCGCCGGCAGCCTCCTGGGCAACGGATTCGCGCTGCTGGCGGCCCTCTCCCTGGCCGCCAACTTCACCCTCTGCCGCACCCGCCCGGGTGTCGACATGAGCCCCATGCTGACCCTCTCGGGGCTGCTGGTGGCCCTGGCGGCGGCACTCTACGGCATCGCCGGCGATGGCCTGGCCTGGCCGCCGGTGGAGCGCCTGGGGCTGTTGCTGCTGCTCTGCCTGGGGCTGCTGCCGCTGGGCTTTACCCTGATCCAGCGCGGCCCCCTCTACCTGCCCGCCGCCGAGGTGGGGCTGCTGATGCTGCTGGAGGTGGTGGTGGGCAGCCTCTGGCTATGGTGGCTTCTGGCGGAGCGTCCCTCGCCCTCGGCCCTGGTGGGCGGCGCCCTGGTACTCGGCACCCTGGGGCTCAAGGGCGCCTTCGACCTGCGTCGCGAACGACGCCTCAGGCAGCGGGTGCAGGACGCCGAGTAAGCTGGTAGAATTTGCGCTCCTCAAATCAAGGTTCTCCGCGCTCTGGCGTGAATACATGGTGGGAGCGCAGATTCTGCGCGATATCGTCCGAAGGGCGATCCTGGCAAGCCCCAAGGCACCTGGCGGCGCCAATCGCCGAGGCGTCGGACCGTCGGCATAGCCAAACTCCCACGATAGCAAGCCGGAATTAGCCATGTTGTTGCTTCATGCTGATCTGCGATGAACCGAAAATAAGCGCCCCAAACCCTTTTGGGTCTTGTCGGGCGCCAATGAAACGAGCAAGGGATTCTCAGCAGGTGACTCACGCCTCTCCACGCGGTATGACTCCGCCCTAGCACTGCCTTCCCCTTCCCCGGGGAGACGCGACTGCCGTCATGGCAGCGTCACCCCCTGGCATCACTCTGGATGCCTGGCGCCCGAGTGCGTCCTCGTTTCGCCCATACCCGCAAATCATCAACGCTCCTCGCCCGGCGAGCCGCCCCTGTCATGGCAGGGCGTCGTGCGCCTCGGCGAGATATCACCCCTCGACTGGACCGCAGAATGATTCGATCGATCAAGCAAGACTGGTTCTCCAACCTCAAGGGCGACACCCTGGCCGGCATCGTGGTGGCCCTGGCGCTGATTCCCGAGGCCATCGCCTTCTCCATCATCGCCGGGGTCGACCCCAAGGTGGGCCTCTACGCCTCCTTCTCCATGGCGGTGATCATCGCCTTCGCCGGCGGCCGCCCGGGGATGATCTCCGCCGCCACCGGCGCCATGGCGCTGCTGATGGTGACCCTGGTCAAGGAGCATGGCCTGGAGTACCTGCTCGCCGCCACCCTGCTCACCGGGGTGCTGCAGATCGTCGCCGGCTACCTGAAGCTCGCCGACCTGATGCGCTTCGTATCGCGCTCGGTGGTCACCGGCTTCGTCAACGCCTTGGCGATCCTGATCTTTATGGCCCAGCTGCCGGAGCTCACCGACGTCACCTGGCATGTCTACGCCATGACCGCCGCCGGCCTGGTCATCATCTACGGCTTCCCCTATGTGCCGGTGATCGGCAAGACCCTGCCGTCGCCGCTGGTGTGCATCCTGGTGCTGACCGCCGTCTACCTGCTGACCGGCATGGAGATCCGCAGCGTCGGCGACATGGGCGAGCTGCCCGATGCCCTGCCGGTGTTCCTGTGGCCGGACGTGCCGCTGACCCTCGAGACCCTGGGCATCATCCTGCCCTATGCGATCATGCTCACCGTGGTGGGTCTGCTGGAGTCGATGATGACCGCCACCATCGTCGACGACCTGACCGATACCCCGAGCGACAAGAACCGCGAGTGCAAGGGCCAGGGCCTCGCCAATATCGGCACCGGCCTGCTGGGCGGCATGGCGGGTTGCGCGATGATCGGCCAGTCGGTGATCAACGTGAAGTCCGGCGGCCGCGGCCGTCTCTCCGCCCTGGTGGCCGGCGTGGCGCTGCTGATCATGGTGGTCTTCCTCGCCGACTGGGTCTCGCAGATCCCCATGGCGGCCCTGGTGGCGGTGATGATCATGGTCTCCATCGGTACCTTCAGCTGGAGCTCCATCCGCGACCTCAAGAAGCATCCGATGAGCACCAATATCGTCATGCTGGCCACCGTGGCGGTCACCGTGGGCACCCATAACCTGGCCATCGGCGTCTTCGTCGGCGTGCTGCTGGCGGCGATGTTCTTCGCCAACAAGGTGGGCAATATCCTCTACCTCGGCTCCGAGCTCGCCGAGCAGGGCAGCGAGCGCACCTATCGGGTGGTGGGTCAGGTGTTCTTCGCCTCGGCGTCGCGTTTCATGGCCGCCTTCGACTTCAAGGAGAGCCTCGAGAAGGTCACTATCGATCTCTCCCGGGCCCACTTCTGGGATATCACCGCCGTGGAGACCCTGGACCGCATCGTCATCAAGTTCCGCCGCGAGGGCACCGAGGTGGAACTGATCGGCCTCAACGAGGCCAGCGCCACCATCGTCGACCGCTACGCCGTGCATAACGACCCGGAAGCCGTCGAGAAGCTGATGGGCGGTCACTGAGGGGAGGTACCCGCCGACACCCCGGGCGCGCCGGGGTGTTCAGCGCGGCATCGATAGGGTAGAAACGGGGTATACGCCAGCAAAAGGATTGAGCACATGACCGAGCAAGTAATGGCCGCCATCGACGGCTCCCAGTTCTCCGAGGGCGTCTGCGATTACGCGGCCTGGGCCAGTCTGGCGCTGGCGGCGCCGCTCACCTTCCTGCATGTGGTGGATAATCACCCCCAGACCGCCGAGGCGGACCTCTCCGGCAATATCGGCCTGGGCTCCCGTGAGCACCTGCTGGAAGAGCTGGCGAGTCTCGACGAGCAGCGTGCCAAGCTGGCCCAGGAGCAGGGCCGGCTGATGCTCCAGGCGGCCAAGGAGCGGGCCCTGGCCGACGGCGTGGCGGAACCCGCCAGCCGCCAGCGCAACGGCACCCTGGTGGAGACCCTGGCGGAACTGGAGGAGGAGACCCGATTGCTAGTGATCGGCAAGCGCGGCGAGGGTCACCAGCAGGACAGCGGCCACCTGGGCTCCAACCTGGAGCGGGTGGTACGCAGCCTGCATCGCCCTATCCTGATGGTGCCGCCCACCTTCACCCGCCCCGAGAAGGTGCTGATCGCCTTCGACGGCAGCAAGACCACCCGCAAGGGCATCGAGATGATCGCCAAGAGCCCGTTGTTCCAGGGCTGCGAGTGCCATGTGGTGATGGTGGGGGCGGAACTCGCCGACCTGCGCTCCCAGCTCGACTGGGCGCTGAGTACCCTGCGCGAGGCGGATCACCAGGCGGTGGGGGAGATCCGCGCCGGCGAGGTGGAGGAGACCCTGCGCGCCTATGGGGAAGAGCAGGGCATCGACCTGCTGGTGATGGGCGCCTACGGCCACTCGCGGATTCGCCACCTGCTGGTGGGCAGCACCACCACCGCCATGCTGCGCAAGGCCAAGTTGCCGGTCCTGCTGCTGCGTTAAGTCAGGGCGTTATGCTAGCCATCGCCGGCCAGGGGAGTGCCCCTGGTCGGCGATGTCGTTTCAGTCCTGGCCCGATCGGGCGCTGGCCAGGACGCCCTGGGCCAGCAGCCAGCCCACCACCAGCAGCGCCAGCATGCCGGCCAGGATCAGGGTGAAGGAGGCGCCCAGGTCCAGGGCCAGCCCCAGCACCGCCGGGGCGATGCCGGTGGAGAAGACCATGGCCGCGCTCAGGGTGGCGCGCACCGTGCCCAGGTGCTCGCTGCCCCACAGGCGCACCAGCAGGCTGGTGGCGATGGACTCCTGGGCGCCCATGGCCAGGCCGCCGCCGACCATCAGCGCCCAGACCCCCGGGTGACCGCCCCAGACGATGGCCACTACCAGGGCCAGGGCATAGGGCAGCAGATAGAGGCGCGCCAGGCGCACCGGCCCCAGGCGATCCACCCAGCGGCCGCCGAGTAGGGCGCCGGGCAGCTTGGCCAGGCCCATGCCGGCCAGCGCCAGGGCATAGACGCCCAGGGTGCTGCCCAGGTCCTCGGTCATGCGCGCCTGGTAGATGAAGAGGCCGGTCATGGTCACCGGCAGGGTCATCAGCAGCGGCAACAACCGCCAGAAACGCCTCTCGCGGAAGGGCCGCGGGCCGTCCTGAGGCTGGCCCCGCACCGGCCGCCGCCCCGGCGCCCCGGGCCAGGGGCCCCGCAGCAGCAGCGGCACCCACAGCAGTGCCAGGACGGCGGCGAACAGCCACCACAGCTCCCGCCAGCCCAGCCACACCAGCAGGGCGGCCATCAGCGGCGGCAGCGCCGTCTCGCCGAGCATCAGGCCGGTGCCCACCAGGCCCAGGGCGCGGCCGCGCAGGTCGGTGAACTCGCGTCCCGCCAGGGTATTGCCCAGGTGGGTCATCATGCCCTGGCCGCACAGGCGCACCAGGCCCAGCCCCAGCAGGCCGAGCCCCCACCAGGGCGCGGTGGTGAGCAGCAGGATGCCGGCCAGCAGGGCCAGGAGCACCGTGATGGCGAAGCGCCGCGGGGCTATCCAGTCGATGCTCGGCCCCAGGCGTAGCATGGCGAAGCCCGCCACCAGGGTCACCAGGGCATAGGCGGTGCCGAACTGGCCGGCGGAAAGCCCCAGGCGCTCGGCGATGGGGGCCTGGAAGAGGCCGATAAAGAAGCTCTGGCCGAGGCTCGAGGTGAACATCGCCAGGAAGGCGATGCTCAGCAGGCCGCGGTGATCCCGCAGCAGGGTGCGGTAACCCATGGTCGATCTCCTGTCCCTGAGTCGTGCGGCGTCCGGCGTCCGGTGGCAAGATGGAGGGAGCACGGCCGCGACAGCGGCCCATGATAGCAGCGATGGGGAGCCCATGAGGCTCGCCATCCCCTGAGCCGGAGGTCGAGATGAATCATCCCGAACTGGATATGATCGCCGTGACCGCACGACTCGAGGCCCTGCGCGAGGAGCTCTGCGAGCAGAGCGCCGCCTCGGCGGACTCCCGGGAGACCGTGGTGCTGGACCAGACCTCGGTGGGGCGGCTGTCGCGGATGGATGCCCTCCAGGGGCAGGCCATGGCAAAGGCCGAGGAGCAGCGCCGCCAACTGGCCCTGACGCGCATCGAGGCGGCCCTGAAACGCATCGCGGCGGGGGACTACGGCGAGTGCATCGAGTGCGGCGAATGGATATCGAAGAAACGCCTGGAATGGGATCCAACTGTGTTGAAATGTATTGACTGTGCCGAATAAAACAGTGGAATTATCCGTGATTCTGCCGTGGTGTGCGTTATCATTTTGACCTTTCCCGTCCCTGTTCCAGCGAGGTAGCCATGAGCATCCAGCGTCACGACACCAAGACCCGTATGAGCCGCGCCGTCATCCATAACGGCGTGGCCTATCTGTGCGGCCAGGTGGCCGGCCCCGAGGCCCGCCAGGGCGATATCACCGCCCAGACCGAGAGCATGCTGGCCCGGGTCGATGCGCTGCTGGCCGAGATCGGCTCCGACCGCGAGCACCTGCTCGCCGCCACCATCTACCTCAAGGATGGCGCCGACGTCGCCGCCATGAACGCGGTCTGGGACGCCTGGGTGCCCGAGGGCCAGGCCCCGGCGCGTGCCTGCCTCGTCGCCCCCATGCCCGCCGACGAGCTGAAGGTGGAGATCAGCGTCACCGCCGTCGTGAAAGGCTGAAGATGAGCCAGTGGCGAACAGCGCCACTCGCTTGACGCCAAGGGCCCGCCATTCGGCGGGCCCTTGGCGTTGGGAGGCGGGGTCAAAGCCGGCGCAGGCGCCAGATAAAGTAGCTGCCGCCGATCAGCGAGGCGACGATGCCGGCGGGGATCTCGTCGGGGAACAGCCACTGGCGGCCCAGCCAGTCCGCCAGCACCATCAGCAGGGCGCCCAGCAGGGCGGCGCCGATGAGCTGGCCGCGGGCCCGGGCGAAGCCCAGCAGGCGCGCCAGGTGCGGGGCCAGCAGGCCGACGAAGGAGAGCGGCCCCACCACCAGGGTGGCGCAGGCGGTGAGCAGCGCCACCAGCAGCAGCAGCGACAGCCGCGCCTGGTTGAGGCGGATGCCCAGGGCCTGGCTGCTGGCGGCGCCCAGCGGCAGGATATCCAGCCAGCGGGCGAAGGGCAGGGTCGCCAGGCCGAGGAGCAGGGCCAGGAGCGACACCGCCAGGGCGCTGCCCGCCTCGACGTAGTAGGTGGAGCCGGAGAGCCAGGCCAGGATCAGCTGGCCGCGGGGATCGCCGCCGGCCAGCACCATGGCGCGCACGGCATCGAAGAGGGCGGTGATGGCCACCCCGGTGAGCAGCAGCCGCTCCGGGCGCAGGCCGCCGCGCCGGTTGATGCCCACCAGCACCGCCAGGCTGGCCAGGGCCCCCAGGGTGCCCGCCGCCACCAGGGCCAGGTTGCCCGGCGCCGGCAGCAGGAAGATCGCCGCCATCAGCGCCATGGCGCTACCGCCGCTGATGCCCAGCAGCTCGGGGCTGGCCATGGGGTTGGCGGTCAACCGCTGCAGCAGGGTGCCGGCCAGGGCCAGCAGCACGCCGCTGGCGGCGGCCGCCGCCAGCCGCGGCAGGCGCCACTCCAGCACGTCCCAGCGGGTCAGCCACTGCCAGCCCTGGGCACCCTGGCCCCAGCACAGGGCGACCACCAGGGCAACGACCAGGGCCAGGGCGAGCCCGCCGGCCAGCCGCGCTGGGGCGGGATGGCGGGGGCCGAGGCCCGGCGCGGCGCTGGGCGGGGCCTTGTCGCCGAGGCGCAGCCGCGGGATCAGCCACAGCAGCAGGGGCGCGCCGAGGGCGGCGGTGGCGGCGCCGGTGGGAATCAGGGTCGGCAGCCAGGGCCCGGCGCCCTGCAGCAGCAGGTCGGTGGTGGCCAGCAGCAGGGCGCCGAGCAGGGTGGCGGCCAGCAGCCGGGCGGCCAGGCCGCGGATCCCGGCCAGGCGCACCAGGTTGGGCGCCGCCAGGCCGATGAAACCGACGATGCCCACCACGCTGACCACGCTGGCGGTGAGGAAGATGGCCAGCCCCAGGGCGGCCAGGCGCAGGTGCTTGAGGGAGACCCCCAGGCTGCTGGCGCTGGCGTCATCCAGCTCCAGCAGGCGCAGCGGGCGCAGCAGCACCAGGGCGGCCAGCAGGCCCAGGGCCAGGCGCGGGGCCAGGAAGGCGGCATCGCTCCAGCCGTCCTGGGCCAGGGCGCCGGCGCCCCAGATCAGCAGCCCCTTGAGCTCCTCCTGGTGGAAGAGCAGCAGCACCAGGGCCAGGGCCCCGACGTAGAGGTTGACCACCAGGCCCGCCAGCACCACCACCAGCGGCGCCAGGCGCCGCCGCCAGGCCAGGGCCATGACCAGTCCCATGGCCAGGGCGCCGCCGGCCAGGGCCACCCATTCCCGGCCCAGCACCAGCAGGCCTGGGGCCATCAGCGAGGCGGCCATCAGCGCCAGGTTGGCGCCGCTGGCCACCCCCAGGGTGGTGGGGGCGGCCAGGGGGTTGCGCAGCACCTGTTGCATCAAGACCCCGGCCAGGGCCAGGCCGCCGCCGGCCAGCAGCGCCATGGCCAGGCGCGGCCACCAGGCGTAGTGCAGCACCAGGCTGGCGGTATCACCCGGGGTGACCGCGAACAGCGCCCGCCAGGCCGCGGCGGCGCCGCCTTGCTCGGCGAGGGTGACCAGGGCCAGGCCCAGCATCAGCAGGCCCAGCAGGGCGAGCCCCAGCCAGGGGATCAGGCGTGCACCACCGCGACGCTCGAGGGTCGAAGAGGGGGTCATGGTTGGGCCTCGAGGGCGCCGACCAGCAGCTCGGCGAACCGCGTCGCCGAGGGCAGTGCGCCGAAGCTCCACACCGGCGCCAGGGTGATCACCCGGTCGGCCGCGACGCTGGGCTGGTGTTGCCAGAGGCCGCTGTCGGCGAGTCGTGCCTCGACGCCCCGGGGGTAGGGTTCCACCACCACCAGGCGAGCCTCGATGGCGGCCAGCTCCTCCAGGCTGGCCAGGCTAAAGCCCCAGGCATTGGTGGGGCGCGTCCAGGCGTTCTCCAGCCCCAGGCGCTCCAGCACCGCCTGGTAGAGGCCATTGGCGCCGAACACCCGCACATGGCGGGCATCCATAAATTGCACGATCAATAGCGGCTCGCCGGTCTCGGGCAGGCGCTCGCGCAGCTCGGCCAGGCGCGCCTCGCTGGCCTCGATCAGCGCCTCGCCGGCGGCGGGATCCTCGACCCGCCCCGCCAGTTCCCGGGTCAGGGCCAGCAGTTGCGGCCAGGTGGCCTCGCCGGGGGCATAGAGGGTCAGTTCGCTGACCGGGGCGATGCGCTCGAGGCGTGGCGTCAGGTTGGCGAACATCGGCGAGATCAGGATGCGTTCCGGGGCCAGGGCGGCCAGCCGCTCCAGGTTGGGCTGGCTGCGCAGGCCCAGGTCGATCACCGACTCGGGTAGCGCCGGCTCGCCCACCCAGGCGTGATAGGCCGCCACCTGGCCCAGCGCCACCGGGGGATGGCCCAGGGCCACCAGGGTCTCGGCCAGGGTCCAGTCGAGGCTGGCCAGGCGGGGCTCGCCGGCTTCCTCTTGAGCGAGGGGGGCGGCGAAGGGCGTGGCGAGCAGCAGGGTCAGGGCGGCCAGGCGCGCCAGGTGTCGGACTCGGAGCATGGCCTAGGGCACCACCGCCATGGGGTGGGCGCCGCTGGGGTGTGGCACCACCCGCAGCGGCAGGCCGTAGATCGCCTCCAGGGTGGCGTCGTTCATCAGCGTCCCGGGCTCGCCCTGGGCCAGCAGGCGGCCGCCGTGCAGGGCCACCAGGCGGTCGCAGTAGCGGGCCGCCAGGTTGATGTCGTGGAGGACGATGATCACCCCCAGGCCCAGCTCGCCGCAGAGGCGGCGGATCAGCTCCAGCACCTCCACCTGGTGGGCGATATCCAGGGCCGCCAGGGGCTCGTCGAGGAGCAGGAAGCCGCTGCCCTGGGCCAGCAACATGGCCAGCCAGAGGCGCTGGCGTTCGCCGCCGGAGAGGGTATCCACCAGGCGGTCGGCGAAGCGCTCGGTATGGGTCAGCGCCAGGGCGCGCTCGATGGCGGCGTGATCCTCGGCACCGTGGCGGCCCAGCAGGCCATGCCAGGGGTAGCGGCCGAAGGCCACCAGTTCGCGCCCGGTCAGGCTATCGGTGGTGGGCAGGTGCTGGGGCAGGTAGGCCACCCGGCGGGCGAATTCGCGCTGGCCCCAGGCGGCGAGGGGCCGGCCGTCGAGGCGCACCTCGCCGCCGCTCGCCGGCTGCTGGCGGGCCAGCAGCTTGAGCAGGGTCGACTTGCCGGAGCCGTTATGGCCGATCAGGCCATGCACCTTACCTTCTTCGAGGCATAGCTCGGTGGGCTGGAGCAGGCGCTTGCCGTCCACCTCGAAGGTAGCGGCGCGGGTCTCGAACATGGCGATTCTCCCGGCGGGGCGAGTCAATATCGGTTGCGAAGGTTAAGTCAAACAAGAAGCTTTATCAATCATGTTGGCGTGGTGTCGCCGGGGGAAATCCTCTACCCTTGGCGGGCTATCGAGAAAGGAAGTCGTCATGTCCCACACCTCCAGTTTCCATGCCCTGGGGCGCCTGCTGCGCTATGCCCGGGGCTATCGCCGTCGCATCATCGCGGCCACCGCCTGCTCCATCATCAACAAGCTCTTCGATATCGCCCCGGAGATCCTGATCGGGGTGGCCATCGACGTGGTGGTCAACCAGGAGCGCAGTTTCGTGGCGCGCCTCGGCTTCGAGACGCCCCAGGAGCAGATCATGATGCTCGGGGTGCTGACCTTCGTGATCTGGGCCGGCGAGTCGCTCTTCGAGTACCTCTTCCAGATCCTGTGGCGCAACCTGGCCCAGCGGCTGCAGGCCGACCTGCGCCAGGACGCCTACGAGCATGCCCAGCGCCTGGACATGGCCTACTTCGAGTCGCGGAGCTCGGGGCAGCTCGTCGCCACCATGAACGACGACGTCAACCAGCTGGAGCGCTTCCTGGATGGCGGCGCCAACGCCATGATCCAGGTGGGGGTCACCGTGGTGGCGGTGGGCGCGGTGTTCTTCGTGCTCTCGCCGCTGATCGCCCTGCTCGCCTTCACGCCGATTCCGCTGATCATCTGGGGCGCCTTCTTCTTCCAGCGCAAGGCGGGGCCCCTCTACGCCGAGGTGCGCGAGAAGGTGGGCGACCTGGCCAGCCGCCTGAGCAACAACCTGGCGGGGATCGCCACCATCAAGAGCTTCACCAGCGAGGCCCGGGAGGCCGAGCGGCTGCGCCAGGCCAGCGAGGCCTATGTGGAGGCCAACCGCCGGGCCATCCGCCTCAGCTCGGCCTTTATTCCGGTGATCCGCATGGCGATCCTCACCGGCTTCCTGGCCACCTTCACCGTGGGCGGCATGATGGCCCTGCGCGGCGACCTCAACGTGGGCGCCTACGGGGTGCTGGTGTTCCTGACCCAGCGCCTGCTGTGGCCGCTGACCGGCCTGGCCCAGGTGATCGACCTCTTCGAGCGGGCCATGGCCAGCACCCGGCGCATCCTCGACCTGCTGGCGGTGCCGATCACCGTCAAGGACAGCGGCGAGGCGGCGCTGCCGACGCCGGTGCGCGGCGCGGTGCGCTTCGAGGGGGTGAGCTTCCGCTACGCCAACAGCGAGGTGGGCGTGGAGGACATCGATCTGGCGGTGCCGGCGGGGCATACCCTGGCCCTGGTGGGGGCCACCGGCTCCGGCAAGTCGACCCTGATCAAGTTGCTGCTGCGCTTCTACGACCCCGCCGCCGGGCGGGTGCTGATCGACGACCGGCCCATCGAGGCGGTGAGCCTGGCCGCGCTGCGCGGCGCCATCGGCCTGGTCAGCCAGGACGTCTACCTGTTCGAGGGCTCGATCCGCGACAATATCGCCTACGGTAGGCCGGACGCTTCGGAGGACGAGATCACCGAGGCGGCCAAGGTCGCCGAGGCCTGGGAGTTTATCCGGGCCCTGCCCCAGGGCCTCGACACCCCGGTGGGCGAGCGCGGCGTGCGCCTCTCCGGCGGCCAGCGCCAGCGCCTGTCGCTGGCCCGGGCGCTGCTCAAGGACCCGCCGATCCTGGTGCTGGACGAAGCCACCAGCGCCGTGGACAACGAGACCGAGGCGGCCATCCAGCGCTCCCTGCGCAAGATCGCCCACGGCCGCACCGTGATCATGATCGCCCACCGCCTCTCGACCATCGTGCACGCCGACCGGATCGCCGTGATCGAGGCCGGCCGGGTGGTGGAGCAGGGCAGCCACGCCGAGCTGCTGGCCGCCGAGGGACGCTACGCCGCCCAGTGGCGGGTGCAGACCGGCAGCGCCGAGGAGGATGCCCTCTCGGTGTTCTGACACCGCTGGGTGTCTCCGCACGACTGAACGCAAAACGGCGGCCCTCGGGCCGCCGTTTTGTGTGCTGGGCACGACTCAGAAGCGGTAGTTAAGGGTCGCGGTAACGCTGCGCTCGGCGCCGAAGTAGCAGAAGTTCAGGTCGTAGCAGGAGGCCACGTACTCCTCATCCAGCAGGTTGCCGACATTGAGGCGCGCGCTCATGCCGTCGAGGCCCAGGCGGCTCAGGTCATAGCCGAGGGTGGCGTCGACCAGGGTGTAGTCCGGGACCATCTCGGTGTTGGCGTCGTCGGCGTGGATATCGGCGTGGTAGCGCACGCCGAGCCCCGCATCCAGGCCGGCCAGGGCGCCGGACTGGACGGCGTAGTTGCCCCAGACCGCGAGCTGGTGGCGTGGCACCTGGTTGTCGTGGTTGCCCTGGGTGGCGTCGCCGGTCTGCTCCAGGGTCACGTCGGTGTAGCTGTAGGCGGCCTGCACCGAGAGGGCCTCGGTGAGCTGGCTATGCGCTTCCAGCTCGACGCCTCGGGACTGGATCTCGCCGGTGGCGCGGTAGAAGGTCTCGTTGGGCAGCTTGGCGGAGACGTTCTCCTGGGTGATATCGAACAGCGCGAGGCTGTAGCGGTTGCGCGTCCCCGGCGGCTGGTACTTCAGGCCCAGCTCGACCTGTTCGCCCTCGGTGGGGGCCAGCAGGTCGCCGTCCTGGTCGGTGGTGCTGTTGGGGCTGAAGGAGGTGGAGTAGCTGGCGTAGGGCGCCAGGCCGTTGTCGAACGCATAGAGCAGGCCGGCGCGGCCGCTGACCTGGGTGTCGTCCAGCTCGCTCGCCGTGCCGCTCAGCGGGTCGCTATTGGTGATATCCACCCAGTCGTGGCGCAGGCCCAGGTTGGCGTGCCAGTTGCCGAAGGCCAGTTGATCCTGCAGGTAGACGCCGGTCTGCTCCAGCTCGCGGTGCTCGCGTGTCTCGGGGTACATGGTGCTGGGGCCGGCGCCGTACTGGGGAGCGAAGGCGTCGATGGCGGGGAAGGCCCCCGAGGTCCAGAGCACCTCGTTGTCGCGCTGCTGGTAGTCCAGGCCCAGCAGCAGGGTGTGATCCACGCCGCCGGTGGCCAGGCGCGCCTCCAGCTGGTTATCCACGGTCAGGGCGTCGAGGGACTCGTCGCCGCCGGAGAAGTAGCGGTTGAGCTCGGTGGCCGACGCCCAGCCGAAGGCGTAGACCTGGCCCAGCTCCACCTCGGTCTCGGTGTAGCGCAGCCGCTGCCGGGCGCTCAGAGAGTCGCTGAAGCGATGCTCGAACTCGTAGCCGACCATGGCCTGGTCGTGCTCGAACTTCTCGAAATCCTCCTCGCCCTCGAAGAAGGTGTTGGAGATGCGCCGGCCGTTGCGGTCCACCACCGTGCCCTCGAAGGGCAGGCCGGAGTGGGAGCCGCCCTCCGGGTCGCGGTGCAGGTAGGCGTGCAGGGTCAGGCTGGTGGCGTCATTGATGTCCCAGGTGAGCTGGGGGGCGAAGGCGTAGCGTTCCTCTTCTACCGGGCCGAACTGGGTATCGGCGGCATCCGCCAGGCCGGTGAGGCGGAAGGCCAGGCGGCGCTCGGCGTCCAGCGGGCCGGTGACGTCGAAGGCGGCGCCGCGCTGGGCGTTGTTGCCCAGGCGCAGGCGCAGCTCGCCGCCGGACTCGAACTCCGGACGACGGCTGGTCTGGGCCACCAGGCCGCCGGGGGAGGCGCGGCCATAGAGCACCGAGGCGGGCCCCTTGACCACCTCGAAGCGCTCCAGGAACCAGGGATCGATCACCAGGGAGCTGAAGGAGCCGCCGTCGCTCATCACCTTGAGGCCGTCGAGGAAGGTGTTGTTGACGCTGCCGTCGGCGAAGCCGCGCAGCACCAGGTAATCGTAGCGGTTGGAAGCACCGATCTGGTTGGTGAAGACGCCGGGGGTATAGTCGGCCGCGCGCTGTACGCTCTCGGCGCCGCGGGTTTCCCACTCCTCGCGCTCGACCACCGAGATCGCCTGGGGCGTCTCGATAAAGGGCGTCTCGGTCTTGGTGGCGGCGCTGGCGGTGACCGTCAGGGTCTCCAGGGGCTCGTCGGCCAGCAGCGGCGTGGACAGCGGGGCGGAGGCCAGGGCGACGGCGAGCGTCAGGCGGTGCAAGCGGGGCATGGATCACTCTCGGGCTGGTTGATTTGAAAGTGAGAATTATTCCACCTATTGGCGGTACCGAGTTATGCGTGCCGCGCAAGGTGTTATGGGCGAGTATCAGCCTGCCTCAAGGGCGGGAACTCGCCAGGCTCCCCGGCGACACGCCATAGGCGCGGCGGAAGGCGGTGATGAAATTGCTGGCATGGCGATAGCCGCTCAGGTGGGCGGCCTGCTGGACGCTATGCCCGCCGAGCAGCAGCTCCCGGGCCCGGGCCAGGCGCCGACGCCGCAGGTAGTCGATGGGCGAGCAGCCGTAGGCGGCCCGGAAGCGGCGCACCAGGGTGCTGGGGCTCATGGCGGCCCGCGCCGCCAGGGCCTCCAGGCTATGCTCGCGCTCGGGGGCCTCTTCCAGCAGGCGGCGCACCGCCTCCAGGCGCCGGCCAGGCGAGGCCGTGGGGGCCGTCGTCTGGGGGGTGTCCCGGACGGGGGGAACTAGCCCCCGGGCCAGCAGCTGCAGCGCCAGCCCCTGGAACAGCAGCCGGCGGGGCTGGCCGCTGAGCTCGCTGCGATAGCCCTGCTCCAGGGTCAGGCTCAGGGCGTTGGGCAGCGACCAGGCACAGGGTGCCTGCGCCGGCAGGGCCTCGCCGCACCACTGGTGCATGGCCGCCTCGTCCAGGGCCAGGCTGAGGGTGCGCAGGCGCTGGCCGGCGGGCTGGTGGGCACTGAGGATCTGGCGTTCGTCGAGACGCAGGGTAAAGGCCTCGCCGGCGGTCAGCCAGCGCTCCGCCTCCAGGGTGCCCAGGCGTACCCGGCCCTCCATCACCACCACGATCAGCAGCGCCGCCTGGCCCCGTGAGCGGGACGCATAGGGCTGGACCACCTCCAGGTCGGAGAGCACCAGTTCGGCCCCCGCCGTCAGGGCGAGGGTCTCCACCCGCCCCTGGGCGATGGGCAACCGGGCGGCGCGCTCCGGCTGGCTCGGGGCCGCCGGGAAGCGATAGTCGATGCGGTAGCGGCGACCGTAGCCGAGAAAGTCCGCGACGGTATGGCGGCGGGTGGTCGTCATGGCCTCGTCTTCCTCCGCTTAGCGGCGAGTGTCGCGATGGCTCAGCGGGCAGTTGCCGCAGTAGCCGAGCTCGGGAATCAGGTAGCGGATGCAGCACAGGCGCCGGCGCCGCTCGGGCTCGCCTCCGGCGGCGTCGGCCAGGTAGCGCACCGGCTGATAGAGCGGGTTGCGGCGCCCGTCCGGCAACTGGCGGGCCGCCAGCAGCTCCCGGGCCGGCTCGGCAGCCCCGGGGCTCGCCATGGGGTGCGCCTCCAGGGCCTCGGCGAAGTACTCGAAGTAATTGCCGGCGTTGCTCCAGAACACCTTGGGGGAGGCCCCGGAATACGCGGCCAGGGCGGCGATCAGCGGCGTGAGGTGAGCGTCGATCAGCGTCGCGAAGCGCACGAAGGGATCCTGGGAGGCCAGGGGCGTGCCGTCGTGGGTCAGCCACAGGCGCTGGGTCTGGCCCTCGGGGGCGAGCTCCAGGTGCAGCTCATCGAGCCCCAGGGGCAGGTCGCGCTCCAGCAGCAGGTTGGCGGCCAGCCCCGCCGAGATCACCGCGCTGAGATGCCACTTCGACCAGAGCGAGGCCACCGCGCGGCGGTCGCCCCGGTCGTATTGATGGGAAAAGTGATCCAGCCGGGCCGCCAGCCGCCCGGGCTCGAGCAGCTCCCCGGCGGCCAGGACGGAGGGCGGCGGCGTGCCCAGCCCCGGTGAGACCAGGGCGGCCATGGGACCGGCGTAGAGCGCCTCCAGGGGACTGGGCATGGCGACCTCAGTACTCCAGCGACCAGGTCAGGGATGGATAGAGCAGCATCGTGATGAGGGCTCCTGTCGGCGAAGGGATGCCGGGGTCTTGGGGCCCCGGGAAATGAATTCGTAAGCAGCCGAAGGATACCAACAACAAGCAAAAACTCAATAATAGTTATTCGTATTTATGTGTCGTGGCGCCAAGCGCACGAAAAGGCTCTTCGCACTCTGGCGTGAATACCATGGTGGGAGTCCTGGTGGTCACTGGTTTTGTGGGAGCGTGGGTTTCCGCCGATCCGACGCCTCGGCGATTGGGCGACGCAGTCGCCCTTGGATATCGCTCGGCACAGCCGGACCGCAATCTCCCACAGTAGGCTGGGTGGCCACTGGTTTTGTGGGAGCGTGGGTTTCCCGCGCGATTGGGCGACGCAGTCGCCCTTGGATATCGTTCGGCTCAGCGATCGACCAGCAGGGCATCCAGGTTCACCGGCACCTCGTCGCCAATCTGCTCGTAGCCGAGCATCAGCAGCACCCCACGCAGGGTCGGGTTGGCCATCAGCTCCTGGCCATCCAGCACCATGCGCTCGGCGGCGGTGACGCGGATGGTGGTGCCATCCAGGCGCGAGAAACGCAGCGGTACCGGCGTCTGGTGGTGGTTGCCATTGGCCTCCACCGTCATGGTGAGGGTCTCCACCCGGGAGTCACCCACTGGCAGGCTATCCAAGCGCTGTGGTGCCAACTGGGTGGTCAGGGTGGCCAGGGGCCGGTCGGTAAAGCCCGACAGCCAGGGCGGCAGCGGGCCTAGGCGATCCAGCACATCGGTCTGGGCCAGGCGCAATGGCAGGCGCAGCCGCCCCTCGGCATCGATATCGCCATGCAGGTCGCGGATCTGGTGGGTGTGGGGCGAGGGGCCCTGGGGCGTGATGGCGATCAGGGTCGCTTCCACTTTGCTGTTTTCCCCATCCAACTGCCAGGCGGCCTGGACGGGCAAGGCGGAAAAGGCGAGCAATGACAGAAACAGGCTAGGCAGGGTGGCCTTCATGACGGACTCTCCAGGGACGCGTTCAGCACAGACCCGCGGGGACGCAGAAAGTGCCGTCGCCCCATGAAGCCGGCCCTTCATCCCGGCCCCGGGCTAGCCTCTCCAATCGGCATTCGCTATCATACGCCCGCGCTGCCAAGCGCCCCTCCCGCGATGGGCCTATAGCTCAGTTGGTTAGAGCAGGGGACTCATAATCCCTTGGTCGCTGGTTCGAGTCCAGCTGGGCCCACCAAGAATCAAGTGCTTACACTTCGCCTTCTCCTCAATCTGCCCGTCCGCCGATCTGGCTGTGTATGATGGCCGTCATTGATTACCATCAGACTCATACGTGGGGAAGTATCCATCGTGAACATGGAGAGTCACTCTCAATTCGCGGCCTTTATCTGGTCCGTGGCGGACCTGCTGCGCGGTGATTTCAAGCAGTCCCAGTACGGCCGCATCATATTGCCCTTTACCCTGCTGCGGCGCCTGGAGTGCGTGCTGGAGCCCACCAAGGCCGAGGTGCTGGCCGCCGCCCAGGCCTACCAGGCCAAGCCTGATGCCGTGCGCGAGAAGCTGCTGCTGCGTGCCGTCGACTTGCCGTTCTTCAACGCCTCACCGCTGAGCCTGGGTAGCCTTTCCGACACCCAGACCGCCGACGACCTGCTGAACTATGTGCAGTCGTTCAGCCAGGACGCCCGGGAGGTCTTCGAGCACTTCGAGTTCGAAGGCTTCGTCCAGCAGCTCGGCGCCAGCAACCTGCTCTACCAGGTGGTGCAGCGCTTCGCCGCCATGGACCTGAGCCCGGCTCGGCTCAGCAACTTCGGCATGGGCCTGGTGTTCGAGGAACTGATCCGCAAGTTCGCCGAGAGCTCCAACGAGACGGCGGGGGAGCATTTCACCCCCCGCGATATCGTCCACCTGACCACCTCCCTGGTGCTTACCGGCCAGGACGATAAGCTCAAGGGCGGTGGGATCGTCACCGTTTACGACCCGACCGCGGGCACCGGCGGCTTTCTCTCCGAGAGCGACGAGTACATGCAACAGGTCAGTGGTGGCATGAGCGTCTCGCTGCATGGCCAGGAGCTCAACCCCGAGTCCTACGCCATCTGCAAGGCCGATATGCTGATCAAGGGCCAGAAGGTGGAGCGTATCAAGCTCGGCAACACCCTCTCCGATGACCAGCTCCTCACCGAGCGCTTCGACTTTATGCTCTCCAATCCGCCGTTCGGGGTGGAGTGGAAAAAGGTGCAGAAGGCGATCACCGACGAGCACAAGCAAAAGGGGTATAACGGCCGCTTCGGCCCCGGCCTGCCGCGGGTCTCCGACGGCTCGCTGCTGTTCCTGATGCATCTGGTCAGCAAGATGCGCCCTCGCCAGGAGGGCGGCTCGCGCATCGGCATCATCCTCAACGGCTCGCCGCTGTTCACCGGCGGCGCCGGCAGCGGGGAGTCGGAGATCCGCCGCTACCTGCTGCAGCACGACCTGGTGAAGGCCATCGTCGGCCTGCCCACCGACCTCTTCTACAACACCGGCATCGCCACCTATGTGTGGATCCTCTCGAATAACAAGCCCGCCGAGCGCCGCGGCCAGGTGCAGCTGATCAACGCCACCGGCCGGGCCTCCAAGATGCGCAAGTCGCTGGGCAGCAAGCGCCAGTTTATCGCCGACCGCGACATCGAGGAGATCGTGCGCCTCTACGGCGCCGGCCAGGAGAGCGAGGAGAGCAAGCTGTTCCCGGTGGAGGCCTTCGGCTACCGACGCATCACCGTGGAGCGCCCGCTGCGCCTCAACTTCCAAGCCTCCCCCGAGCGCCTGGCCCGGCTCGATGACGAAAAGCCCATCCAGAAGCTCGACGAGGCCGAGTGCGAGGCGCTCAAGGCCGCCTGTGCCACCCTGGACCCGGAGCAGCGGTTCACCAACCGCGACGCCTTCACCAAGGCGCTAAAGGCCGCACTCAAGGCGGAAGGACTGAAAGTCGGCGCTCCGGTGCAGAAGGCGATCCTCAGCGCCCTCTCCGAACGCGATCCCGAAGCCGACATCTGTCTCGACAAGCAGGGCAACCCCGAACCCGACAGCGGGCTGCGTGATAACGAGAACGTGCCGCTGGACGAGTCGGTGTTCGACTACTTCGAGCGCGAGGTGAAGCCTCACGTGCCCGACGCCTGGATCGACGAGGAGAAGCGCGACCCGCTGGATGGCCGTATCGGCATCGTCGGCTTCGAGATTCCCTTCAACCGGCACTTCTACCAGTTCACGCCGCCGCGCCCGCTGGAGGAGATCGACGCTGACCTCAAGGCCTGCACCGACCGGATCAAGCAGATGATCGAGGAGCTGTCGGCATGAGGTGCTATAGCCATGTAGGGCGGGTGTTGACGGTCAGGCTACGTCACTCCAGCATGGTGGGCGACACACCCGCCATGCCTCTCTCTGACGCACACTCTGGCGGGTTTTTTGTGTCCAGCGGTTGGCTTGTCGAATCCTCCCGGCGAGAGGTGGTGGCAAATGCAAGGGAAGGAGTGAAGGGATGAGCTTTCCGAAATACCCTGAGTACAAGAACTCCGGCGTCGAGTGGCTGGGAGAGGTGCCGGCGCATTGGGAGGTGAAACGCCTGAGATATGTGGCCGAGCTCAACCCGCCCAAGGCCGAAGTGCGCTCGCTGCCTCCTGAGAGCTCCGTCAGCTTTATTCCCATGGAAGCTGTGGGAGATAACGGTTCATTGTCACTCGAACAGGTCCGGCCGATAAGTGAGGTCTTGGCAGGGTATACCTATGTCAGCGAGGGTGATGTCACTATCGCGAAAATCACTCCTTGCTTTGAGAACGGCAAAGGGGCCGTCATGCGTGGCCTCGAGAATCATATCGGTTTTGGTACGACCGAGCTCACTGTCATGCGCCCCAAAGCAGAACTGACGACGAGTGACTACCTATATCGGGTCGTCTCATCCGAGCCTTTCAGGGTACTCGGTGAGTCATCGATGTATGGTGCTGGTGGTCAGAAGCGCGTGCCAGATGATTTCGTTCGAAATTTCACCATAGCTTGGCCGCCTTATGAAGAACAGTTACTGATTCAGTCTTTTCTCGACCACGAAACCGCCCGCATCGACGCCATGGTGGAGCAGCAGAAGCGGCTGATCGAGCTACTCAAGGAGAAGCGCCAGGCGGTGATCTCCCATGCCGTCACCAAGGGGCTGGACCCCGATGTGCCGATGAAAGACTCCGGGGTGGAGTGGCTGGGAGAAGTGCCGGAACATTGGGAATTAAAGCGTTTGAAACATTTGGTCAGCGAGCCAGTCCAGATGGGGCCATTTGGCTCTTCTTTGACTCAAGTTTTGAACAAACCTGATGAGCTAAAGGTATACGGGCAAGAAAACTATATAACCGGAGACTTTTCAAAGGGAAATAGGTGGGTAAACGGTGGTCTATTTCCTGGTTATGAGAAATACAATCTCGTCCCCGGAGATCTTGTGTTTACAAGGAAAGGAAGTATAGGCAACTGTCGTATTGTTCCTAATGATGTTCAAAAGGGGATTATCGATTCGGATAGTATTCGAGTTAGAGTGAATGGGGCGTTGGTTCAAGCTTCGTTTGTTGCTCTGCTGGCACATGAGGCATGGTACGTCTCTCAGCAGCTAAGCAGCGAAAAGCGAGGTGCAGTATTGGGTGGACTGAACAGTAGCAATATTGCAACTCTGCGTATCGCACTGCCACCGCTCAATGAGCAAAAGAAAATTATGGATACGGTCTCCAAGAGGCTGGCAGAGATGGATGAGGCGATATGCATGTCGTGTGACGGTATTGAACTCCTTAAAGAACGTCGCTCCGCCCTGATCTCCGCCGCCGTGACCGGCAAGATCGATGTGCGCGGCTGGCAGGCCGATCAACAATCCGAGCATCCCGAGGTGTTGATGGCCGCCGAAGCGCGGGCCACCTACGGCTAAGACAAGGAGGCAGTATGACCCAGGGACGCAGCATCCGACTCTTTCTGGTGGACGGCACGCCCAATGGCCTGCTCACCGCCGAGATCATGAACTGGACCGGCCATGTGCTTACCGGGCCACGCAGCAAGCTTAGCGAGCTGGTCCAGCGTCCCGAGTGCGGCCGCACGGGCATCTACTTCCTGATTGGTCCCGACCCCGAGGGTAGCACGCGGCCACTGGTCTATATCGGCGAAAGTGACGACGTCGCCACCCGCCTCAAGCAGCACAACCGTCCTGAGGAGAAGGGTGGCAAGGATTTCTGGGAGAAGGTCTGCCTGGTCACCAGCAAGGACCAGAACCTCACCAAGGCCCACGTGAAGTACCTAGAGAGCCTGCTGATCCAGAGCGCCGCCCAGGTTGGGCGTTGCAAGCTGATCAACGGCACCGCCCACGAGTACATCAACTTGCCCGAGTCGGATCGCGCCGATATGGCGTTCTTCCTGGAGCAGATCCGTACGGTGCTGCCGGTGCTGGGCTTCGACTTCTTGAGAGATATGCACCGGCCAAGCCTTTCTGACAAGGCAGCCTCTGAGCCTAGCATTAGCGATGTGCCGCGCTTCCGAATGGAAATTAAGCGTGACAGCCTCACTGCCTACGCCCAGGAAGTTGATGGTGAGTTCATCGTACTGGAAGGCTCACAAGCGCGGGTAGAGTGGACCGATCAAAAGCACAATTACCGAACGTTGTTCAAACAGCTTTGTGATGAGGGCGTTCTTGTCGATAACGGCGACGGATATCGGCGCTTTGCCACGGATTACGCCTTTGGCAGTCCCAGTCCGGCTGCGGCCATGGTGGCAGGCCGAGCGGCTAATGGCCGTAAAGACTGGAAGGTAGAAAGCACAGGGCAGACCTATGCTGACTGGCAGGATCAGCAGGTTAGTGCCGCTGCCACCTCGCTGGGTTAGCCGCCAGGCTAACGAGGTGCATCGCGCTGATCGAACCTATGACAGACGTGCTGCTATTGCTGCTGTTGCTCCCGATGGCGAGAGCCTGGTTTAGAAAAAACCGTGAAATCGGCCGCAGCGGCCACTTTCGTTGCTCGATGTAAACCGGAGAGGGGGTTGACGCCTGCCGACTCTCATCGACCACCACGCCATCAATACGGCGGAAATGGTTTCCCTGACGACTGGCGAGACCGCCCCCTATGGACGATGGAGCGGCCTAAGTAGCCTTCTCCTTGTACTCCTGACGCGCTAGGCTGTTGCAAAAGACACGCCAAGCGCAGGGGATAATATGGCGGACAGCAGGGAAGCCCGCTTCCAGCAGGACATTATCGAGGCCATGGTGGTCGGGGGCTGGAAGCCCGGCACGGCCAGCGGTTACGACCGGGCCTCGGCGCTCTACACCGAGGATTTGCTCGGCTATGTGAAGGAGGCCTGGCCCGAGCGCTGGGAGAAGTTCTGCAAGGCCAACCCCCAGGCGCCGGAGCAGGTGTTCGTGCAGAAGGTGATCCGCGAGCTGGACAGGGCCGGCACCCTGGAGGTGCTGCGTCACGGCTTCAAGGTGCCGGGGGTGAAGTTCGACCTCTGCAGCTTCCAGCCCGACCACGGCATGAATCCGGATTCGCTGGCTCGCTATCGCGCCAACCGTTTGCGGGTGGTGCCGGAGGTCTCCTACTCGCCCCACGCTCTGGAGAAGGGCAAGGGCGGTGAGAGCGTCGGTCAGAACTATAATCCCCGCCTCGACCTGGTGCTGTTCGTCAACGGCATCCCCACCGCGACGCTGGAGCTGAAGAGCCAGTTCAAGCAGACGGTGGAGAACGCCAAGCGCCAGTATCGCCAGGACCGCCCGATCAAGGATCCCGTCACCCGCAAGCCCGAGCCGCTGCTGACCTTCAAGCGCGGCGCCCTGGTCCACTTCGCGGTGAGCCAGGCCGAGGTGGCCATGACCACCAAGCTGGCCGGTAAGGAGACCTTCTTCCTGCCCTTCAACCGCGGCACGGAGGAGGGCGGTGCCGGCAACCCGCCACCTGATGATGAGCAGAGCTACGCCACCGCCTACCTGTGGGAGGAGGTGTTCGCGCCGGACGCCTGGCTGAAGGTGCTCGGGCGCTTCCTGCACCTGGAGAAGAAGACCAGCGAGGACTTCCACGGCCGCCGCACCACCAAGGAAACGCTGATATTCCCCCGCTTTCACCAGTGGGAGGTGGTCAACCGCCTGGTACAGGCCACCCTGGCCGAGGGGCCGGGACGGCGCTACCTGGTGCAGCACAGCGCCGGCTCCGGCAAGTCCAACTCCATTGCTTGGTGTGCCCACCAGCTGGCCAATCTCTATGCCGAGGACGGCAAGAAGCTCTTCAACTCGGTGATCGTGGTCACCGACCGCACGGTGCTCGACAGCCAGCTCCAGGAGACCATCTACCAGTTCGAGCACGCCCACGGCGTGGTGCGGCCCATCACCCGCGATATCGGCAACCAGAGCAAGTCGGAGCAGCTCGCCGAGGCACTGGCCAGCAACACCCGTATCATCATCGTCACCATCCAGACCTTTCCGGCGCTGTTCGACGCCCTGGACAAGCGCCCGCAGCTCGCCGAAGGCCACTACGCGGTGATCGCCGACGAGGCCCACTCCTCCCAGACCGGCAGCTCGGCCAGCAAGCTCAAGGCGTTGCTGGCGGCCGCCGGGGAAGCCAAAGGGGACGAGGCAGGAGAAATCAGTGCCGAGGACATGCTGGATGCTGCCGTGGCCTCGCGCCGCCCCAGCGAGCGCATCAGCTACTACGCCTTCACCGCCACGCCCAAGGCCAAGACCCTGGAGCTGTTCGGTCGTCCGCCGGATCCCGATCTGCCGGCCAGCGCCGACAACAAGCCCGAGCCATTCCACCTCTACTCCATGCGTCAGGCCATCGAGGAAGGCTTTATCCTCGACGTGCTGCGTAACTACGTCACCTACGGCACCGCCTGGAAGCTCGCCCACCCGGATGCCGAGGACCAGGAGGTGGACTCCAAGAAGGCCTCGCGGACCCTGGCCAAGTGGGTGCGGCTGCACCCCTACAACATCGCCCAGCGGGTGGAGGTCATCGTCGAGCACTACCGCGATAACGTCCGTCACCTGCTCGACGGCCAGGCCAAGGCCATGGTGGTCACCGCCAGTCGCCAGGAGGCGGTGCGCTACCAGCTAGCCATGCGCCGGTATATCGAGGAGCAGGGCTATGCGGACGTTCACCCCATGGTGGCCTTCTCCGGCAGCGTGCCGCCCGATGAGGAGATCCCCGAGGAGGTCACCGAGACCAGCAAGCTGCTCAACCCCGGGCTCAAGGGCCGCGACCTGGCCGAGGCGTTCGACACCGACGACTACAACGTGATGATCGCCGCCAACAAGTTCCAGACCGGCTTCGATCAGCCCAAGCTGTGCGCCATGTACGTGGACAAGAAGCTACGTGATGTGGACTGCGTGCAGACCCTGTCGCGGCTCAACCGGCTGTTCCCCGGCAAGCAGACCTTTATCCTCGACTTCTACAACGACGAGCAGGAGATCCTCGACGCCTTCGCGCCCTACTACCGCAAGGCCGAGCTGGCCGACGTCTCCGATCCCAATGTGGTCTACGACCTGCAGCGCACCCTGGACGCCAGTAGCATCTACCACTGGCCCGAGGTGGAAGCCTTCGCCAAGGCCTTCTTCGACCCCAAGGCCCCGGCCTCCAGCCTCAGCTACCATTGCCGCCCCGCTCAGGACCGCTTCAAGCAGCGCTATCAGCTGGCCCTGGAGCACCTCCAGGTCTGGAAGGAGGCCCGCCAGGCCGCCGAGCAGAATGGCGACGACAAGGGTCTGAAGCGCGCCGAGCAGGAGCTCAAGGAGGCCGGCACCACCCGCGACGAGCTCGACCTGTTCCGCAAGAACCTGCAGAGCTTCGTGCGCACCTACGAATTCCTCAGCCAGATCGTCACCTTCGACGATCCCGAGCTGGAGCAGCTGTGTGTCTTCGCCCGCCACCTCCACCCGCTGCTGCGCACCGACCGGCTGCTGGAGGAGGAGGCCATCGACGTCAGCGAGCTGGAGTTGACCCACTACCGCCTCACCAAGCGCGAGGAGAAGCGCTTGCGCCTGGAAGAGGCGGAGGGCGACTACGGTCTCACCCCGGTCAGCGAGGTGGGCTCCGGCAAGCCCCACGACCCCGAGAAGCAGCGCCTGGCCGAGATCATCGACCGACTCAACGACCTCTACGGCGCCGAGGTCAGCGACGATGACAAGCTACACTTCGCCAACGGTATCGCCGACCGCATCGAGCGCGACGAAGCGGTGATGGCCCAGGTGCGTAACCACAGCGAAGACCAGGTGATGCATGGCCTTTTCCCGAAGAAGGTCACCGACGCCGTGCTCGACGCCCTCAGCGACCACGAGAAGCTCAGCATGCCGCTGCTGGAGGATGAGGAGACAGGCAGGCAGTTTGCGCTGTTGATACTGAAGCTGCTAGCGGGGAGGTCGGGACGATATACCCAGCCAAGCTAGTAACATATAGGATTATTAGAGAGCTTAGGAATCCTCGGAAATTTGGGAGTCTAGGGGGAGAGGGTAAGTGCGCATTCGAAGACTGCGGATTGATAATTTTAGAGGCATCAAAACCCTAGATTGGAAGATGCCAACTAACCAGAAGTTGGTTGCACTCATCGGTCCGGGAGACGGAGGTAAGTCGACCATCCTCGATGCCATTCATTACTTACTCGGTGATCGTTGGAATATTCCGTTTTCCGATACAGATTTCTTCAATGTTGACGTTCAGAGCCCGATCATCATCAAAGCTCTGCTGATCGATTTGCCTAGTGAACTGAAGAAGGACTCTGCATTTGGGCTCTGGCTCAGCGGCGTTGATCAAGATGGTGAACCTCTTCAGGACCCCGAGGACGGAAGCGAGCCAGCTCTCATGGTACAGCTCTCAGTAGATTCGAGCTTGGAGCCACGGTGGCTCGTGATCCGGCCGGATGGTTCAGAAAAGTACCTGAATTCCGCTCAGCGCAGAACATTCTCCACCTTTAAAGTCGATGATCGAACTGATGCTCAACTCCGTTGGAGTAGAAATTCTGCGCTTGGTCGGCTTTCATATGCTGATGGTAGCGAACGTGATGCGCTGGCTGCTGCATCTCGTGCAGCGCGTGAGGCCCTTGTAGATCACGAGAGTTCATCACTAGCCGATTTGACTAAGAGAGTACAGGACCGTGCCAACCAAGTAGGTGGTGGCAGGTTCGGCAACCTTCGTCCAGGTTTGGATACTTCACGTTCTTCGATGGGTGCTGCACTCGCCTTACATGAAGACATCATTCCTCTCACCAGATACGGTCTCGGTAGTCGGCGCCTGGCGAGTCTCGCCGTACAGCAGCTCGCAGCGGGTAGTCGGTCGGTCGCTGTGGTGGACGAACTAGAGTCAGGCCTAGAACCTCATCGCGCGGTGCGCCTTCTGAACTATCTGCTGTCGGACGATGGATATACACAGGTGATCGTTACGACTCACTCGCCTGTAATCGTTGAGCAGGCTCAGATTTCCAACTTAGCAACGGTCCAGAATCAAGATGGCACCGTCATGGTTACATCGCTTGGTGGAGCTGACGACCTGATGCAACGTCTTCGTCGAACTCGTCCTTCGTCTTTACTTGCTCGTCGAGTGCTGATAGCCGAGGGTAAGACTGAGTACGGACTACTTCTTGAATGCCTCGAGGCCTGGGATGTACAGCGTGCAGAGGAAGGTCTATCCACCTCTGCTGGCGAAGGAGTTGCTATTCAGGATGGTAACGGTGGAACCGAAGTAGGTCCGCGTGCAGAAGCGTTGGCGCGTCTCGGGTTCATTGTCGCTGGGTTCCTCGATAATGACGACCCCAGTGTGGATGATTACGTTTCATCTGCCGAGGCAGCGGGGGTAACAGTGATTCGCTGGGGTGCGGGATTCAATACTGAAAGCCAGGTGTGTGCGAACCTCACGGTTAAAGGTCTGACGGCCTTTATCAAGATAGGAGTTGAGAGGCGCAGTGGCGAGGATACAGTTCTTCAGGACTTAAATTCGATAGAACCGAAAAAACCAGTGCCTTCGTTGGATGTTCAAGACTGGATATCATCAGGTATCACGCTTGAAGATGCACGGGATCGTATCGTGACAGCAGCAGTGAAGCGAAAGTGGTTTAAGAACATTGATGGAGGTCGTGTTTTGGGGGCATGGATCGTTCGAAACTACACTAAGAAACAGCTGGCTTCGACGGTTGCTAAACTTGATAAAGTCAAGGCCTTCGTTTATTCGGAGAGGCTAGAACCTGAAGAGGGTGATTTTGGCGAGAAATTCGATGGATAAGGCCCTGCATGCCAATGCTGAGAAGCTTCTCGATGCGGCTCCGTGCTCGTTAGAGATGCCTGCCGGCACAGGAAAGACGCACCTCTTAGCTGCTGCAGCGGCTATTGCGGGTGAAAAAAATCAGCGATCCTTAATTCTGACCCATACCAACGCGGGTGTGGATGCTATCCGCAAGCGGCTGCGCCGCTTCGGCGTGCCCCCTATTCAATTCAGGGTGGATACGATCACAAGCTGGGCATTTTCACTTGTGCGCTCGTACTCGGTAATCGCTGATATCTCAGTGAGTGGCATACCAGATTGGAAAAAGTCACATGACTACCTCATCGGTGCTACTGCTGTGGCGCGCTCCGATGCGATTGCTGAGGTTCATTCGCTAAGCTTTGACTATCTGTTTGTCGACGAGTACCAAGATTGCACACTGGTGCTGCACGAGTTCATTATGGCCTTAGCGGTTGCGATCCCTAAGTCGGTGATTCTAGGAGATCGGCTTCAGGCCATTTTTACATTTGCAGGGCCGATGGCTACGTGGGATGGGCACGTGGCCCCCAACTTCCCGGAACATTCACTTGACCTTGAGCCGCACCGCTGGGCCGACCACAACGTCAGCTTGGGCCGATGGCTACTCGATATTCGGTCCGACCTCATCGATGGTAGTGCATTCGATTTTTCCTCCTATGCGGTGCCTGGCCTTAACTATGTTGCTACTTCAGGTCCAAAGACCCTGGCATCGGTTGTCCACTCGTTTCGAGACTTTGGTGAGACAGTCGTGTTGCTCGACAAATGGCCAAACGATGTCGCTACTCATGCGAGCCGTCTCGGTGGAAGCTACTCGGTGATGGAGGACATCAGCGGAAACTTCATGCGCACCCAGCTTGAAAGCCTGCCGCATGAGGGAGATCAGCAACTGGCTCGATGGTTTGCTGCCTTTGCGAAATCTTGTTTAGTTGGTTTATCGGGGATTGATACCGCTGTTCTTAGAAAGCTGGAACAGGGACAGGGAATTATTCACTACACGCGGCCAGGCCTGGAGTCTGCCCTCCGTGTGCTCGATAGGTTGCGGCAGAATCCGACCTATACCGAGCTCGCATTGGCAGCCAAGGAGATTGCAGCAACCAAGGGCCTTCGTATATATCGCTGGGAGGCATGGAAAGACACGTGCGAGGCCATTTCGATGACCTTGGAAAACGGCGAGTCTGTTGTCGATAACCTTACAAGAGTACGAGATCGACTTCGGCAGGTGGGGCGTCGGAGTGGCACCCGCATTGCCTCTCGAACCCTCCTTGTCAAGGGCCTTGAATACGACCATGTGGTGATCGCGGATCTATCTAAGATGAGAGATCCCTGCAATCTTTACGTGGCGTTATCGAGAGCCAGGAAAAGCGTAACGGTGCTCGGAGCGAGCCCGCGGATCATGCTCAAGACCGGAAGCTAACCTCGTTAGGAGTGCGCGGCTGATCTTGCAACCTGAGAAGCGTTCTACGACTAGCTTTAATTGGGGATGTACCCCGATATCATAAATCTCCGCGGTCGAGGCGTTATGCAACGCCTCCCAAGCGATAGCGGTTTTGAGCATCCGCGCCGGTTTCGCTATCCGCTATGTAAGCGTCCGGTGAACACACCTTACGCTGAAGGCCCTGGCTGGCGACATTAGGTGCCCATCTATTGATAAGTGGGCACCTAATTCATGACTACACCAAGCACCGAGCGCGAGATCCGCCGCCGCCGTCGCTACGCCCCCTCGTTCAAGGCCAAGATCGTCGCGGCCTGCCTGCAGGACAATGCCTCGATTGCCCAGGTCGCCCTGCAGCACGGGCTCAACACCAACCCGAGGAATTCGCGGTAGTTCAGATCCTGCTTGCTGGCATGCTCGCAGAGGCTGTCGAGCGAGGCCTGGAGATGCTCCATCTTCAGGCGGTTGAGTAGCTGTTCCAGGGCCATCACAGCACCTCCTCGTAGACCCGCAGGTCACGCTGCTGCACCGACAGGGTCTGCTGCCACAGGGCGGCATGATGCTCCGGGACGGTGCGCCAACCGGCCTGTGACGCTTGCAGGCGGTGCTGTGCGATGGCGTCACCGGCCGGCGAGTAGGCGGTCAGCTCATCGTCCAGGCTCAACCGGATCACCACCGCCTGGCCGCAGTAGCTTTCTGGAACGCTGTAGCGATTGCCACGGACCTCAATGTAGCCGTCCCAGCCGACCTGCCGCAGGTCGTGGTAACGGGTATCGAAGTCTGTTGCCGGCAGTGCTTGGAGTGCCTCGGCTTCATCAGCGAAGCGCTCTGCCGGGGTCTGGCGGAACTGCCGCAACGGGCGCTGGTCTGCCACCCGCTCCAGCCATTGCTGCAGCTGTTGGTTCAGGTGGGCAACGCTCTCGAACTGCCGGAAGCGCTGGAAGAAATGCTGCTTCACGTAGCCCACCATGCGCTCGGTCTTGCCCTTGGTCCGTGGACGCTGCGGACGGCACGCCTTGGGCGCGAAACCGTAGTGATTGGCCAGTTGCAGGAAGCCGGCATTGAAGATCACCCGTCGATCCCGATCATGCTTGAGTACCGCCGCCTTTTGGTTATCGACCAGCACCGTGCGCGGCACGCCGCCGAAGTAGCGGAAGGCCTGTACCAGCGCCTCGTAGGTGTGCTCAGCATCCTGGCTGGGAGCTGCCCAGGCGTGGAAGCGTCGCGAATAGCCCATCGTGTTGACGGCGAAATTGACCTTGCAGCGTTGTCCGGCCACCACTGTCTCGATCTCGCCCCAGTCGTGCTGCAATTGGAAGCCGGGCTGGGTCTCGAAGCGCACGGTCTGCTTGCTGGGCCGCAAAGCTCGTTTGGGCTGGATGTACATCCGCACCATAGTGCTGCCGCCGGTGTAGCCCTGCTCGCGGATCAACTGGAAGATCACCTCGGCGTTCCAGACGTTATCGGCCAACAGCTGGTCAATGATCGGCTTGTAGGGATCCAGCTTGCTTGCTCGCGGCCTGGCCGGTCGTCCGGTCGGTGCCTCCTCGCGGGCCAGATGGCGCCGCACGGTACGTTCGGAACAGCCGATCTGATGAGCGATGTCCACGAGATGGGCGCCTCGCTGGTGAAGTTGCCTTATCATGAGAAAGTCCTCTCGGCTTAGCATGGCGCGGCCCTTACAGGTTTGGTCACCAGCAAGGAAAGGTCATGCAGGTCGGGGGGACAATCTGTTTTGATGATTTACGGACTTATAGCTCCGGCGTCGACACCGATGGTGGTCACCACCTGGGATACCGTGTCGCCGGTGCCCCGGGCCAGCTCGGCGGCGGATTGCGAGAGCTGGTTCGCTTCGCTGGACGAGGCCGAGGTGTTTTCCACCGTGCCGGTGATCTGTTCCATCGAGGCCGAGGTCTGCTGCAGTCTGGAGGCCGCCAGGCTCGCCAGCATGACCACTGCCACGATCAGGATGACCAGCAGCACCGCCCGATTGAGGTCGGCGAACAGTTCGCTGCGCGGTATGCGGGCGAGGGCGACATACTCGCTGTTACTACGGTAGTAACAGCCTGGGAGAGGTTTCCCTAGATAGGGAAAAGGCGGCGCTCAACAGAGCGCGTTGTCACGAGCTTGCGAGAGGACCACCTCGTTAAGGAGCCTGGCGAGGGTCGTCTGTGGCGGCGGTGTCTAGATGACCAAGGCTTGATCCTCCATAGAAACCAAATTAGAATCAAAATAGATTCTAATTTGAATGTAGAAAGGGTCAAAAAATGTCTGTAGAAGACTTCTTGAGCAGGCTGGAAGAGAAGCGCAAGCGCAGTAGGAACATGGTCAGCATGACTATCCGGGTATCCGAAGAGGAAGAGGCGGCGATTCAGGATCTTGCTAACCACATGGACTGTACGCGGCAGGAAATCCTGCATGACCTGATAGCGGAGTATCTGATCCCGGCCTGGCAGCGAATCCGGCAGGAGGACGCTGGGTCAGCTGATGAGGAGGCTGGGATCTCCGGCTCCAACCCAGCTGCTGCGAAAGGGAAGCGCTACTTCCTGCTGAACACCAACAAGGCCAATTCCGTGGAAGACCACCAGATGATGCTGCAGGAGCAGGTCGCTGCAGCATTCGAAGATGGCTGGAAGCAGAAGATTGAGCGCATCCGCTCTGGCGATATGGTGTTCCTGTATGAGTCAGGAAGAGGGGTTGTCGCATACGGGATCGCTAGCGGGGAGGTGGAGAAGGCTCCCCATGAAGGAAGGAAGGATGAGACCTACTACCAACGTCTGCATAACTTCAAACGCTTGGAGTCCTCTCTGTCTGCCAAGGAGATCCAGCAGGCGCTAGGCCGAAAGATCCGCTTTGTGCATACGCTGACGCTACTGAAAGACGGAGAAAAACTGGCCAAGGCTCTGAAGGCGTAGGACCGATGGCTACTGCTGCGCTGGTGATGCCAAGAGCCTGGCGTGAAACGCTGGCGTCATTCAATGACAGGGAGATGAGCATGAAAGCGACCGATGCTGAGCTGAGCCGGCTGGAAGCGCTGATGTCGAGGTATCCGCTGGTGGAAATGATCCGTGGCGAGCTGATCTTTGGTGCTCTGGACGACGAGGGGCGTCTGGACGTGGCCACACCGTTCTTTGAAGACGACGACTACGAGCAGCTCAAGACATGTGGTCTGCGTGATGCGCTGATCGGGATGCTGGATGACCTGATGATCGAGCGTGCGACACAGGGCGTCGATTGTTCACGTGACGGCGTACTGCGCCTGGCCGGCGGGAAAACAGTGCTGGAGTGGCTGCCCGAGAATGCCGCACGCGCTGCAGCCGATGCACGCCGTGGTGACTGGGATCTAATCCCGTGGTTGATCGAGCAACTGGGACGCATCCAGCACGATGCCATCGAGCGGAAGAAAGCGTTGGCCGCCGAGAAGCACGGTGGTGATACCTCACAGTGGAAACGCGAGATCTGGTCGAGCCCTGAAAAAAACCGTGACATCAAAGCTGCCTTGGCGGCTGAAGGGCAGCGCCTTGGCTTTCAGGTGCTGCCGGCCGACAACCGAGGAGAGTGGCTCTACGACCTGGTCTGGCGACGCCTGGACGCCAACCGGAACCTGCTCGGCATGCCACTGGCCGTGGAGATCGAGGTATCGGACAGCAGCCTCTGGGGAATCCGCTATGACTTCAACAAGCTGCTGCAGGCCCAGGCCGACCACAAGCTGATGGTTTTCCAAGTGCAGACCAAGAGTGAGGTGGAGGCAGCATTCGAGAGGCTGGAGGAATCCATCAAGGTCTACCCCCACACAGCACCCTGCCGATATCTACTATGCGGCTGGAGCACCCAGCAGAATGCTTTTTCATTCAGAGCCCGCGAGGTGCGTGATATCGGGTAGCAGGTGTTGGTTGAAGAAGGGGGGGCGCTGGGCCTGATCGACGTGCGAGCCATCGATCACATCGTGGTGAGTGGAGAAAACTGCGTTGGCGGAGCAGGGAGGCCCATATGCGCCATCACCGATCCTCGCTTGGCGGAATCGGGTAGTGCTGGGCCCGGGCTATGCCAAGGCGTCTCTAATCGCCTTCTGGCCCTGGTGGGGCCGCCGTAGCCCCCGGCGGATCGAAGAGCTAGCTCAGCTGTGGATGGCCTGGATAACAGGAAAAATCATGACTATAATCCGCATTGCAGAATTCGCTGCCCGCCGCCAGAGGAACTGTTGTGAACCAGGAAGACATCAGTCGCTTCATCTGCCGAGAGCTGCCTCGCCACCACCTGCAGAGCATGCTTGAGAGCATCGAGGCTGCGTTCAACCAGAGCGATCGCCACCTCAAGGAGACCTACCAGCATGTGCCTTTGGCTGGTCCTGGGCCGCAATCCCACCACTTCATGGTGCAGGAGGCATTGCTGGCTTTGCCAGGGGATGAGAGCTTCGAGGTGATCAATCGCGCTACACGCCCAGCCGGTGGCCACTTCGCCTTGATACGTGCCGGGGCCCTCCAGATCACAACCAGCGTCGTGACGATAGACAGGGCACCGCCAGTTCGGGATGCCAAGTTTCGGCGAGACCTGCGTATGGAGAACGCAAGGTTGCAGCAGCAGCATCCGGATCTGTTTCAGCCGTTTGTGCCGCCTTTCGGGCCAAATGAGGATGCACTCCATGCGTTGCTGTTACCGCATACAGCGAAGTGGTCAGAAAGTGATCATGGCAGCCCCTTGGGCTGCGTCATCGCGGTTCCATACAGCGACCATCGGGCACGTTTTCATCTATGGGCAGAAGTAGATCAGCTCTGGCAGTACTATGATGAAGAGGACGATCTGCCCGATATTGCCTACCCGACTCTGCGTGATAGGATGCGCGACGCCGAGTCCGAAGATCAAAGCGAAGGCGGAAACGAGTGACATGAGAACAGGGGTTGAAGGCTTCCAGGGCCAGCGATTAAGCCAGTTACGCATGGCCCACAATTTGACCCTGGCGGAGCTGGGAGAGCAGGTCGGCCGCTCGTCCAGTACTGTCTCGGCTTGGGAGAAGGGTGGCCAGCTGCCTGAGGCTGAGTCATTCGATCGCCTTTGCCGTGTGTTTGGTGTTTCTCGCATGTGGTTTTTGAAGCCTGTCCCCTCGGTGGAGCAGGAGGGGCTACGCCCTTACTTTTTCCGTTCCCAGGCGGCTGCTCATAAGCAGGCACGTGAAAGGTCTCAGCTGTATTTGGCGTGGCTCCAAGAGATTTCTGATTTCTTCCAGGGCGCAATGGATTGGCCAGAGGTCAATGTGCCGATGCTGGGATCTGATGACTGCCGTCTTATCAGCGATGAAGAAATAGAGGAAATTGCGCGGGAGTGCCGTGAGGCCTGGAAGCTGGGTGCAGCACCCATTCCGAATGTTATCCAGGTGATGGAAAATGCTGGGATCATTTGTACCCGTGCCACCTTGGGGCACATCAAAATGGACGGCGTTTCCCATGTGTCTGTTCTGGATGGCAGGCCTTATGTGCTAATTGCTGAAGACAAGGCGAATGCGATTCGCAACCGCTTCGACGCAGCGCATGAGCTTGGACATGTCGTTCTTCACTCCAAAATACCGGCTTCCCAATATGCGAAAAAAGATCTTTACGACCTTCTAGAATCTCAGGCACATCGATTTGCTAGCGCTTTCTTGATGCCTCCTGAGAGCTTTTCCCAAGAGGTGATATGGCCAACCCTCGACAACCTGATTTCGTTAAAGTCTCGCTGGAAAGTTTCCGTGGCAGCGATGATCGTGCGGTGTCGTGACCTATCGCTTCTCAGTGAGCAGCTAGAGCTGAGACTATGGAAAGGGCGTTCGGCGCGTAAATGGACAAAAGGCGAGCCGGGTGACGATACCTTCGCTTTCGAGCAGCCAAAGCTCATGATGCGCGGTGCTCACCTTCTGGTGGATAACGGCATTTTTGAGCGTGCTGAGCTGGTGCATCAGATTGGGCTGCCACCCGAAACCATTGAGATGCTTTGTAACCTACGCCCTGGTTACCTGAGCGTGCAGCCTGAGGCTGGGGATAACGTGGTGCCTCTCAAGCTCAAGCACAGTGCCGTAAGGTCCGGTCGAGCTACCCGAGCGGATATTCTGCCGTTCCAGAAATAGCGGGATGAATGTAAATAGGCTCATGCAGTATGGGTCTTCCAATATTCTTTGGCGAGTAGAGGCATATCAGCTCGCGGGCGCCTGAAGCTAATGACTTTCGATGCCAAAATTCCCTACGGCTTTCGAGATGATCGCCTCCTGCATGTCAGTGAGTTGAATGAGGCTGAACGCGGTAAACGCTGTGGCTGCGTCTGCCCCGAGTGTCATTCACCGCTGTCAGCCAAGATGGGTAAGGTCATGCGCCACCACTTTGCGCATGCCGCTAGTGACCGACCCTGTTCAGGAGGGGCTGAAACCGGCATCCACTTGGCCGCCAAGCAGCTGATCGCCGACCGTCTGCAGATCCCAGTTCCACCGCTCCATGCACGCTTGGAAGGGCGCGACAACCGCGGCTATATCGTCACAGCGACCCACCGGATTTTCCATGGTTGCGATCGGCAGTCGGTCGATGGGGCCAAGTTAGAGCACAGCCTCGGCAACGTGCGGCCTGACCTGATCGTCTCCCTGGCCAAGGTCGAGATCCTGGTCGAAGTTGCGGTCACCCACCACATTGAAGACGAAAAGCTAAAGCGCCTCGATGCGATCGGCCTACGCTGCATCGAGATTGACTTGGCAGACATACCGCGTGATGTCACCCCCGACGAACTCGAGAAGCACGTTTTCACCATGGCTCGCGCCAACTGGGTGGTGAACCCCAAGAGAGAGGCCGTAGCCAAGGCCCTCGAACCGAAACTCCAGCAGCTGATAGAGCAGAGCAACCAAAAGCACCAACGCGATGAGGAAGCGCGCACCATCGAGATGCAGCGCAATTGGGAGCGTCGTGAGCGGGCGGAAACTAGGCGTAAGGCCCGCGAGGCGGCCGAGGCCAGGAAACGCAGGGAAGACTGGGAGAAATCTCAGCAGAAGGCGAGAGAGCGCCAGGCAAAACTCGAAGAGGCCAGGGCGAAGGCTGCCCTGCAAGAAGAGCGCTATAAACTGCAGCGCTGGGAGGAAGAGCGCCGCGCCCTCAATCTGGATGGCATGCGCCAGCAGGCATCAGAGCTAGTAGCAGCTTGCCACCGCATTGAGCAGTACCTGAGATTTCTACCCTCCTCAGATAGGCTCTCCCTGCCAACCGCCCGGCGATGTATACCGAGGGCTCGTTACCGAATGGCCTTGGAAACTATCCCCTCCGCGTTGGCAGCCCCCATCGATTACGATTGGATGTTCGGGGTGAAGCCCCTGGAGTGGAAGCTCGTCGCCTTCCTCGAAGAGGTTTATACACAGGGCCACCTCCGCAAGCAGGAGTGGATCTCGATCAAAACTATCGAGCACACCCTCCGGGCTTTCGGCTATCAGCCTGTTCCCGCATTGCACCGCGCCGAGGAGTTGATTACCAAAGCCCGGTACTACAGGGTGCTCCAGGAGACGCCAGAATTTTTGGCTTTGGGTGAACTTCCGCGCCCCTTGGCCGCGATCGGCGAGTTTCTGGGCCAATTAGCCAGCTATGGCATGATCACGCTTAAGCCCGCTGATATCGAGGAAATGGCCTACATGCCAGAGCCTTCCCACCGTTGGCGCTGACACGAGGCTGCGCCCCATGGAGGACGGGGACTGCTGATCGCGTTTGGAGCGCCAGCCACAAGAGCCTCCCTGGTGCAGGGAGGCCATTTTCTTTAGGGCTGTCCGCTGGCCAAGGTGGGGCGGCCCATACCCATCACGTAAGCCATTCGCCCGCGCAGCTGTCGCCGCTCGATGATGGCTGCTTCCTCCAGTTCATCGAGGAGCGAGGTGAGCACCGTCCGGGGAGGCGGCAGGGCCGTCATGAGGGCCACAAGCTCCGGGGCGTAGCTCTCGAGGCGGTAGTAGCGAAGGGTGTCCACGACGGTCTGAGCACTGCGGTAGGGCTCGATAATCTCCAGACCGTGCCCGCGTAGGGACGCAAGTAACAGCGGTATGGGCACGCCGCCTTTCCTGCCATTGGAGGCGCGCTGGCGCAGATGCTGAACGACCCTGACTTTCCATTCCGGTGGGCTGGGCGCGATGAGCCATTCGTGGTCGAGGGGGATGGCCAGGCAACTGGGCATGTCTCCCGGAAGTGTCTCCCGGTCGGCAGGGTCTGTCCCTTCGGGGCCCTGTGCCCCCCAGGCGGCCTGTAAGCTGTCCAGCTCTTCCTTGAGGTCGCTGGCGAGTGCCTGCAGGGCATCCCGATCGAGGCGGCCTCGTTCGGTCTGCCAGCGCGCCAGCACGGGATCCTGCACATTGGAGGGGAGAGCGTCGCTCGCGCTCTGGGGCGGGACACCCAGGTGGGTCGGCCGCGATGGAGAGCGGCGCACGGCTTGATCTACGGTCGCTTGAATCGCGGCCATATCGAGGCGTGGCGCCAGGGTCGGCGCGGCTTGTGGCGACGTCGGCTCAGGCCGGCGCTTCGCTTCCAGCGTCGGGTGAACGCGTATTGGCGCCTCGTCATTCGTTTCCTCTGCAGGAGAGGGGCGAAGCACATGGGGAGAGACCCACTGGCCCTGCCGGCGTTGCCATTCCCGGTATTTCTCATGCCAGATTTGCTTGGCGAGCTGATCCGCGGACATTTCTTCGAGCTCGGTGCCCCGAGCTCTCTTTCGCGCGTTACGGCGCAGTACTTCGTTCGCTCGGTCGACGATGCCCTGCAACTCGGCCCGAAGCGACTCGGCATGGCGGACCGTGTCGGGGTGATAGGCCCACGAGGCTCGCTCGGGATCGAAGAGGGCCTTTCGCAACTCGGCCGGCGTGCTGCGATCGCTGACGCGACTCAGGTCGATCTCGATGCAGCGCCAGCCTAGGGCGCCCAGCTTCTGGCGCTTCTCGTCATCGACCTTGTGGGAAACGGCGACCTCTACCAACAGCGGCCCCTGGGCATCCATCAGCTGGACATCGGCCACGATCCCGGGGAGGGCCACCTCCTGTCGGATGTCTGTCGCATCTGCCCGAGGGATGGCCTCGGCCACTGTGCGAGACAGGGAGCGAGGTTTCCCCTCCAGGTCGTGCAGGGTGCAGGTGATCGTGTGGGCCGGGTGGGTGATAACACCTTCCTCCTTGATCAACTGCTTCGCCGCCAGGTGCAGGCCAGTTTCGGCGCCGTAGCCGCATTCCTCCGAGCCCGGGGCATGCGCGAAGTGCCAGCACCGCTTGTCCCCCAGGCGGGCAACCAGGGGAGCGTGACAGTAGGCGCAGACGCACCCACACCGCAGTCCGCGATGGAGTGCCGGGGTGAGATCGAGCACCGAGACTATCGCGCGGTTCTCCCCGATGGCGTAATGAATCTCTTCCGATCGCATGCGCTCGACTCCCGTAGCGGCCTCCCCATCTCATGAGTTTGAATCTACTGCCTGGCAGGTGGCCCTGGGAAGCGGGTGCTGGCGCCAGGAAGCGGCATTCTCAGTTGTGGGTCTCGCGAGCTTGACAAGGCGACATCTCTCTATCAGGATTATTGGCAATGTAGCTTCGCTGCATGGGCGAAACGAGGCCTGAGCCCCAACTCTATTCGTTATCCTAGCCAGTCCGCATGATGATACTTCATATGAATTCATCTGCATGATAAATGGGGTATGCGGAGAGGAGAGTTCACATGAAGGTCAGCTGCAAGAACGAATTCCATTCTTTGGTTTCTTCTCTTTGCTCTCTCTTGAGTGAGCACGGCACCCTTATCAAGACGTCAAGAGCACAAGAGCTGCTTTCACGCGCCTTTGGCTACAAGTCTGCCAATGGATTGCTCGCAGATTTGCCAGTCAATCTCAGAGTTACAGAAAAGGTCGTCAGCAGGTTGGGTGATTTGCTGAAGGAAAGGCACGGTATCAATAGTATTGACACCTCGTGGTTGCTCAGGGCGTTGGAGCGGGGTCACATGAGCTACTCTACGCATTATGGGTGTGATAAAGACTGTTATCCGGCCAAGCTCCCCGATCACACAAACTATTGGTACTTGACCCAAGATGGCTGGGTCCCGTGGAGCCAAATGAACTTCACGAAAATGCGAGTCGAGTTAAATATATACAAGGTGGTTAGTGCCTTTTCTGTGCCGTTTTTTGGAGAGGATTCTTATTTCTGTACCGGACGCCCGATATGGACAGCAGATATTGCGCGTGCTGAGTTTGAGTCCGAGGCTGAAAGGCTGGAGCGTAAATATGGCGAAATGCCAGAAAATAGTCGCATGTACTCCGAGATGAGTGATGCGCTATGATCTTTGGGCCTAAAATCTCACACTGACACGTCAGCCATCCTTTGGATAGCAACAGGGCCTCCCCAGAAGGGGAGGCCCTGTTTCATAGCGGGGCTGTCGCTCTAGGTGAATGGTCCCGGAAAGTAGTGGACGGGGTCTTCATGAAATCTCTCGGAGTCATCCTGCCAGCGTTCAAGAACGTCCCAATAGGAGTTCTACCCTTTAGAGCACGGAGCGGCCGAGCACTGTTATAAGTCCACAAGTAGTCCTTCAGATGAGAGCTCGGCTCGCCTAAGCTGGCGTCATGAAGGTGTGGCTATGGGCTGGCACACCAGGGAGAGATGTAACGGGATTGGCTAGGCCAATCGACCGGGCCTTCGTGTGTCTTGGGTTTCTGCTGGCGCGAGATTCTCAACGGCTTGGGTGCGTGCAGCGTTAGACAACCGCTGGTTGGTTAGACAGGTAGGTCTGCAAGGTGCCAATGGAAAAGGGGACGTGGTGCGGGTGAGGCTCTGCTTTTGAGCTACACCCGCCATACACTACTTGCTTTCTTGCAATGTGTAGTTCATGTCGACCAAGGTGCTCCCCTTGTGCTGAACCACTGATAAAACAGGGACAGCAGGGCAATGTTCACACCAGAAAAAAATATTCAGGCCGTGACGGCGACGGCTAGGGTTGCCTGCTAGCGAGCTATCATAATCCCATGCTCGCAGATTCAAGTCCTGCTGGGCCCACCAGAACTCTCTGACCCGCCGTTGCGGCAGGCAGTCTTCTGAATCGCATCCAGAAATGGGGCCGACCGCCAAGGCGGTCGGCCCCATTTCGTTTCTCCGTAGCCGTCGACTCTATGCCAGCGCCGGAATCCGCTGGCTTTCCCGTGGTTCGTCCTTGAGCGTGAAGCTGCCGACCAGTTCCGCGAGGTGGTCGGCCTGTTCGCGCAGTTGGTCGGCGGCGGCGGTGGATTCCTCCGCCAGCGAGGCGTTCTGCTGGGTCATGCGGTCGAGTTCGGCCACGGCGATATTGACCTGGCCGATGCCATCGCTCTGTTCGGTGGTGGCATGGCTGATCTCGCCCAGCATGCCCGCCACGCGGTTCACCACCTCGACGAGGTCGTGCATGGCGCTGCCGGCGTCGCGTACCAGCCGGGTGCCGCCCCGGACCTTCTCGCCGGAGGCGTCGATCAGGCCGCGGATATCCCGTGAGGCCTGGGCGCTGCGCGTGGCGAGCTGGCGAACCTCGTTCGCCACCACGGCGAAGCCCTTGCCGCTTTCGCCGGCGCGGGCCGCTTCCACCGAGGCGTTGAGCGCCAGCAGGTTGGTCTGGAAGGCGATGTCGTCCATGACCTTGATGATGTCGCCGATCCGCTCGGAGGCGTGCTGGATCTCGCCCATGGTGGTCACCACCCGGGAGACGGTGTCGCCGGTGCCCCGGGCCAGCTCGGCGGCGGTTTGCGAGAGCCGGTTCGCTTCGCTGGACGAGGCCGAGGTGTTTTCCACCGTGCCGGTGATCTGTTCCATCGAGGCCGAGGTCTGCTGCAGGCTGGAGGCCGCCTGGTCGGTGCGTCGCGCCATGTCCCGGCCGCCGCTGGCGATCTCCTGGGCGGCGTGGCGCACGGCGTCGCTGCTGCTCCTGACCCGGGCCAGCACGTCATGCATCTTGTCGGCGAAGGCGTTGAACTGAATGGCGAGTTCGCTCGCTTCGTCCCGGCCCTGCACGGGGAGTCGCAGGGTCAGATCGCCATCGCCGGCGGCGATCTCGCGCAGGGTCTCCGCGGTGCGTCGAATGGGGCGGAACAGGGTGCGCAGCAGCAGGGCGAGGCTCGCCAGGCTCGCCAGCATGACCACGGCCACGATCAGGATGACCAGCAGCACCGCCCGGTTGAGGTCGGCGAACAGTTCGCTGCGCGGTATCTGGGCGAAGACGACCCAGTCGGTGCCGGGCACTTCGATGGCCGCGACCAGTTGCTCGGCGCCCTGCGCGTCGGTGAGGGTGGCGTCGCGATAGCCCGCCCCCGCCAGCAGCTCGGCGGCCCGGGTTTCCCAGCCGGGCAGCTCCGCGACCGGCCGACCGGCCATGGCGGCGCCGTCGGGGTGCACGCTGATCCGGCCGTCCCGGTTCGCCAGGAAGACCATGCCGGACTCGCCGAGCCGGTAGTCGCTGATCGTCTCGGCCATGGCATCCAGGGCATAGCCGACCCCGGCAATCCCCACGCGCTCGCCGTCCAGTTCGATCACGTGGTTGATAAAGACCTTCAGCTCGCCGCCTTCGGAATCGATATCCAGGGTGTACTCGGGGGCGTTGGCCCCCTCGACCAGGCGATAGAACCAGGCGTCCTGTTCCCGGTTCAGGGTGCGGGCGATGCCCTCGGCCGTGTAGTAGTTGCCGCTGAGCGCCGACACATAGAAGACGGTGTTGGCCCCGGTGCGTTGTTGCAGTCGTTCGAGGTGAGCCACGGCGCGTTCGCCTTCCGCCCGGGACTCGCCCCGGGCCAGCCACTCGCGCAGATAGCCGTTATCGGCCAGGCCCCGGGCCGTGGTGATCGGCCCGGTCAGGGTGGCGTCGATGTCATTGCGAATGCTCTCGAGGGTGGCCGGCAGTTCGGCGCCGGTGACCCGGTCGGTGATCAGGTCGCTGAACAGATGATACTGAATGGCCGTCACCCCGCCGACGATCAGGAGCATGCTCAGGCCGATGCCGATCAGCAGTTTCTTGGCAATCGTCAGGTGCTTCATTGTTATTCCCCTGGCTGGCGCATCCTCGGGGCGGATGCGTTTTTGTTGACCGATTGGTCAATACGCTATCGGCGGGTCAGGGGAAAACTGTAGGCATCGCACGACTGGCTACTGGCTTAGGGGGCTCACCCGAAAAGCATCACCACGGCGCCATAGGCGGCCACACCCGCCGCCACCGGCCAGCCCAGGGTGCGCTTGAACCACCACACGACCAGGGTCGCCAGCACGCCGATGGCGGTGGCGATCCAGGACAGCAGGCCCGGGGTCACCGGCATCAGCGAGACCCCGAAGACGGCGGCGATCATCACCGGGCCGAGCAGGCTCAGCCACTGGGGCATGGCCTCCAGGCCGTCGTCGTCGCCGAGGCGCTCGAGGCGGCGCCGCATCCATAGCAGTGGCAGCACACGCATCAGCAGGGTGCCGAGGGCCGAGGCGAGCACGGCGATCCACAGGGCGCTACTCATGGTGCTCTCCTTGCGCGTGTGCTGCTTGCTTGGCGGGGCCGAACTTGACGACCTGGAAGCACAGGGCGCCGCAGGCGGCGGCGAGGGGGATCGCCAGGTTGGTGAATCCCGTCACGGTCAGCGCCAGGGCGACCAGGACGGTCAGGCCCAGGGCCAGGGCCCAGCGCCGCGAGGTGAAGCGGGGCGCCACCAGCACCAGGAAGAGGGCGGGCAGGGCGAAGGGCAGGATCTCGCCCATCAGCGCCCAGCGGGCGACCAGCTCGCCGCCGGCCAGGGCTCCCAGGGCCGTGCCGCCGATCCAGCTCGCCCAGGCCAGCAGGGCGGCGCCGCCGAACCAGCCGAGGCGCTGGGCGGCCGGCAACTGGGGCAGGCGGGCGTGGGCCAGGGCGAAGACCTGGTCGGTGAGGCCGTGCATCAGCCAGGGCCAGGCGCGGCTGGGCGTCAGCCAGGGGGCCAGGTTGGGGGCGTAGACCACATGGCGCAGGTTGATCAGCAGCGTCATGACCACCACCAGCCACAGCGGCGCCCCGGCGGCGACCATGCCGACGAACAGGAACTGGGAGGCGCCGGCATAGACCAGGGTGGAGATCACCACCGCCTCCCAGGGGGTGAAGCCGGCCTGGGTGGCGATCAGCCCGAAGGAGATGGCCACCGGCACATAGCCGCCGAGCAGCGGAATGGCCTCGCGCATGCCGGTCAGCCAGGGGCGGCCGGGTGAGGTCGTGGCGTCCAGGCTCATCGGCTGGTCTCCTCGTGATAGACGACGCTGAGCAGCAGGGTGGCCCAGGCATCGGTGGTGCGGTAGAGGTGGGGGCGGTCGGCGGCGAAGGTCAGGCTGTCGCCGGCCGAGAGGTGTTGGGTGTCGCCCTCCGGGCCGGCCTCCAGGTGGCCGCTGATCAGGGTCAGGGATTCCCGGGCGCCGGGGGTGTGGGGCTCGGCGAGGCGCGTGGTATGCGGCGCGCAGCGCATCCAGTAGGCGTCGACCTGGGGGCGGTCCTTGCCCTGGTCGAGCAGGCGCACCTCCACGCCATCCTCGCCCAGGGGCACGGCGATGGGGGCGACCAGGGTGCCGAAGGGCACCTTGAGCTGCACCGCCAGGCGCCAGATGGTGTCCAGGGTGGGGTTGCCGTTGCCCTGCTCGAGGCGCGACAGATTCGACTTGGCGATGCCGGCGGCGGCGGCCAGCTGCGACAGCGACCAGCCCTGCGCCTGGCGCAGGGACTGCAGGTGTTGGCCCAGGGTGCCGAGGGCGAGCTTGTCCATGACGGGTGCCTCGATTGTTCCTTTTAATGAACGTTCTATATAGGGAACAGAAGCCTGTCAAGCTAGCCTGTCGATTCGGGCAGGCGGGCCGGCCCGGCAAGACGCCATCGGCGGCCGCCGTTATCGGGGCCGGAGAGGATGGTGTTTCGGGGGGGAGGGGCGGAGAAGGCGGGGCCGGGAAGGCCCCGCCGGCGGGGCTTATTGGGCGGTGATCACGGTCATTACCAGGTCGCCATCCAGGCGGATGGGGCCATCTTCCGAGGCGCCCAGGGTGTATTCGAAGATCCCGGTGTGCATGCCGCCCTCTTCGCCGTGGATCATCAGCATCAGATGATCGCCGGCCATGACCTCCTCGGTGAGGATGGCGGTCACGTCCTGGTTCTGCCGGTCCGACGCTTCGGCGATATCGCCTGAAGGCGATCCTGGCAAGTGCCAAGGCGCCTGGCGGCGCCAATCGCCGGCTAAAGCCAGCTCCCACAATAGATTGCCGAAGATTGGCCAAGTCGTGGCTTTACGCTGTTCTGCGAAGCACCAAACTTTCGCGGCGCCTAGTGGGGCTCGATGGCGGTGGCCTGCCAGACGCGGCTGAGACTGGGGCCGCCGTCGTCGATATCGGCGCAGGTATCGAGGCGCAGGACCTCGCGGGTCTCGCAGGTGACGCTTAGCTCGCCGCCCTCCCGGTCGCGGCGCCTCAGGGTGACCCGGGCCCGCCCGGTCCGCTCCTCGACGCCGACCACCTCCAGCGCGGTGGCGGGCTCGCCGCGCTCCGCCAGCCACTCCAGCGCCGCCACCTGGGCGCACTGCTCCAGCGGACTGAGCCGTGAGTCGCCCCGGTAGCAGGGCAGGTAGGGGCGTCCCGCCGCCTCGCTCTCGAGCAGCGGGATGACGTCGTCGGGGGGGATGCGCCCGTACTTGCGCAGGGCGGGGAAGACCAGGGCGCTGGCGGCCAGGCGGCAGCCGCCCAGGTGGGTGCTCTCCCAGACCTCGAAGGGCAGGTCGGGGCGGGCCTCGACGGCCGCGGCCAGGGCCTTGTAGGCGGCATAGCCGAACTTGGCGCAGCACTTGTCCTTCTTGCCGTGGGTGCAACACAGCAGCAGCGGCGCCATGGGGGCCGGCCGCTCCCAGGCCGCCAGGTCGGCGTCGCGCTCGAAGGCCTCGAGAAACGCCGGGAGTTCGTCGCGGGGCACCGCGAACTCCCGATTCTCGGGCATCAGGTAGAGGCGGTGGGACTCCTCGGGTTGGTCGCGGCGATGGATCAGGTTGACCCGCCGGCCGCTCTCGGCCAGGGCGTCGAGGCGGGCCAGCAGGGCCTCGCTCATGCCGTTGGCCCGGCGCAGGTTGCGTCCCCAGTGGCGGCGCGGCCAGCTCAGCAGCAGGTTGCGCTCGGCATGGACGCCGCTACCGGCCAGGGGATCGCCCTGGGCGGCGCTCTCCACGGCGCAGAATTGCTGGGCCGCGCTCATGCCGGGACCTCCTGGCGCGGGCCGGGCATCGCGGCGGCCCCCAGGGCCGGCACGCAGATCGGCCGGCCGGTGCTCGGGGCGCGCATCACCTCGGCATCCAGGTCGAAGACCGCCTTGAGGTTGGTGGCGGTGAAGACCGCCTCCGGAGGGCCATGGTGCTCGATGCGGCCGTCGCGCATCATCACCAGCACATCGGCGTAGGCGGCGGCCAGGTTGAGGTCGTGGAGCACCACCAGCAGGGTGCGGCCCCGCTCGTGGGCCAGGCGCACCAGCAGTTCCAGCAGGTCGACCTGGACCTTGAGGTCGAGGTAGGTGGTGGGCTCGTCGAGCAGGATCAGGTCGGTCTCCTGGGCCAGCACCATGGCGATCCAGCAGCGCTGGCGCTGGCCGCCGGAGAGGGCGTCCACCGGGCGGCCGGCGAAGTCGTCGACCCGGGCGATGGCCATGGCCTCCTTGACCGCCCGCTCGTCCTCCGTCGACCACTGCCGCCATAGCCGCTGGTGGGGAAAGCGCCCCATGCCCACCAGCTCGCGCACCGTCATGCCCTCCGGGGCGGCGGGGCTCTGGGGCAGGATGCCCAGGCGGTGGGCGACCTCGCGGGTGCGGTAGCGGTGAATCTCCCGGCCGTCGAGGAGCACGCGGCCCCGCTCCGGGGTCAGGGTGCGGGCCAGGGTCTTGAGCAGGGTCGACTTGCCGCTGCCGTTGGGGCCCAGCAGCACCGTGACGCGACCCTCCTCGACCCGGAAGTCGACGCCGTCGAGGACCCGGCGGCCCTCGTAGCCGGCGGTCAGGGATTCACCGGCGAGGCGGCTGGCAGGCATGCGCGGGAAGATTCCTTTTGATAATGGTTTGTATTATGACTTGGGATTGTGTCATCTTCTCGCCGCCAATGTCCATCGTCCGGGAAGTCGCCGTGCCGTACCGCCTCGCCTCGCTGCTCCGCTTTTCCTGCCTGCTGGCGGCCTGCTGGCCGGTGCTGGCCGCCCACGCCGCCGAGCCCGTGCGGCACGTCGCCCATGCCCTGGGCGAGGCCCGCATCGAGGGGCGCCCCGAGCGCCTCGTCAGCCTCTACCAGGGGGCCACCGATACCGCCCTGGCGCTGGGGCTGGCGCCGGTGGGGGTGGTGGAGTCCTGGCTGGAGCGCCCCATGTACCGCTACCTGCGCGACGCCCTGCCGGAGGACGTGCGCTACCTGGGGCTGGAGACCCAGCCGGACCTGGAGGCGGTGGCGGGGCTGGCGCCGGAGCTGATCGTCGGCGCCCGCTATCGCCATACTCAGGCCTATCCGCTGCTGTCGCGCATCGCCCCCACCCTGATCGCCGACACCCCCTACGACTTCGAGGCGATGCTCGCGATGCTGGGGGAGGCCACCGGCCGCGAGGCTAGGGCCCGGGAGCTGCTCGCGGCCTGGCGGGGCCGGGTCAGTGATTTCCGTTGCCGGGCCGCGGCCAGCCTGGGGGACGACTGGCCGCAGAGCGCCTCGGTGGTCAGCTTCCGCGGCGACCATGTGCGGATCTACTACGACGGCTTCGCCTGGCGGGTCCTCGAGCAGTTGGGTTTCCGGCGTCCCACGGCCCAGGACGGCCCCGGCTGGGGCGTCAAGCTGGTCAGCCGCGAGCGCCTGCCGGCCATGGACGCCGACGCCATCTTCGTCTTTATGCGCGACGATCCGGCGGTGCTGGCCCTGCATCGCGACTGGACGGCCCATCCCCTGTGGCGGAGCCTCGAGGCGGTGGAGCGGGAGCGGGTCTACCGGGTCGATCCGGTGATCTGGAACATGGGCGCCGGCATCCTGGCGGCCAACCGCCTGCTCGACGAGCTCTATGCCCACTATGGCCTCGCCGACGACGGGGAGGGCGAGTCATGCTGACCACCCCCGTCGCCAAGCTGCTGGGGCTGCTGCTGGGCGGGCTGGGGCTGCTCGCCGCCGGCCTGGCCAGCCTGCTGCTGGGTGCCACCGCGCTCGCCCCGGGCGTGCTGGCCGAGGCCTGGCTGGCCCCGGATCCGGGCTCCACGGCGCAGCTGATCCTGCTCACCGAGCGCCTGCCGCGGGCACTGATCGCCGCCCTGGTCGGCGCCAGCCTGGCGGTGGCCGGCGCCCTGATGCAGACCCTGACCCGCAACGCCCTGGCCTCGCCGAGCCTGTTCGGCATCAACGCCGGCGCCATGTGCTTCGTGGTGGTGGCCGGCACCCTCTTCGCCCTGAGCTCGCCGCTGGCGCTGGTCTGGGTGGCCTTCCTCGGCGCCCTGGTGGCGGCGCTGCTGGTCGCCCTGCTGGGCCGCCAGCGGGGCGGCGGCCTCTCCCCGCTGCGGGTGGTGCTGGCCGGGGTGGCGGTCACCGCGCTCTTCGTTTCCCTGGCCCAGGGCCTGCTGATCATCGACCAGGAGCGCTTCGAGAGCCTGCTGCTGTGGCTGGCCGGCTCGGTGGCGGGGCGTGGCCTGGAGGTGGTGACGCCGGTGCTGCCCTTCTTCCTCGGCGCCGCCGTGCTCTGCCTGTGGCTGGTGCGCCAGCTCAACCTCCTGGTGCTGGACGACGAGGTGGTCAAGGGGCTGGGCCAGCGCACCGGCCGGGTCAAGCTGCTGGCCGGGGCGGTGGTCATCGTGCTGGCCGGGGGCGCGGTGGCGGTGGCCGGGATGATCGGCTTCGTGGGGCTGATCGTGCCGCATATGGCGCGCGCCCTGTTCGGCCGCGACCATCGCTGGGTGCTGCCCGCCTGCGCCCTGCTGGGGGCCGGCCTGCTGCTGGTCGCCGATACCCTGGCGCGCTTCTTGATGCCGCCCCAGGAGGTGCCGGTGGGGGTGATGATGGCCCTGCTCGGCACCCCCTTCTTCCTGGTTCTCGCCCGTCGCCGGAGTCTCAGCCCATGACCGCTCCCCTCGTGTTACGCGGCGCCGGCGGCCGCCTGGCCTGGCGCCTGGAGCGCCGGACCCTGGCGGCGACCCTGGGGCTGGCCGTGGCGCTGCTCGCCAGTGCCTGGCTCGCGCTCTGCCTGGGCAGTCAGCCCACCTCGTCGGCGCAGGTCTGGCAGGCGCTGTGGTTCCCCGAGCGCAGCGAGATCGCCCTGATCGTCCACGAGATCCGCCTGCCGCGGCTGCTGCTGGCGATCCTGGTGGGCGCCTGCCTGGGGACCGCCGGCCTGCTGATGCAGGGGCTGGTGCGCAATCCCCTGGCCTCGCCGGACGTGATCGGCATCACCGGGGGGGCGTCGCTGGCGGCGGTGAGCTTCCTGGCGCTGGGCGGCGGCGTCCTGGGCGAGGCCTGGTTGCCGGCGGTGGCCCTGGGCGGGGCGGCCCTGGTGGCGCTGGGCATCATCGCCCTGACCGGGCGCGGCCTCGGCCCGGCCCGGCTGGTGCTGATCGGCATCGGCATCAGCGCCGCCCTGGGCGCGGCGACCACCCTGGTGCTGGTGCTGAGCCCCGATACCACGGCGATGCAGGCCTATGTGTGGCTGACCGGCAGCCTCTATGCCGCCCAGTGGCGGGAGGTGGCGGGGCTCGCCCCCTGGGCGCTGATCGGCCTGCCCCTGGCGCTGGGGCTGGCGCGACGCCTCGACGTCCTGGCGCTAGGCGACGAGACGGCCACCGGGCTGGGCGCGGCGGTGCGCGGAAGCCGCCTGGCGCTGTTGCTGCTGGCGGTGGCCCTGAGCGGCGCGGCGGTGGCCTTCGCCGGCGGGCTCGCCTTTATCGGCCTGCTGGCCCCGCATCTCGCCCGGCGCCTGGTGGCGCCGGGTCATATGGGCCTGGTGCCGGCCAGCGCCCTGCTCGGTGCCCTGATCCTGCTCTACGCCGACCTGCTGGGGCGGCTGGCCTTCCTGCCCCGGGACCTGCCGGCGGGAATCTTCGTCGCCGGCGTCGGCGCGCCCTTCCTCGTCTATCTGCTCTATCGCTGGCGCTAAGCCCTGAATCAACCAGAAAAAAGGTTCATCGTAAGTCAGTGTGAAGACACGGCATTGCTGATGTCCGGCAAGCTAGTGTGGGAGTTAGGCTCTGCCGAACGATTGGAGCCCGAAGGGCTCCCAGGCGACAAGCGTCGAGGTGGATCAGGCTACTGGGGCGCCTTCGGCGCCATTCGCTCGGGGAACCCGAACGCCGGACCGCCGAGCTCCCACAGAAACCACGGTGGCAACTTGTGGGACAACATGGAGTTTCCCACCATGGTATTCACTCCAGTCTGCGAAGAACCATAAAAAAGCGGCGCCCGGGGGCGCCGCCAAATAGCGAGCTAGCAAGGCGAGGGCCTAGAAGTCCAACTGGTAGCCCAGGGTGAGGGTGCGGCCGCGGCCGGCGAAGTAGTAGTCGTCGCTGACCCGTCCGGCCTGGGAGTAGTAGGTGATGTACTGCTCGTCGGTGAGGTTCTCGACGCCCAGCGAGAGTCGCCCCTGCGGCAGGCGATAGGCCAGGGAGGCGTCCACCAGGCCGTAGCCGTCGAACTCCAGGTCGGGGTTGTCGACGCTGCGGTCGAAGTAGCGGCTGACCTGCAGGTGGGAGGAGAGGCGCTCGTTCCAGTCGGCGCTCCAGGCCAGGCGCAGGGTGTCCGGGGCGATATTGAGCCCGGTCAGCTCGGTGTCGACGCTGCCGTCGCCGTCGGTGTCCGACTCGCCCTCGGCGTGGGTATAGGTCAGGCGCAGCTCATGGGCGTCGCCCAGGCGCATCTCGCCGGTCACCTCGACGCCCTGGATCTCGGTCTTCTCGCGATTGCCGACCCAGCTGCCGCTAGCACTGTCGAAGGCGAGGCGCTCGCCGAAGTCGGAATTCGACTCGTAGTAGCTCAGCTCCAGGCCGTAGTTCTCCCAATCGAAGCGGGCGCCGATCTCGCGATTATCGGTGACGATGGGCTGCAACTGCAGCAGGCTGTCGATGTTCTGCCCCGGCTCGCCGATGCCGCGCAGTACCCGACCCACATCGGGCATGCCGAAGCCCTCCGAATAGTTGGCGTAGAACTGCAGCCAGTCGTTGGCCCGGTAGGTGGCGCCGACGTTGAACAGGGTCTCGTCGAAGTCGGGCTTGCCGCCTTCGACGGTCACGTTGTCCTGGGTCACGTCGCTGCGGTCGATGGTGGTGAAGTCGTCCACGTCGAGGCGGGCGTATTCGTGGCGAACCCCGGCGTTCAGGGTCAGGCGCTCGGTGACCGCCAGGTCGCCCTGCAGGAAGGCCGCAACGTTGTGGAACTGGCTCTCCGGCACATAGGTGCGCCCGGTATGCACCAGCGTCTGGGTGGTCTCGTCCTGAAGCAGGTCGAGGCCGGTGGTCAGGGTCAGGCGGTCATCGAGCAGGCCGCCCCGGGAGAGGGTGAACTTGGCGCCCAGCTTGTCGGAGGCGTTGCGGGTCTGGTCGAAACGGGTCTCGCCACCCTCCTGGTAGGGAAAGTAGGGCGTGGTGGCGAACTGGGCGCGGAAGCGCTGGTGGTAGAGCTGGGCGTCGAGGCGGTTGCCGAACCAGTCGTCATGCCCGTAGGCCAGGCGGGCCGTGGTCACCTCGTTGAAGCCGGGGTCGCCGTCCGGGGTGCCCGGGCGCGCGGTGGTGGGAATGCCGGCATCCCGGTCGCCGCTCACCGGGACATAGTCATCGCCTTCCTCCAGGTCGAAGTGATTGACCGAGACCTCCAGGTTCTGGTGGTCGTCGATCCAGTAGCCGAGGCGGGCGAAGAGGTCGTGACTGGTAGAGTCCTGCAATTCTCCCGGGTAGGCGATGCCGACGACCTCGTCGTTGCCGTCGTAGAAGACCCCGCGCTGCTGGCGGCTGGCCGCCACCAGGTAGTCCCAGTCGCCGCGCTGGCCGCTGAGGCGGTAGTCCAGCTTGTGGCCGAGGCCCTCCGACTCGAAGTCGTCGTCGCTGGTCAGCTGGATGCCGACATGCTGGTTGACCTCGCCGGCCTCGGCGCGGCGGGTCACGAAGTTGATGATGCCGCCGGTGGCCCCCAGGCCGTGCTCGGCGCTGGCGCCGTGGATCACCTCGATGCGCTCGACCATCGACAGGTCGATGGTGTAGCTGTCCCGAGCGCTGTCGCGCAGCGGGTTGGTCTGGGGCACGCCATCGATCAGGAACAGCGGCGAGCGACCGCGGAAGGACTCGCCGGCATTGGAGAGCTTCTGGCGGCTGGGCGAGTAGGAGGGGATCAGCTGGCTCAGTACCTGGCCGGGGTCGTCGCTGATCGCCAGTTGCCGTTCGATCTGCTCGCGGTCGATCACGGTGACGCGCTGGGAGCTGTCGTCGGCCTGGCGCTGGTTACGGGTGGCGGTGATCACCAGGGCCTCGAGGGCCGCGGCGTTGGCCGCGTCATCGGCCGCCTGGGCCAGGACGGGAGCGGGAAGCAGGCCGCCCAGCAGGGCGGGCACCAGCCAGGCAAGCGGACGCTTGGCGGGGAGTGTCATAGGATGGGGATCCCTTGCTTGTCATGAGTTGTGGGCTTCGTCGGTGCCGGGGAGTGACGCCGCGAAGGCAGTAAATAGTAATTTTTATCAAAAGCATCTGCAATTGCTCCTTATTTCTTATTAGGCTCTTCCCGTCCCAGGCATTTCCGGCTTGCGTCCCACGGGATTGTGACTACACTAGTTATCAAACGGTGTTTTTTAAAACGATCGTTTTCTTCTCCGGTCACCATCGAGACGAGCCCCATGGATACCCAGTCGCTATTGATCAATGCGCTGCTCTATCTCTTCCTGCCCCTGTGGGGCATCGCCGGCTTCGTCGACTGGTGCTGCCACCGGGCGACGCGCATCGAGGTCACCTCGGGGCTCAAGGAGTCGCTGATGCATTCGCTGATGGGCCTGCAGGTGGGCATTCCCATCCTGCTTTGCCTGCTGTTCCGGGTGAATGTGCTGGTGCTGCTGATCTGCCTGGTGGCCTGGGTGCTGCATGAGCTGGTGGCCCACTGGGACGTGCACTATGCGGCCCCGCGCCGCGAGATCAGCCTGTGGGAGATGCATGCCCATAACTACCTGGCCACGCTGCCGTTCTACATGCTGGCGATGATCCTGATCATCAACTGGCCGGTGGTGCTCGAGCTGGTCCAGTTGCAGTGGCAGGGCCAGCTGCGCCTGGAGCCCCTGGCCAGCCCCCATGGCGGCCAGGGGTATCTGCCGTTCTATCTCGGATTCATGGTGCTGCTGTGTGTCTTCCCCTACCTGGAGGAAAACCTGCGCTGCCTGCGCCATGCCCTCAAGCAGAGGACGTCATCATGAGTGTCTATGTCACCCGCAGCGGCCACCACCTGCCGGGGCCAGCCGTGGATAACGAGCGGATCGAGGAGGTGCTGGGACGGGTCAACGGCAAGCCCAGCCGCCTCAAGGCGCGCATCCTCAAGGCCAACGGCATCCGGCGGCGCCACTACGCCATCGACGCCGAGCATCGCACCACCATCGGCAATGCCGAGATGGCGGCCCGGGCGGGGGAGAGGTGCCTGGCAGCGGCGGGGCTGGGCAAGCGCGATGTGGGGCTGCTGAGCGTGGCCACCAGCCAGGGCGACCTGGTGCTGCCGGGCTTCGGCAGCCAGGTGCAGGCGGCGCTGGGGCTCGGCGACGTGGAGCTGCATACCAGCCACGGCATCTGCTCCAGCAGCATGATGGCGCTGAAGACCGCCTTCCTGTCGCTGGCCGCCGGCGAGCACCGTCGCGCCCTGGTGGTGGCCAGCGAGCTGGCCTCGCGGCTGTTCAAGGCGAGCCGTTTCGAGGCGGCGGGGGCCGAGCCCGACTTCGACGCCGAGTTCCTGCGCTGGATGCTTTCCGACGGCGCCGGGGCTCTGCTGCTGGAGGGCGCGCCCCGGGGGCGCTGCCTGCGTATCGACTGGATCCGCGGCTACTCCCACGCCGATGCCTATCCGTTGTGCATGAGCGTGGGCCAGGCCGCCGATGGGCGCACCTGGCAGGACTTCGCCACCTACGCCGAGGCGGAGGCGGCCGGGGCCCTGCTGCTGCGCCAGGACGTGCGGCTGCTCGACAATATCGTCAAGCTGGGGGTGGATGGCCTGCTGCGGCTGATCGACGAAGGGCGGGTGGCGGTCGACGAGGTCGATCACCTGCTCTGCCACTACTCTTCCCACCACTTCCGCGGGCGCATCGCCGAGATGCTGACCCAGGCCGGGGCGATGATCCCGGAGGAGAAGTGGTACACCAACCTCTACGAGCGCGGCAATACCGGCTGCGCCTCGCTATTCATCATGCTCGACGAGTTCCTGCGTACCCGGGAGCCCCAGCCCGGGGAGCGGATCCTGTGCATGGTGCCGGAGAGTGGCCGCTTCAATACCGCCTATATGCAGCTAACCATGGTCGACGCCTGAGAGAAGGAGATTCCCATGCAAGAGATTACCACCGCCGCCGGTCAGGCCTGCCTGCAGGGCCTGATGCGGGTCTGGTTCGACTTCGAGCGCCAGTTGGGCCGCCTGCCCTTGATCCAGCGCCTCGACCGCGGCGAGCTGAGCCTGGCGGAGTACCGCACCCTGCTGCTCAACCTGCGTCAGCAGGTAATCGAGGGCGCTCGCTGGATCAGCCGCTGCGCCTCGAGCTTCGACCGTCACCATGCCGACCTGCGCTCGGTGGTGATCCAGCATGCCCGGGACGAGCACCGCGACTACGAGCTGCTGGAGCAGGACTATGTGGCCGCCGGCGGCGAGCTGGCCGAGATCCAGGCGGCGCCGAGGAATATCGGCAGCGAGGCGCTGCACGCCTTTATGATGTATCGCGCCGGCCAGCCCAACCCCGTGGACCTGGTCGGGGCCATGTGGATCATCGAGGGACTGGGCCAGAAGATGGCCGGTGACTGGGCGGCCCGGGTCGAGGCGGCCACCGGCGGCGACGGCGGCTATACCCGCTTCATGCGCTATCACGGCGAGAACGACGATGATCACCTGGCCACCCTCTATGGCCTGATCGACCGGGTCTGCCGGGATCCCGAGGCGCCGGAGGCGATCCTCAGGACCGCCCGCGTGGTGGCCAGGCTCTATGCCCTGCAGCTGGAGGAGGTGCCCTATGACTAGGCCAACCCGTGGGCTAGCGGCGCCTGGTGGCCCGCTACACCATGCCCTGCGGCTGGAGGAGGTGCCCTGTGACTAAGCGATACGAGAAGCCAACGCTTAGCCCCTATCTGCGCGCCATCGCCCAGGACGAGGCGCTGCCCATCGAGCCGGAGGCGCGGCGGCTATGGCTGGAGGACCTGGCCAACCCCACCCGCTGGTGGCTGCGGCCGATCCTCCAGGGCCTCTTGGCGGTGCTGCTGCACTTGATCTGGTTCCTCAAGCGCCTGCCGCTGCCGCAGTTCCGCGCCCATGGCCTGCTGCAGCGGCTGATCTGCTGGTTCTGCACCCACTTCGTCAGTCCCCAGGCCAACCGCCTGATCCTGCGCCACTTCGCCACCGAATCGAACCTGCTCAACTTCCTGATCGACAACACCGCCCCGGGCCGGGTGGCGCCGGTGACCCTCTACCCGCGGCGCATCGCCGAGATGCGCGAGGCGAGCTTCGTCGAGCACGACCAGGCGCTGTTTCGCAGCTTCGAGGCAATGGGGGCGACGTCGGACAAGGTGGGGGAGGGCCAGGCAGGGAAGGGCGGGGCGCTCAGCTGGCAACACTGGCGTCCCCTGGACGACCTCGAGTTCGAGATCCGCCCGCGGCGTACCCAGGTGCTCGACTTCGAGAGCGCCCATGCGCTCTTTATGTGCCTGTTCTGCCTGCTGCTGACCCGGGAGGAGTACCGCGACGCCATCAACGGCTTCAACCTGGACCAGTCCATCGCCCTGCGCATCGGCGCGCTGATCGACGAGCCCCAGCTCGCCGAGCTGGCCTACAACAAGCATCCCCTCTACCTGGTGGGGCCCTGGAACCTGAGCCAGCGCTTCTTGATGCACGGTTTCTTCACCGAGTACCTCTATGCGCGGCTGGAGCGCCTGCGCCGGGAAGGCATCACTCGCTGAGCCAGCGCTTCCTGACGCAGGATGGCATCACCGTGCCTTCTTACCCGCGGCTGGAGCGCCTGCGCCGTTCGCAGGAATCGCCCCAGGCCGATGTTGCCTGAGGCTACTTGGAGTGCTTCCTGACCCGGCGGATATGCAGGGCCACGCCGATCAGCAGCGCCAGGGCCAGCGGGGCCAGGACCAGGCTCACCAGGCGCGGGTCATGGGGCACCACGGCGCTGACGCTCTCCACTCCCAGCTTGTAGAGGCTGAGGATGTAATAGCCCAGGACGATAAAGGAGAGCCCCTCCACGGCGCGCTGGATCGCCAGCTGGCGGCTGGTGCGCTCGTTGAGGCTCTGCAGGATCGCCGAGTTCTGGGCCTCCATCTCCACCTGGGCGCGAGCCTGGAGCAGGTCGCCGAGATGCGCCAGGCGCTGCTCCAGGCTGACCAGGCGCTGGTCGGTGGCGGCGCAGTAGCGCACCGTGGGACGGAAGCGGCGCAGGATGAAATAGCCCAGGCGCTGGCGATCATCGATGCGGGTCTCGCGCAGCTCCTCGATGCGCTCGGCCACCAGGCTGGCATAGGCCTCGGTGGCGCTGAAGCGCTGGCGGGCCCGGGAGCAGGTATGGGCGATGCGCGCCGAGAGGGCGCTGACTTCCTCCAGTAGCGGGCGGGTATCGCTGCGCGGTGTCTGGGCGTTGCGGTGGGTGAGCTCCGTCAGGGCCTGCTCCTGGGCCTGGAGCTCGCCGCTCAGCGACTTGGCCAGCGGCAGCGCCAGGGAGGCCATCATGCGGTAGGTCTCGATCTCCAGCAGGCGGCGCACCATGCGCCCCAGGCGGAAGTCATTGAGTTGCTCGTTGACCACCAGCAGGCGATTGACGCCGCACTCGCTGAGGTGGAAGTCGCTCCACACGCTGGCGGAGCCGCCGCCGACCTGGGAGCCGGCGGTGCCGCGGAAGCCATAGGCGGCGGGGGCACCGGCCCAGTGGGCCAGGGCTTCCACCCGCACCAGGCTGGCGTTGATGATCGCCTCACGATGGGGAGCGAGCAACCGCTCCAGCACCTCCGGAGGGGCGGGCCAGTGAGTCTCGCCGGGGTCGGTCGGCCGGTAGAGAGTCAGGGTCAGGAACTCGGTATGGCGTTCCCACTTCAGCGTCATGCCGTCGAGCTCGAGGATATTCTGGGCCGCCTGGTGATCGGGGGGCACGCCGTGTTCCCGGGCCAGCTGTTCGAGCAGGGCATGGCCGATCTCGCCGTCCTCGTCCAGCAGGGCATAGTGGTGCACCAGCGCCGAACTGGGCAGGTCGATGGAGGGGCGGGAGTGGAGCTCATCGTGCAGGGCACGGCGTTGGGGATGCATGGTGTTATGGTGTCCAGGGAAGAGGGGGCCTTCGAGGCTAGCCAGCGGCGCCGGGGGGAACAAGGCCCCGCCGGCCCTGACATGCCTCCCTGGCTGCGGTGGCTTGTCGCAGCCTGCAATGTATACAGCTTTTGTGTACGATTAATGACCCGACCACCGTGACCTGGAGAATCCCATGAGCTTTACCGTCTATCTGTCCGGCGAGATTCATACCGACTGGCGTGAGGAGATCGAGCGGGGCGCCGCCGCCGCGGGCCTGGATATCACCTTCACCTCGGCGGTGACCGACCACGACGCCAGCGATGCCGCCGGCGATCATCTGGGGCCGGCCAGCGAGGGCTTCTGGCGCGACCACAAGTCGTCCAAGGTCAACGCCATTCGCACCAAGACCCTGATCGAGATGAGCGACCTGGTGGTGGTGCGCTTCGGCGACAAGTACAAGCAGTGGAACGCCGCCTTCGATGCCGGCTACTGTGCCGCCCTGGGCAAGCCCTACGTGACCCTGCACGGTGAAGAGATCGTCCATCCCCTCAAGGAAGTGGATGCCGCCGCCATGGGCTGGTGCACCGGCACCGACCAGGTGGTAGAGATCCTCAAGTATGTGACCCGGTAAGCCAGCCTGGGCTAGCGGCGGGCGCCTAGCGCCCCAGCCCCAGGAAGGGCCACAGGCTAAGCGCCAGGATGGCCCCGGCGCCGGCCAGCAACAGCAGCAAGGGCAGCGGCCGGCGAACGAGGCGGCGCCCCAGGGTGTCCGCCTCGCCCCGGGCCCGCTGGGCCTCCCGCTCCCGGTGCAGCAGCTCGGCGCGCTCGGCCTGGTAGGCGTCGATCACCCGGCGGGCCGCGGTGAACTGCTCGGGGTCGCGCAGCCAGATGGCCGGCTCGCCCAGCCGCCAGAACCCCTCCTGGGTCTCGTAGGTATCGAAGTCGTGTGTCGCGAGGCGCTCGCGCACCTCGTCGGCCTCGTCTTCCGGGACGCCCCGCAGCTTGAACAGCAGTACCGCCATGACTTACTCCCGATGCCGCGAGGCCAGCCAGTCTGCGTCGCTCGCCGAGTCGCCCTGCGCGGTATAGGCCGTGGCCAGCGAGATGCCGCCCACGTCGATCTGCCGGGCCAGGCGCAGCGAGGGGGTGCAGGCCAGGAAGTCGGAGCCGTCCACCCAGTCGTCGTCCGGGTAGTGGGCGAACAGGTACTGTCCCTCCTTGATGCTATCGATCAGCGGGTAGGCCACCTCCTGGCGTACCGCCGGGCAGCCGAAGCTGCGTCCCAGGCGGCCATTGGCGGCGATAAATTCCTCGCTGACATAGTCGGCGCCGTGGATCACGATGGCGCGTTCATAGGCCAGGTCATTGACCCCCGGCTCCAGCCCCTCCAGGCGCAACGAATAGCCGTTGCTGCCGTCATAGCTGTTGAGGGTGCGAAACAGCCCCAGGCTCGACTGGTGGCTCTCCGGCGTATTCGAGAACCAGCGTGCCTGCTCGTCGCCGGTCCCGCGACCGTGGGAGACCAGTTCCTCGAACAGCAGCCGTTCCTCGGCCAGGTCGAAGACCCACAGGCGTGGCTCGTTGGCGGAGCGCGCGAAGTCGATCACCGCCAGGCGCTCGGCATCGGGGCGGGCGCAATCCCAGGCCTGGGCGGCGCGCTCCAGCACCCGGGCATCGGCCCCGGGAGCCAGGCGCTTGAGGGTATCGCTAAGGCGCTCCGCGGACGCCCTGGGTAAGGACTCGCTCGGCGCACCGGCCAGGGTGGGGGTGGCCAGGGCCATCGGGAGTAGCAGACAGGTCAGCCGTCCCAGCGAGCGGCCAAGCGAGGAAGAAGATGGCGCATCTAGCGTCATTGTGATGGGCTCCTGCGTTTCGATCCGGGCCGCCGGGCGATACACTTTTCTTATGACTCCCAGCGGACGGGCCTAAGTATGACCATAAAGCGAGCATTCACCAACCGGGGCGATTCCACGGCCTCTCGACTCGGCGGCTTGGGTGGCCTGGCGGCCGTCCTGTTGGTCGCTGCGATGCCGCTGATGGCCCAGGAAGGGGCGTCGGAGGCCGCCGCTGGTGCCGAGTCTCGGGGGGCCGCCCTGGTTCCGCTTCACGAGGCCCTGAACGACCAAACGCTATGGCGTGACGAGGCGGCCCTGGCCCGGCTCGATAGCGCCCTGGCGTCGTTGGCCGAGGATGGCCTGACGCCGGCCCATTACCGGGCCGGCACCTGGCGGCAGGCCTTCGAGGCCCTGCCGGCGGAGGACGCCGCGGCCCGTGAGCGGCTGGCGCGGGAGGCCAGTCGCGCCCTGGTCGAGGCCCTGGAGGACCTGGCCCGGGGCCGGGTCGATCCGCGGCGCCTCGATCCCCAGTGGGAGATTCCCCTGGCCGAGGTGACCCTGCCCTGGCCGCGGATCGCCGATGCCCTGGCGGCGGGGCGGGTCGAGGAGGCGCTGGCGCTGGCGCGGCCTCGGCATCCGGCCTATGGCCAGCTGCGCCAGGCCCTGGCCGAACACCGGCGCCTCGAGGCCCTGGGGGGCTGGGCAAGCCTGCCGCCCAGGGCCCAGCCGCTGCGCCCCGGCGAGCGCCACGAGGAGGTGCGCCGCCTGCGCGAGCGCCTGGCGGCGGCGGGAGAGCTGGGCGTGCTGGTGCCCGAGGCGGGGGTCTATGGCGAGCTGGCCGCCCGCGCCCGTCCCGCCGAGTTCGAATCCCTGCATTACGACGATACCCTGATGGCGGCGGTGCGGCGCTTCCAGCGCCGTCATGGATTGAATGCCGATGGCGTGGTGGGGCCGCGGACCCGGGAGGCCCTCAACGTGCCGGTGAGTCGACGCCTCGAGCAGTTGCGCCTCAACCTGGAGCGGGCCCGCTGGCTGTTGCCGACCCTGGCCGATGCCCATGTGCTGGTCAATGTGGCGGGGCAGACCCTGGACTACCGGCGTCCCAACGGGGAGGCCTGGCGCACCCGGGTGATCGTCGGCCAGCCGGGGCGGGCCACGCCGCTACTGGCCTCGCGGCTGACCCGCTTCGACCTGCACCCCAGCTGGACGGTGCCGCCGACCATCTTCCGCGAGGACAAGCTGCCCCAGTTGCGCCGGGATCCTCTGGTCCTGGAAGGGCAGTTCAGCGTGTTGGCGCCGGACGGCAGCCGCCTCGATCCCCTGGACGTGGACTGGGAACGCCCCGGGGCGGTGATGCTGCGCCAGGCCCCCGGTCCCGCCAACCCCCTGGGCCAGATGGTGCTGCGCTTTCCCAATGGCCATGCGGTCTATCTGCATGACACCCCGGCCCGGGGGCTGTTCGGCCGGGATCAGCGGACGCTGAGCTCCGGCTGCATCCGGGTCGAGGGGGTGAGGCGATTGGTGGAGGAGCTGCTGGTCGATACCGGCACCCGCGCCGATCTGGGCGCCCGCCTGGCCAGCGGCCAGAGCCAGCCCCTGCACCTGGCGCGGCCGGTGCCCCTCTACCTCTACTACTGGACGGCCTTCCCCGACCTGGACGGCGAGGTGATCTTCCACGGCGACCCCTACGGCCGGGATGCGCCTCTGGCGGCGGCCTTGGCCCGGGATTGAGGCGAAAATCATCGGGGCGAGTGAAAAAACTGTTTGACTCGGAAGGCCCGAAAGCGCATCCTGCGTCCAGTTGGTTAGCAAGTCGAATAGCGTCAGTTGTCATCGAAAGTCGTTTCATGCGTTTCGGTAGCCTGGTGTACTTCTCCTTGTTTTACCCACTCGTCTCGGGTAATTCCCGGTTAAACATCTGCTACTTCGAGGAATTCGATAATGGCAACTGGTACCGTTAAGTGGTTCAATGACACCAAAGGCTTCGGCTTCATCTCTCCGGACGATAACGGCGACGACCTGTTCGCTCACTTCTCCGAGATTCAGGCCGACGGCTTCAAGACTCTGCAAGACGGTCAGAAGGTTTCCTTCGACGTCACCCAGGGCAAGAAAGGCCTCCAGGCTTCCAACATCAAGGTCATCGGCTAAGCGCTGATCTCCTCGATGTGACCGCTTCGGCGGTCGAAAAGAGGCCCGCCTAGGCGGGCCTTTTTCGTGGGCGCGATTCGGCTTTTTATCTCTTTATCGAATAGATAAATTTCTAGAAATAACTTTTCGCTATAGCGGGCGGCCGTCACAATGGGCCCTTTGCTGGTTCTATTGGATCGCCCATGTCCCTGGATGCCTGGATCGCGCTGGCCGTCGTCGGCGCCGTTTTTCCCCTGATGGCCCTGAGCCGTATCGGCCCCGATATCATTCTCCTGGGGGCGGTCATCCTCTTGCTGACCCTGGGCGTCATCGACCCCGATCAGGCCCTGGCCGGCTTCTCCAGCAGTGCCCTGTTCACCGTGGCCTTCCTCTATATCCTGGTGGCCAGCATCCGCGAGACCGGCGGCATCGACCTGATCATCCGCTATGTGCTGGGGCGGCCGCGCAGCGAGGCCCGGGCCCAGGGGCGGCTGCTGCTGCCGGTGGCGGCGATGAGCGGCTTCCTCAATAACACCCCGGTGGTGGCCACCTATATCCCCGCGGTGATCAGCTGGAGCCGGCGCCTCAATATTCCCGCCAACCGCCTGCTGATGCCGCTCAGCTTCGCCTCCATCCTCGGTGGCACCATCTCCCTGATGGGCACCAGTACCAACCTGGTGGTCAATGGCCTGCTGGCCGACCGCTACCCGGAGCTGGCGCTGCGGCTCTTCGATATCGCCTGGCTGGGCGTGCCGGTGGCCATCGTCGGCCTGGCCTATCTGCTGCTGGTGGGGCGGCATCTCTTGCCGGCCCGACGCGGCGCCGCCGAGGCCTTCGAGAACCCCCGCGAATTCACCATCGAGATGGCGGTGGATCCCGCCGGGCCCCTGGTCGACAAGACGGTGGAGGAGGCGGGGCTGCGCCATCTCCAGGAGCTGTTCCTGGTGGAGATCGAGCGGGAGGGCAACGTGGTCAGCGTGGTGGGCCCCGGCGAGAAGCTCAAGGGCAATGATCGGCTGATCTTCGCCGGGACCTCCGCCGGCGCTGTGGAGCTGCAGCAGATCCGCGGCCTGATGCCCTCCCACCAGGGGCAGTCGAGCCTGCAGAAGGATTTCAAGGAGCGCCGCCTGGTGGAGGCGGTGGTCTCCAACCAGTGCCAGTTTATCGGCCAGCGCATCCGCGATGGCCACTTCCGTACCCTCTATGGCGCCGCCGTGCTGGCGGTGTGCCGCAACGGCGAGCGGGTCGCCGGCAACCTGGGGCAGATCCGCCTGCAGCCCGCCGATGTGCTGCTGCTGGAGGCACGCCCGCCCTTTATCGAGCGCCATCGCCAGTCCCGGGACTTCCTGCTGATCAGCCAGGTCAATGGCGCGGCCCGGCCGATCCACGAGAAGGCCTGGCTGGCCTGGAGCATCCTCGCCGGGGTGGTGGTCCTGGCCGCCAGCGGCGTGATGAGCATGCTCAATGCGGCCATGCTGGGGGCGGCCCTGGCGGTGCTCAGCGGCTGCTGCTCCATCGGCGCCGCCCGTCGCGGCCTGGATACCCAGGTGCTGCTGACCATCGCCGCTTCCTTCGGCCTGGGCGCCGCCCTCGAGACCACCGGGGCCGCGGCCTTCCTCGCCGGGGCGGGGCTGGGCCTGGCGGATGGCAATCCCTGGCTGCTGCTGGTGGGGGCCTATCTGCTGGTGGCCCTGCTGACCGAGCTGGTCACCAACAATGCCGCCGCGGTGATCACCTTCCCCATCGTCATGGCCAGCGCCGAGAGCCTGGGCGTTAACCCGATTCCCTTCGTGGTGGTGGTGATGTTCGCCGCCTCGGCCAGCTTCCTGACCCCCATCGGCTACCAGACCAACCTGATGGTCCACGGCCCCGGCGGCTACCGCTTCGGCGACTTCCTGCGCGTCGGCGGCCTGCTCAACCTGCTGACCGCCCTGGTGGTGCTGACCCTGACGCCGCTGATCTGGCCGTTTTAACTCCCGCAGGGCTATCGCGGTAAGCGTTCTTCCGGCGTTGAGGCTCGGGCTACCCTGGGGGCAGGTCTTCGCGGGGCGCTGTGAACCCCTCCCTGGGCGCTACCGATGCCATCCCTGGCATAGGACCCCCGCTCTTCCCTGCCCCCAGCGCCCCTCGGCCATTCCCTCTACGGCAACCTTGCGATCCTCACGAGGACCATGGCCAGTCGCCGGCGCTTGGGGTAGGGTAGCGGCCAGTGATTTCGACCCTGCGAGAGCCCGACCATGAGCCACCCCGGTGAACTGATTATCGAACCCCGCGACGGCCGTCCCGCCGACAGCTGCGTGATCATCCTCCATGGCCTGGGCGCCGATGGCCATGACTTCGAGCCCCTGGTGCCGGCGCTGCAGTTGCCGGCGGAGCGGGCGGTGCGTTTTATCCTGCCCCATGCGCCGCGGCTGCCGGTGACCATCAACGGCGGCATGGTGATGCCGGCCTGGTACGACATCCTGGAGATGAGCCTGGATCGCCGCGTCGACGAGGCCCAGCTACTGGCCTCCGCGGCCCGGGTGCAGGGGTTGATCGACGACCAGATCGCCGCGGGCATCGACAGCCGTCGCATCATCCTGGCCGGCTTCTCCCAGGGCGGTGCCGTGGCCTATCAGGCGGCGCTCACCTATCCCCGGCCCCTGGGGGGCTTGCTGGCGCTCTCCACCTACTTCGCCACCGCCGATAGCATCGTGCCTGCCGATGCCAACCGCGACCTGGTCATCGAAGTGCACCACGGCACCCAGGACCCGGTGGTGCCGGAGGCCCTGGGCCGCGCCGGCGCCGAGCGCCTCGAGGCCATGGGCTATGCGGTCGGCTACCGCAGCTACCCCATGCCGCACTCCCTGTGCCCCCAGCAGGTGGCGGATATCGGCCCCTGGCTGGGTCAGCGCCTCGCCGCGGCGTAAGCCAAGGCGGCAGTGCGCCGAAGGTGGGCTCGACGCGGCGCCGTCGCTAGGGCAGATTAAGGGCAATCCCTTGTTCTCTCAGCAGGATGGCACCATGGCTTCTTCCCTGACCCACGACATGCCCGATGCCCGGGGCTTCTTCGGCGACTTCGGCGGCCAACTGGTGCCGCCTCACCTCAAGCAGGTGATGGACGAGATCGATGCCGCCTACGAGGAGATCCGCCTCCGCGAGGACTTCCAAGAGGAGCTGGCCGGCCTCTTCGCCGACTATGTGGGGCGGCCCAGCCCGATCTTCCACGCCCGGCGCCTCTCCGAGACCCTGGGCGGGGCCCAGATCCACCTCAAGCGGGAGGATCTCAATCACACCGGCGCGCACAAGATCAATCACTGCCTGGGCGAGGCGCTGCTGGCCAAGTTCATGGGCAAGACCAAGGTGATCGCCGAGACCGGTGCCGGCCAGCACGGCGTGGCCCTGGCCACCGCCTGCGCCCTGGTAGGCATCCCCTGCGAGATCCATATGGGCCAGGTGGATATCGAGAAGGAGCACCCCAACGTCACCAAGATGAAGATCCTCGGCTGCAAGCTGGTGGCGGTGACTCGCGGCACGGCGACCCTCAAGGATGCGGTGGACAGCGCCTTCGAGGAGTACCTCGAGGATCCCCAGAACTACCTCTACGCCATCGGCTCGGTGGTGGGGCCCCATCCCTTCCCCAAGATGGTGCGCGACTTCCAGTCGATCATCGGCCGCGAGGCCCGTGCCCAGTTCCTCGAACGTCACGGCAGGCTGCCCGACCATGTCACCGCCTGCGTCGGCGGCGGGTCGAATGCCATCGGCATGTTCACCGCCTTCCTCGAGGACGAGGCGGTGCACCTGGTGGGGGTGGAGCCCGCCGGCGAAGGCCTCAACACCCCGCGCCACTCCGCCACCCTGACCCTCGGCAAGCCCGGCGAGATCCACGGCATGCGCTGCTATGTGCTGGAGGACGAGGCGGGTAACCCACTGCCGGTGCACTCCATCGCCTCGGGCCTCGATTACCCCGGGGTGGGGCCCCAGCACAGTTACCTCAAGCAGGTGGGGCGGGTCGATTACCAGAGCGCCAGCGACGCGGAGTGCCTGGAGGCCTTCCTGACGTTGTCGCGGGTGGAGGGGATCATCCCCGCCCTGGAGAGCGCCCATGCGGTGGCCTGGGCGATGCGCGTGGCGCCGACCCTGCCCAGGGATCAACATATCCTGATCAACCTCTCCGGCCGCGGCGACAAGGATGCCGACTATGTGGCCGAGAAACTGGGACTATGATCGGCGAAGCCCGACAGACTGCTAGGAGGCCCCATGGATAGTCTCGATCCCGACCTGGGCCCCGGCGCGGAGGCCCGTTTGATCAGCCCCGCCGCGGCGCGCAATGCCGCGCCGATCCTCGCGGTGCTGCGCGACGTCCTGCCGGGCCGGGGGCGGGTCCTGGAACTGGCCAGCGGTAGCGGCGAGCATGCCCTGCACTTCGCCCGCGCCTTGCCCGGCCTCGAGTGGCAGCCCTCGGACCCGAGCCGCCGGGCACGGGCCTCCATCGCCGCCTGGCGTGACGCCGAGGGTCCCGACAACCTGCTGGCGCCGATCGCCCTGGACGTGACCCGCCGCCCCTGGCCGGTGGCCGACTTCGCGGCCCTGGTATGCATCAATATGCTGCATATCTCCCCCTGGGCCGCCGGCCAGGCGCTGCTCGCCGAGGCCGGCGAACGGCTGCCGGCCGAGGGCGTATGCTTCGTCTACGGCCCCTTCAAGCGGGATGGCGCCCATACCGCGCCCAGCAATGCCGCCTTCGATGCCGACCTGCGTCGCCGCGATCCCGCCTGGGGCATCCGCGACCTGGCGGCGGTCGAGGCCGAGGCGCAGCGGCATGGCCTTATGCTGAGCCGGGTCGTCGAGATGCCTGCCAATAACCTGAGCCTGGTGTTCCAGCGCCCCTGAGCCTCGCCTTGCGTTGGTAGCGTCCCTTGAAGTTCTGGCACTTACCTCAAAGACTGGTAGGAGCCTATCGGGCTTAGCCGATCGTCACGAGAGTTACGGATTTCGAGTCAAATTTATCGATCGATTGAGGCGAATAGCGAGCTATTTAACGAAATGGATCGATAAATTTGGCCGGAAGCCCGGGATTCGCAGTAGATCAGTGTTAAGTCCGACAGGCTCCCAGGGTAGCCACAAGGAGGACGCTAGATGAGTGATCTTTCGGAGGATTTTCGCCTGCCCGTCGCCTGCCCCCAGTGCGGAAGTCACCGCGTGCGCGTATCCAAGGTCAAGAATCCCGACGATGCGGTCTTCTGCGCCTCCTGCAAGACGCGGCTGTGCCTCTACCACGAGGCTATGGATCTGCTCCGTCGGGGCCCCGGTAACGAGACCGAGGCGCTCCTCGAACAGGCCATGAATCGGCAGCGACCTTGAGCCCCGCTGCCTGGCCCAGCGAGGGCCTCGCCGGGCTACTGATCCTGCTGACCAGCCTGCTGGTGGCGGGGGTGGCCTGGCATGCCCGGGGCCACCTGCGCGAGTATGGGGTGCCCGCCGGCCGTAGCCACTGGCTGTGGCCGTTGTTGGCGGCGGTGTGGGGCTTCCTGACGCTGATCTGGCTGGTCTCGGACCTGCTCACCCTCTACCTGGCCCTGGAAGGCTTGGGACTCTGCGCGGTCGCCCTGATGTGGTTGCCCGGCACGCCGGCATCGCGGCGGGCGAGCCTCTACTACCTGCTGGCCAGCCTCAGCGGTTCGGCGCTGATCCTGACCTCGGCGCTGCTGCTCTATCGCCACTATGGCCATCTCGACTTCGCCCTGCTGGACCGGGCCTCCGTCGGCGATCCCCAGTGGCGCTGGCTGGCCCTGGCGGGGCTGAGCACCGGCCTGCTGGTCAAGGCCGGGGTCTTCCCGCTGCATACCTGGCTGCCTCCGGCCCATGCCGCGGCCTGGGCCCCGGTCAGCGCCTTGCATTCGGCACTGATCATCAAGGCCAGCCTCTTCCTGCTGATCAAGCTATGGTGGCTACTGGGCCCCGAGGCCGCTCCCAGCCTGCAATTGCTGGGCTGGTTGGGGGCCGCGGCGGTGCTCTGGGGTGGGCTGCTGGCCTGGCGCCAGACCAGCCTCAAGAAGGTGGTGGCCTTCTCCACCGTCTCCCAGATGGGTTATCTGCTGCTGCTCTTGCCACTGATGGCCGCCGCCGAGGAGGGCGCCCGCCAACTGGCCTGGCAGGCCACCTGGCTGCTCTTCGTGACCCATGCCCTGGCCAAGGCGGCGATGTTCATGGCCGCCGGCAACCTGGTGCTGGCCATGGACCGCGGTGACCTGGAGGGGCTCGCCGGGGTGGGGCAGCGACTGCCCCTGTCGCTGCTGGTCTTCGGTGTGGCGGGGGTGAGCATCATGGGCCTGCCGCCCAGCGGCGCCTTCGTCGCCAAGTGGCTGCTGCTGGAGTCGGCCCTGGCCTCCGGCCAGTGGCAGTGGCTGCTGCTGCTGGGACTGGGGAGCCTGCTGAGTGCCGCCTATGTGTTCCGGGTCTTCGCCTACTGCTTTACCTCCCGAGCCGAGGCGCCGCCCTGCCGGCGGGTGCCGACCCATCTGGATATCGTGCCCCTGGGGCTGGCCCTGGCGGCGCTCTTCCTGGGGCTGGTCGCGGGCCTCCCGCTGCTCTGGGTCGACGGGGGAGGCCTGCCATGACCCTGCTGCTGCTGACCCTGGCCACTTCGCTGCTGGCGGCCCCCGTGATCTTCCTGCTGCCGGAGCACGCCCGTCGAGCACGCACCGCCATCAACCTGGGGGCGGCGCTGATCAAGCTGGCCCTGGTGGCCTGGATGGTGCGGGGGCTGGCCCAGGGGATGGAGTACCGCTTTCACCTGCCGGTGATGGAGGGCTTCAGCGTCCATCTGGTGGCGGATCCCCTGGGGATCCTGTTCGCCGGCCTCTCCTCCCTGTTATGGCTGTTTACCACCCTCTATGCGGTGGCCTACCTGGAGGACTCGCCCAATCGGCGGCGTTTCTTCGGCTTCTTCAGCCTCTGCGTGGCCAGCACCCTGGGCATTGCCCTGGCCGCCAACCTCTTCACCTTCCTGATCTTCTACGAGCTGCTGACCCTGGCCACCTACCCGCTGGTGGTGCATCGCGGTACCCCGGCGGCGCTGGCCGCCGGGCGTATCTACCTGCGCTATATGGTCAGCGCCGGCTTCGTACTGCTGTTGGGGGCGGTCTGGCTACAGGCCCTGGCCGGGGAGCTGACCTTCGGCGAGCTGCGCCTGGCCGAACTGGACGAGCGGCACCACACCACCCTGAGGGGCATCTTCCTGCTGTTGATGCTGGGCCTCGGCGTCAAGGCGGCCCTGGTGCCCCTGCATGGCTGGCTGGCCCAGGCCATGGTGGCACCGGCGCCGGTCAGCGCCCTGCTGCACGCGGTGGCGGTGGTCAAGGCGGGGGCCTTCGGCATCGTGCGTCTGGTCCATGACGTCTACGGCATCGCCTTCAGCGCCACCCTGGGGCTGCTCGGCTGGCTGACCGTCGCCGCCTCGATCACCATCCTCTATGGTTCCCTGCGCGCCCTGGCCCAGGTCGACCTCAAGCGCCGCCTGGCCTTCTCCACGGTGAGTCAGGTCGCCTATATCGTGCTGGGGGTGAGCCTGTTCGGTCCCCTGGGCACCCTCGCCGGCCTGGCCCACCTGCTGCATCAGGGGCTGATGAAGGTGACGCTGTTCTTCTGCGCCGGCAACTATGCCGAGGAGCTGGGTATCCACCGCATCGACGAGCTGGATGGGGTAGGGCGGCGCATGCCCTTGACCAGCCTGGCCTTCACCCTGGGGGCCCTGGGCATGATCGGCCTGCCCCCCCTGGCGGGCTTTATCAGCAAGTGGTACCTGGGGATGGGGGCGGTGGCCGCCGGCTCACCCTGGGTGATCGCGGTGCTGGTGGCCAGCAGCCTGCTCAATGCCGCCTACTTTCTGCCGCCCCTGTATCGGCTCTGGTTCAAGGTCGCCGCGGATCCCGCCTGGCCCCAGGCGCGGCACCTGGGGCGCTTCGAGACCCATGCCTGGCTATGGGGGCCGGCCCTGGCCACGGGGCTGTTCAGCCTGCTGGCGGGGGCCCTGGCGGGGCTGCCCTATAGTCCCCTGGACTGGGCGGGCCGGGTGGCCGGTGGGGAGTACTTCCCATGAGCCTGTCGATGTTGATGCCCTGGGGCCTGGCCGTTGCGGTGGCCTGGCCGCTGCTATTGGCGAGCCTGCCGGGGCTGTTCGAGCGGCGCCTGGCGACCCTGGCCTGGCTGAGCGGTCCCCTGCCGGCGTTGGCCCTGGCGCTGTGGGCCCCGGCCATGGAGTTGAGCCTGGAGGCCTGGCTGCTGGGCGGGCACTGGCTGCTGGATGAGACACGCCGCCCGCTGCTGGCCTTCGGCGCCCTGCTATGGGCCCTGGCGGGGGGCTATGCCTGGGGCTATCTGGCCCCCGAGGATCCCCATCGGGGGCGCTTCGCCCGGCTCTGGAGCCTGACCCTGGCCGGCAACCTGCTGCTGCTGGTGGCCGAGGATATCCCCAGCTTCTATCTCGGTTTCGCCCTGATGACCTTCGCCGCCTATGGCCTGGTGCTGCATCGGGGCGATGAGGAGGCCCGCCGGGGGGCCTGGGCCTATCTGCTGCTGGCCCTGGTGGGGGAAGGCATGATCCTGGCCGGCCTGCTGTGGGCGGCGGGGGAGAGCGGTGCCCTGACCCTGACGGCGCTGCGCCAGGGGATCGCCGAGCAGGGGGGCAACGCCGTGGTACTGCTGCTGTGGCTGGGCTTCGGCGTCAAGGCGGGGGTGCTGGGGCTGCATCTGTGGCTGCCGCTGGCCCATCCAGTGGCGCCCACCCCGGCCAGTGCGGTGCTCAGCGGGGTGGTGGTCAAGGCCGGGGTGTGGGGCTGGTGGCAGACCCTGCCCCTGGGATTGGTCGCCCTGCCGCTGCCGGGGAGCCTGATGGTGACCCTGGGGCTCCTCGGGGCCTTCCTGGCGGCCCTCTATGGGCTCTTTATGAGCCAGGCCAAGGCGGTGCTGGCCTACTCCACGATGAGTCAGCTGGGCATGTTGGCGGCACTGACCGGGGCGGCACTGCAGGATCCCCGGCTGTGGCCGGCCTTGCTGCCGGCGCTGCTGCTCTTCGCCGCCCACCATGGCCTCAACAAGGGGGCCCTCTTCCTCGGCGTGGGCATCGCCCAGCGCCCGCCGCGACTGCCCTTCTGGCTGGTCGGGGCGGGGCTGGCCCTGCCGGCCTGGGCCCTGGTCGGTGCCCTGGCCAGCGGCCTGCCCAGCAAGTGGATGATCAAGGCCGGGCTCCATGAGGGCGACTGGCGGGGGCTGGCCCTGGCGCTGAGCTGGGCGGCGGTGGGCACCACGGTGCTGATGGGGCGCACCCTCTGGTGTCTCTATCATGAGTGGTGCCGGGCGGTGGACGAGGGCGCCGAGCCGGCCTCCCGGGCCATGCTGGCCGGCTGGCTGGGGTGCCTTGCGGCGGCGGCCCTGCTGCCGGTCTGGTTGGTGCTGCCCGAGGCGATTCGCCTGCCGCCCTGGGGCGAACTCTGGGGGCTGCTGTGGCCGGTGGTGCTGGGGGGGATCCTGATGGCGGTGGCCATTCAGCAACTGCTGGGGCGGCACCCCGCCGTGGAGGCGGCGGTGGCGACCTGGCGCCCGGGGGATCTGTGGTGGCTGGTACGGCACCCGCTGTGCCGGTGGATGCTTGACCTGAGGCGCGGCGTCGAGGCGCTGCATCGGCACAACGAGCGCTGGCACGAGGCGCGGCGCTCCTGGAGCGGACGCCTGATGGCGGGGCTGGATGGCCTGGAGCGGGTCGAGACCCTGCTGCGCTGGCTGCTGTTGCCGCTGATCCTGGGGATGGGGGCGCTGCTGATCTGGGGGCTGCCGGTGACGCTACCGCTGGGGTAGTGGCAGGGCGGCGGGGGTGTCAGGCGGCTGCCTCGGAGGGAGAAGGGCCCGACCGAGGCAGGCGATGCGGCGTTTTACTCCTCTTCCTCGTCGTAGAGCCAGTCATCCTCGATGGCGCGGCGCAGGCGACGCTCCTCCAGCAGGCTCTCCACCCGGCGGCGGGCGCGCAGGGTGTCGGCGCGGCTGCTGCGCGGGCTGCGTCCGAAGTTATCGTCGTTGACGGCGTCGAGGAAATCTTGCTCGTCGGCGAGGGAGTCGTCGACTCGGTACTCTTGGCTCATGCGATGCCCTCCCATGACCCGGTGGCCATAGCGCCCGGAGCGGGGCCGGACGGTTCCAACGCCTCCTTGGGCGCCTGACTCGCCTTATAGCGTCAACTGGCCCGGGAGGGCAAGAGGGGAGTGATAACTTTAGGTAGGGCTTATTTCCCGAGTTCCGCCTTGAGCCGCTCCAGCTCCTGCTGCGCCTCGACTCGCTCGGTCACGTTCTTCTGCACGCCAATATAGTAGGTGAGCTGATCGTCCTCGTCGTAGACGGGGGTAATCGACAGTTCGTTCCAGAACAGGGTGCCGTCCTTGCGGTAGTTACGCAGTACCTCGCGGCAGGGGTGGCCGTCGGCCAGGGCCTGGCGAATCTTGTCCAGGGCGGGCTGGTTCCGGTCATCGTTCTGCAGGAAGCGGCAGTCCTGGTAGAGGATCTCGTCGGCGCTGTAGCCGGTGAGGCGCTCGAAGCCCTGGTTGGCGTAGATCAGGATGGTCTCGTCACCCTCCTGCTCGGCCACCACGATGCCATCCTCCGAGGCGTCCACGATGCGTTCCAGCAATTCCGGGCTGATCATGTGCGGTCGTTTCATCCGGGGAGCTTCCTTATGGGGACCCATGACTCACCGGGCCGGCCGGTGTCTGGGTATCATGGCCAGGCGAATCACGCTTTGCAACGCCGACGCTCCGACCGGTGCCTGACGCCATCTCGGGGAGTCGCCGGTGAGTCACTCATCGAGGCGTGGCTGGCCGAACTCTGCCATGGGGATCTCCGCCTGGCGTGCCATGGGCTCGCCCCCGACGGGACTGCTATGATGCCCGCTCGCATAGCGGGAGGATTCGAGATGGCACGAATTAGGATTCACTATTGTACGCAATGTCAGTGGCTGCTGCGCAGCGCCTGGCTGGCCCAGGAGCTGCTTTCCACCTTCGGCGAGGCCCTGGAGGAGGTGGCCCTGGTGCCCTCCCACGGCGGCTATTTCGAGATCTTCTACGACGACGCCTCGCTCTGGGAGCGCAAGCGGGACGGCGGCTTCCCCGACAGCAAGGAGCTCAAGCGGCGGGTGCGCGATCGCCTCGACCCCGACCGCGACCTGGGCCATATCGACCGCTGAGACATCCGCAGGGAAGGAGACCCTTATGACACAGGATCGTCAGGCCATGCTCTTTGGCCTCGGGGCGGTGGCCCTCTGGTCCACGGTGGCCACCGCCTTCAAGGTGGCGCTCGGCGAGATGTCGCCGCTGGAGCTGATCTGGCTGGCGGTGGGGGTCTCCTGGCTGGTGCTGGGGGCCCTGATGCTGCGCCAGGGCCTCTGGCGATCATCGATTCGCCACGGTTGGCGTACCGCCGCCTGGGCCGGGCTGATGAACCCGGTGGCCTACTACCTGGTGCTGTTCGCCGCCTATGACCGCCTGCCCGGCCAGGAGGCCATGGCCCTCAACTACACCTGGGCGCTGACCATGGCCTTCCTGGCGGTGCCGATCCTCGGCCAGCGGCTGACCCGCACCGACCTGTTGGCGGGGCTGATCGCCTACGCCGGGGTCTGGGTGATCGCCACCCGAGGCGCCGTCCTGCGGGTCGATTTCGCCGATGCCTGGGGGGTGGGGCTGGCGCTGGCCTCGACCCTGCTGTGGGCCCTCTACTGGCTGCTCAACGCCCGTGACGGCCGTCCCGCCCTGGTGGCCCAGTGGCAGAACTTCAGCGTGGCGCTGCCGGTGCTGACCCTGATCCTCTGGTGGGGGCCCGGCTTCGCCGGCTTCAGCGCCGTGGGCCTGGCCGCCGGCGTCTATGTGGGGCTCTTCGAGATGGGCATCGCCTTCGTGCTCTGGCAGCTGGCGGTGCGCAAGGTGTCGCGCACCGCCAAGGTGTCGCTGCTGATCTTCCTCTCGCCGCCGGTGTCGCTGTTGCTGCTCTACTTCATCGTCGGCGAGCCCATCCTGCCCTCTACCCTGGCGGGGCTGGCGCTGATCCTCACCGGCCTGGGACTGCAGCAGTGGCAGAAGGCGCCGCGGCAGGAGTGAGGTACCGCCAGGGATAGGGGCACGATCGGCGTTGGCTGTTTCAATCTGAAACAAAACAATCGTCCGTCGACCCGAACTCTATACCAGACTGGATCAAGGTAGGCCGCCCTCGCCTCTCCTGGGAATCAGGGGCGTGCGGGGGCAGGCAAGGATCCAAGGATGATGGGATAGGGGAGGGACTCCCGATGATCATGTTCTGTGCGGGGACGCGTCCGGAGATCATCAAGCTGGCGCCCTTGGTAGCGGAGTGCCGGGCGCGACTCGGTGGGACCTCGGCACTGTTGGTCGATACCGGACAGCATGCGCCCGAGGTGCTCGATCCCTTGTTGAGCTTCTTCGGTCTGAGCGCCGGGGTTCGTTTCAACGTCCGCCAGGGTGACGACGCCCTGACGTCTCTTAACGCGCGGCTGCTCCAGTCTCTCGGGGATGTCATTCGCGAGCGTGCTCCCCAGGCCGTCATCGTCCAGGGCGATACGGCATCCGCCCTGCAGGGGGCCATGGCGGCCTTTCTCTCGGGAATCCCCGTGGGACATGTGGAGGCCGGACTGCGTAGTGGCAATCCGTGGCAGCCCTTCCCCGAGGAGATGAATCGCAGCGTTATCGGCCGGATGAGCCAGTGGCACTTTGCTCCCACGCTCCGTGCCGCTCGGGCCTTGCGTGCCGAGGCCGTCCCTGGCGAGGTACATGTCACGGGCAACACCATCGTCGATGCGGTCGAGGTGGCCAGGGAGCGCATGAGTGGCGCGGCTCATTCCCTGCTGAGCGAGTCGAGTCGCGGGATGGCGCAAATGCTGCGAGCGCATCGCGGCCTCCTGGTGACGATGCATCGCCGCGAGAATTGGCGCACTGGTGTCGTGTCGGTGGCCGAGGCGGTGAAGGCCCGGCTAGCGGCGTGCCCGGAACTGGCCTGTGTCTGGGTGCTGCATCCTAATCCGAGGGTGGCGGATCGGGTCCGCGAGGTATTGGGCTCCCTGCCTCCGGAACAGGCCGCCCGGCTGCGCCTGGTGGCGCCGCTACCCTATCCCGACATGCTCTATCTGATGCAGGCCTGCGAGCTGTTGCTCACCGACTCGGGAGGGATCCAGGAGGAGGCCGTCTGCCTGGGCCTGCCGACCCTGGTGGCCCGGGACGAGACCGAGCGTCCGGAAGTGATCGAGTCGGGGTGGGGGCGCCTGGTTGGCACCCGCAGGGATCGAGTCGTGGCCGCGCTGGAGGAGGGAAGCTGGCGCGGGGAGACGTTGGAAGGCGGCAATCCATTGGGTGATGGCCGCGCCGCTGGACGTATCCTCGACCTGATCGTGCAAGGCTTGGGGAGGGCGTCATGACGCGGTCGGTAGCCACCGCCGGGGAGACGTCTCAGGGCCCATCCTACCGCCAGGGGTTTCGGCGACACCTCTATAGCCGCCTGATCTGGCCGTTGTTGGCGCTGGGGATAACCGGGACCATCGGCGCCCTGCTGGTGCGGCCCGACCTCAAGGGGGTCTGGGTCATCGCCACCCTCTTGACCGCCATCGGGGCCTTCCTGCCCCTGCAGTATGCCATTGCGCTGGGCGCCCTGGCCTTCGCGACGGTCGTTCCCCTGCTGTTGACCCAGCAGTCGCTCAGCATGCTGAGTGGCGAAGTGTTCCTGGTCTTTGCGCTGTTGCCCTTCGCCCCGGTTTGGCTCTCCGCCGCCCGGGCCCAGCAGCTGGCGGCGACACGCCTGAACATGATGCTGAGCATTCCTCGGGTCAGGGCCGCACTCGATGTCTCGGATTGGAGCCTGTTACCCCGGCCGCGGGCCATCGACCGGCGCCTGCGCGAGATGGCCAAGGCAGGAGCGGTGCCCACGCCCGCGCTACTGTTTCGCCTCGACTTTCTCGATATGCGTAGGGTGAGTGAACTCTTGGGACGGGCCACGGTACAGCAGGCGATATTCGACTTCGCCGGGGAGCTGCACTCGCTGTTGAGGGCCGGTGACATGCTCACCGAGGACATCGAGGGGCAGGGCGCCATGTATCTTCTGGCCTTCCATGACCCCGACGTGCCCGATTGGGCGCGAGCCCTCGTCAGGCGCCTCGAACCGGTGCTGGCCAGATCCGAGTTCGCAGTGCGCCTGCGGTATGCGCGAGTGCCCGAGGATGGCTCTCGCTTGTGGGCGATGCAGTGGCATGAAGTCGACTGATCATGGTGACCATCCTGCTCTGCTCCATGCTGTTCCAGGCCGAGTATCCGCCGGCCGAGGCACTGTTGTCGCTTTACCATGAGCAGGCGCGCTGTGCCCCTGAGCAGGCCTCGGTTCGGCAACCCGCCGTCGAGCCGGCGCAGCGACTCAACGACTACTTTATCGTCGAGCGTGGGGTCTGGCCGGTGGTGGACGGGCAGGTCGGTGATGTCGAGGCCGTCGTTCGGGAGTATGTGTCATGGGGGGTGAATCCTGGGGTACTGCTGGGTGATGTCCTCGATGCTTCGCGAGATGCCGACCGGCGCCGGTGGCTGCGTGATGCCGTTAGCGCCGGTGGCATCCCGGTGGTCAGGCTGGACCCTGACCATCTCCGGACACAGCCCGAGCTGCTGATGGCCTGGTGCGGCCTGGGCCTCTGTCCGCAAGCCTTCTATCTGCCCGAGGGGGTTTCCCCGCTGCTCGAGGGCATGTTGCCTGCCACCTACCTGAGTGCCCCTCACTTCTCCGGGCAGCCGGCCTGGCCATTGCCCCAGCAGGTGCTGGAGATCGGGGAGCGGCATGTCATCCCCCTGCTGGCGTCGGGGGACGCGGTACGGGGGCGGGTGGCTCAACTGTCGCCGGTGAGTCACGGCCCGCTGGAGGAGATCGAGTTGCTGCCCCTGAGCTGGCGCCTCCATGGCCTGGAGTACCGTCTCGAGGCGTCAGGCGAGCTCGAGACCGACTGGCCGGGCAGGGTCATGCTGGCGTTCTACGGTGTGTCGCTGTGGTTCTGGCCTTTCGTCAGTCAGCAGACCTTTCATGTCATCTACTGGCTGAGCGTCGACTTCGCCTGGATCAGCCTGGTGGTGATCCTGCTTAACGTGTTCTGGGCCGTGTCGGTGTTGATGAAACGCCGTGAGATGAAGCGCCGGTTGGGACCAGGGAGGGAGCATGAATCTCGGTGATGCCATGCTGGTGACGGCCCTGTGGGGCATCTGGACGATACTGGCCTACTGGGTCTTCCTGAGTGTCGGGGCCTCACGATACTACTTCTCCAGTAGCGAAGAGGCCGTTCGTCTCGCGCAGTGGGAGGGGCACCTTCCCTTCGTGAGTGTCATGGTGCCGGCGCATAACGAGGCGTTGGTTATCGAGCGTACCGTGCGCGCCCTGTGTGGCCAGAATTACCCGGTCGATCGCTATGAGGTGATCGTGGTGAACGATGGTTCCAGCGATGGCACCGGGGACATCGTGGCGGAGCTGTGCGAGGAGTTTCCCCAGTTACGCTGCTACGACGTGCCGATTGGTGAGGGCGGCAAGGGGAAGTCGCGCACCCTCAATGTGGGGCTTGTCCAGGCCCGTGGCGAGTTGATCTCGGTCTTCGATGCCGACAACACCCCCGAGCCCACCTGTCTCTGGTTGCTGGTGGCGACCCTGGAGAACGATCCCCGGCTGGTGGCCGTCAACGCCAAGGTGCGGACGCGCAACCGCGATGCGACCTGGCTGACCCGCTTTATCAACCTGGAGTTCATCTACTACCAGTGGCTCTTCCAGGGCGGGCGCTGGGCCTGGTTTGGCCTGTCGATGCTGATGGGCACCGGTTACGTGATTCGTCGGGATGTCATCGACGTCCTGGGTGGGTTCGATGAGACCTCGCTGGTGGATGATACCGAGATGAGCCTGCGCATCTTCCGTGGTGATCAGCGCATCCGCTGGGTGCCCTATGCGGTGACCTGGGAGCAGGAGCCCGAGACCTTTCGCGCCTGGCTGCGCCAGCGCACTCGCTGGACCCAGGGCAACCTGTCGGTGATCTGGAAGTACTTGCCGCATGCCGTCAACCAGCCTTATCCACTGGGGCTGGAGATGCTGACCTTCCTCTTCAACTATGTGATCTTCGTGCCGGCCCTGATCACCAGTCACCTGACCTTTCTGCTATCGATACTGGGGGTGGTGACGGTGGATATCCCTGGGCCCTATCTCTATATGTGGATCCTCGCGGTAGTGATTTTTACCCTGCATATGTCGTTCGCCGCCTTGAGCGAGGACCGGCGCTGGTCCGACGCGGGCTATTCGCTTCTCTGCTATTTCACCTATGCCCAGCTGTTTATTCTGGTCCTGTTCTCGGCGGGCTATCAGAACCTGATGGGGCGCCTGTTCAAGAAGAAGCTGCATTGGGCCAAGACGGCCCGCACGAAAGAGGGGGAGTGACGGTGCCAAGGATTCGCGTGACCTGGTGGCTGATAATGGCCTGGATGCTCTCGGCCCCGCCGGTGCTGGGGGCGGCCTGGCCCCTGGCCGATATCGATGTCGAGGAGGCGGCGACGCAGATCAGTCGCTATGTGTATGTTCCCGAGGGGCAGCGCTTCGGCGCGGTGCGCCTGAACGCCACGCTGCTGGGTCAGGGGGGAGAGCATCGGCTGATGGTACGCCTCGACGGCGATATCGTGCATCTGGTCGAGCCGCATGGCCGCCAGACGATCCGGGCGGCGCTGCCGGACCTGACGCCGGGGTTTCATCGTCTCGACTTCCTGGGCTGGCCGGCACGCTACATGGCCGATGAGTCTCTTCAGGAGAGATGTCCGATGCCACTCTCCCGGCCTTTTCAGTTGCGTGAGCTGTCGCTCGATTACCGCCCCCGGTCCACCGGGGAGGTGGCACTTAAACACTTGCCCGACGGGCTGTTCAACCGTGGTCACCCGGGTGGGGGCCTGGGGCACCTGACGATCGAGGCGGGCGACGAGGACGCCTATACGGCGGCCGCACGGCTGGTGAGCTGGCTGGACCGCCAGGCCGACCTGAGATGGGAAACCGGAACGCGGTCGGGTGAGGTGGACTTCGTCATTGATATCCGCCATGACGCCGCCCTGGCGCCACCGGCCCGGGTCGCCTTGATACCGGCGCGCTGGGAGGGCGAGGCGCCCCGGCCGGCGACCCTGGAAATTCGCTATCGCCAGGTTCGGGCCTTGCATGCGGCGGTGCTGGCCCTGCTGGATGTCACCCAGCGGGACCAGTTGCTCGATGCTTATGCCGATTTCGACGTCGAGCGCCGTGAGCCGGCATGGGCCAGGCTGCGCGAGCCGCGCACGCTGGCCGAGCTGGGGCTCGAGGATATTCGCCTGGCCAGCACCGGGCACGCGACCTACCTGCTGGACTATCCCCCCCACTGGCAGCCGACCGGCGTGCCTCGTGGGCAGTTGCTACTCCGCGGACAGGCGGGCCTTCCCCAGGGGGTGCATCTCAACCTCTGGATGGAGGGGGCGCTGAGTGGGTCGCAGCCGTTGCACGAGATGGCCAGTCACAATATCGAGCGCACCCTCCCCCTGGCCGGAGTCGCGGTTCCCGAGCGGCCCCGGCTGACGCTGGAGCTGGCGGCCGAGCTGGAGGTGCCGCGCCACTGTTACCTGTCCCTGCAGGGAGACCTGTGGATCGATGCCGAGGAGAGCGAGGTGGGCTTCGAATATGTGCCCAAGGCCGGCCTGATGGCCCTCATCCCGCGATTGATCGCCGCCCCCAGCGTTCGTTTGCCGGAAGATCACGCCGATGCGGGGATGCAGCTGCTGACCGCCTTGATGCGTGCCCACCGGCAAGCGGCCACGCCGGATCCGGTGCCGTATCGAGTGCGGCTCGCGGGCGACGGGGGGGACGACATGGGCGAGGCGCCCAGTGTCGAGATTCGGGTGGAGCCCGCCATGGCCGATAGGCTGCAGGCGCGCTTCCCCGAGCGGTTGCAGCCCGGGTTCGCCGAGGGGGCACTATGGTGGCGTGCCGATGAGCAGGGACGTGGCCTGATTACCGCGGCCTCGCCCGAGGTGCTGCGGCGTGGCGCCGCGGTGCTGCCGGAACACTGGTGGCGCATCCCGGATGGGACGCGAGAGGCCTTGCTGCATGCCCAGGATGGCACCCTGGTGGTGCTGGCGCACCGCCCGACGCCGGTCGCGGCCCCCTCGCGGGCGCTCTCTCGTGATCAGCTGCACTGGGGACTGATCGCCGTGGCGACGCTCTTCGCGCTGAGCGTCCTGTGGCTTGTCTGGTGGCGCTGGCGGCGCCGGAGGCAGGGCGCATGAGGGCTTGGCTGATGCGGCGGGCGCCCTGGGTGCTGGTAATGGGGCTGCTCACCTCGCCGGCCGCGGCGGAGGCGCCGGAGGTGGAGCGGCTGCTCAATCGCTATTATGACGCCCAGCGACAGGGCGACCTGGACGAGGTGGTCGCGAGCCTCGAGGCGATCTTGGCCATCGAGCCGACGCATGCCACCGCCTGGCGTGCCCTGGGCTACCATCATCAGTCCCAGGGGCGACATACCGCCGCCGCCGAAGCCTTCCTGGCGGCGGCCGGCGAGCCGCCACAACATGAGATGCTGATGGCGGCCGGCTATGCCTATCAGGCCGATGGCCGAGAGGCGGCGGCCACGCACACCTTCCGCCAGGCCGCCGAGGGGGCGGTTACCTCGGCGGCCTATGCGCAGGCTTGCCAGGCCCGAGTCTATACGGCGGCCCTGATGCACCGGAGGCTGCCGTCGCCCTGGGGGCTCTCGGTCTACAGCGATACCCTCTATGCCTCGCGCTTCGATAATACCGTGACCGAGAATCGCGTGCGCCTCAGGCGTTACCTCGACGCGGAGCGGCGGAGCGCGGTCTATGGCATGTTGACGTATCAGGACGATTGGAAGTCCCAGGTGGTCGATGGCATTCCCGAGATCTACAGCGACAACTATGTCGGTATCGGTGGCGGGGCCGAGTGGTGGCCCCACCCCGCCGTCAGGCTCTATGGGGAGCTGAGCTATAACCGCGACCTGCTGGCGCGGGATGGTGAACGACGCACGGGAGTCGATAGCCGGGTCGGCCTGGACGCCTTTCAGGCCTGGGGCGCCCTGCGACGCTGCTCTCTGCATGGGGAGTGGCCGCTGGCACCCTATGGCCAGGCCTATGCCTCCGTACAGTATCCCAGCCGCTACGAGAACCTGCTGGGGCAGCTCACCCTCTGGCAGGGCTGGCGCCTGTATCGCCACCGGATGAGCGAGGTCTCGGTCTATGCCAAGGTCAACCTGCTGTGGGACAGCGAGGGGCTCTATTACAACAATGTCATCGAGGCGGGGCCGGGCCTCTCCTGGCAGCCCTCCCTCGCCTGGCCCGTGGAGATTCGCCTGGAGCGACTCTTCGGTCGCTACCTGAGAGGCGAGCATGACGAGGGCGGCTATGCAACGACGCAGCTACAACTGATCGTCAGCTTCGATATCTAGTCGCCTGTCGCCGCCAACGCCGAGCCGCCTCGAAGCGCTCCCGTGCTCGGGAAGTGCCGTCAGCCGTTTAGAAGAGCCAGGGTGCCAGCAGGCGCAGTGCCAGCACCTGGTGGGTTCGCAAGTGGCGGGCCGAGAAGGCGTAAACCTCGAGTCCCCGGTAGCGGCGCAACTGATCAATCAACTGGCTGAGCCTGGCAGGGCCAACGTGGCCGTCGCGAGACAGGCGAAAGGCCTCCATCACCATGATCAGGCGTGAAGGGCCCAATACCTCGATCAGCGCGTCGGCGCGGGCGCGTGCCTGAGCCGGTGTCTGTTGGCCGACGCCGACGCCGTCCTGATAAAGCAGGATTGCGTCGTCGGGCAGCCAGGAGGCGACCCAGCTCGCATAGCCCCGGGGCGTCATCTCATACCCGCCATAGCTGCTGACATAGCGGGGGCGAGGCAAGGTGTCGAGGTAGGCCCGGTAGGCCTCGGCATCCCGCCAGTCCGGGCTGAATTCGATGGGCGCATACCACCCCGCCACCGGGAAAGCGACGTCTTCGACCAGCATTGCCCCCTGTTGACCGAGGCGCTGCCAGTGCCGCCGGGCGTCATCGAGGTGCATGCGCGAGGCCAGGCCGAGAATGATCCGCGAGGCCCAGGGCTCGCGTCCCAGGGCGTCCCAGTCCGGTAACCTCGGTTGTGGCGCGAACTGGGCCGAAGGCAGCCAGGCCAGGTTATCGTTCAGTGACCACTGGACCAGCAGGCTATCGGCGCCTAGCAGGTGCCACTGGCCTTGGGGGCGGGGATAGTCATTGGTCGGCTGCCAGATGATACCGTCCAGCAAAGAGGGCGCGGGCCGCGACACCAGGATCGCCAGGCCGATGGCCAGTGCCAGCAGCAGGAGCAGACCAGTCTTGGTGAGGCGCTTCATTCGTGCTCGCCATTCCGGGTACGCGTCGGCCAGGTCTCGGATAACAGCGGCTCCAGGGCTGGCCAGACGTTATCGAGGATAAGTGGCTGGGCCGCGGCGTTGGGGTGGATGCCGTCAGATTGCATCAGCTCGCTATCCAGCGCGATTCCTTCGAGCAGGAAGGGCACCAGTAGCAGGTCATAGTCGTCGGCGAGGCGGTGGAAAACGCCGGTAAAGGCGTCCCGGTAGGCCTGGCCATAGTTGGGGGGAATATCGATCCCCAGCAGCAGCACCTCGGCCGTCGCGGCCTGGCTCGCCTCGATCATGCGGGTCAGGTTGGCCCGAAGTTGCCCGGGCGGCAGGCCACGCAGGCCGTCGTTGCCGCCCAGCTCGAGCAGAACGATGTCGGGGGCGTGCTGTCCCAGCAAGTCGGGAAGTCGGGCCGCGCCGCCGCCGCTGGTCTCGCCGCTGATGCTGGCATTGATCACCTCGGCGCGGCCGTCCAGGCGCTGCGCCAGTAGCGCCACCCAGCCTTGGCGGGCCTCGATGCCGTAGGCCGCGCTCAGGCTATCCCCCACCACCAGCAGGCGGGGCGGCGCGTCCGCGCCGGCCGTGCCCGCCAGCAGTAACAGCAGGCCCAGCGTCCACACCATCAGGTACCGCTTTGCGTCGCCGGCATGGCAGACTGACCCCTGGCGTCGCCAATTGATAGGGAATTCCTCGATCATGTCCCACTCCTCGTCCGAACGCACCGTGACTCCCGCCCCGATTCTACACGCCGATGGCCTCGGCAAGGGGGTCGACAGCGGCGAGCGTCATTTGACCATTCTGAGTGATCTGGCCCTCGAGGTGTTCCCCGGCGAGAGCCTGGCGATCCTCGGCCAGAGTGGCGCCGGCAAGTCGACCCTGCTGGGGCTGCTGGCGGGGCTGGATACCCCCAGCGCCGGCCGGTTGGAACTCTTCGGCCAGTCGCTGGCGGAACTCGACGAGGATGGCCGGGCGGTCCTGCGCGCCGGCCGCGTCGGTTTCGTGTTCCAGAACTTCCAGTTGCTGCCGACCCTCACGGCGCTGGAGAACGTGCTGCTGCCGCTGGAGTTGTCGCCACAGCCTGACGGTGAGGCCCGTGCCCGGGAGTGGCTGGAGCGGGTCGGCCTGGGCGAGCGCCTCGATCACCTGCCCAAGCAACTCTCCGGTGGCGAGCAGCAGCGGGTGGCCATCGCCCGCGCCTTCGTCACCGGCGCCGAACTGGTGTTCGCCGATGAGCCCACCGGCAACCTGGATCCGGCCACCGGGGCGCGCATCATCGAGCTGCTCTTTAAGCTCAACCGCGAGGCGGGCACCACCCTGGTGCTGGTGACCCATGATCACGCCCTGGCGCGGCGCTGCCAGCGTGCCCTGCGCCTCGTCGATGGGCGCCTGGAGACGCTCGCCCTGGATGAGGTGGAGGCATGAACCGGGCGGCGACCCTGCCACATCAGGGCGCGATTCAGGCGCTGCGCTTCTCCGCCCGGGGCCTGTGGCGCGACTTGCGCGCCGCCGACGTGCGGGCGCTGTTCCTGGCACTGATGCTGGCGGTGGCGGCCTCCACCATGATCGGTTTCTTCCTCGACCGCCTCGATCGTGGCCTGACCCGTCAGGCGGGGCAGTTGCTGGGCGGCGACCTGGTGCTGGAACAGGGCCAGCCCTTCGCCCCGGAGCTGCGCCGGACCCTGGCGCAAGCCGGGCTGACCCTCAGCGACCAGGTGGACCTGGTCTCCATGGTCAGCCTGGGGGACGCCTTCCAGGTGGCCAGCCTCAAGGTGGTGGATGGCGTCTATCCGCACTACGGCAGCGTCCTGGTGGAACGTGGCGAGGGCCGCGAGTCCCTGGCCCGGGGCCCGGCCCCCGGCGAGGCCTGGCTGGCGCCGCGCCTGGCGCTCTTGCTGGACGCCGAGCTGGGCGACCGGGTGCGTGTCGGCGAGACCGAGCTGCGGGTCACCGGCCTGGTGGAGCGAGAGCCGGACCAGTCGGCGGGCTTCGGCAACTTCAATCCGCGGCTGATGATGCACCTCGACGACCTGGAAGCGACCCAACTGGTGCAGCCCGGCTCGCGGGTGGAATATGAGCTGCTCGCCGCCGGCCCCCCGGAGGCCTTGAATGGTCTCGACCCGCTGCTGGAGCGGCTGCGCCGCGACGGGGTCGAGGTGCGTGACGTGCGCCGTGACCGTCCCGGCCTGGGCAATGCCCTGGAGCGGGCCGAGCGCTACCTGAGCCTGGCGGGCCTGGCGGCGGTGCTCTTGGCCGGGGTGGCGGTGGCCATGGCCACTCGTCGCTACGTGGATCGTCACCTGGATACCGCGGCCCTGCTGCGCTGCTTCGGTGCCACCCAGCGCCAGCTGACCCGCCTCTTCGCCCTGCAACTGCTCTGGCTGGCCCTGGCCGCCTCGATCCTGGGGGCCCTGCTGGGCCTGGCCGGCCAGGCGCTGCTGCTTGGCCTGTTGGCCACTTTCCTGCCCCTGACCTTGCCGGCGCCAGGCCCCTTGCCGCTGTTGCTCGGCGTGCTGACCGCCGTGGCGGTACTGGTGGGCTTCGCCGGCCCGACCCTGCTGCGCCTCAAGCGGGTCAGCGCCCTCAAGGTACTGCGCCGCGAGCTCGACCCGCTGCCGCCGGCGGCCTGGCTGGTGGTGGTCGTGGCCAGTCTGGTGTTCGGCGCCCTGCTGTGGCTCTACTCCGGGGATATCGGCCTGGCCATCGGCCTGTTGCTGGGGGGCTGGGTGATGCTGACCCTGCTCTGGGGCCTGGGCTGGGCGCTGCTCGGCCTGGTGTTGCGCCTGGTCACCCGGCTGCCGGCGGGGAAGGGCGGCTGGGGCCAGGCGCTGCGCCTGGGCGGGCGCCAACTGGCCCGGCGCCGCGACGCCAGCCTGGGGCAGATGCTGGCCTTCGCGGTGACCTTCTTCGCCATGGCGATGATCGCCCTGGTGCGCGGCGACCTGCTGACCACCTGGCAGGCGCAGCTCCCCGAGGAGATGCCCAATTACTTCGCCATCAATATCCAGCCCGCCGAGCGGGACCCCTTCGTCGAGGTGCTGGATGCCCGGGCCGACGAGCGCACCGCCCTCTACCCCATGGTGCGGGGACGCCTCACCGCCATCAATGGCACCCCGGCGCGGGAGGCCGTGCCTGCCGAGGCCCGCGGCGACAATTCCCTGCGCCGCGAACTCAACCTGACCTGGCAGGGCGAGCTGCCCGAGGGCAATCGCCTGGTGGCCGGGCGGTGGTTTTCCGCCGCACCCGGCCCCGACGAGCCGGTGCCGATCTCCCTGGAGGATGGCTTCGCCGAGCGCCTGGGGCTCGGCCTCGGCGACACCCTGACCTTTACCATCGGCGGCCGGGAGATCGGCGGCCGGGTGGCCAGCCTGCGCGACCTGGACTGGGACAGCTTCCGGCCCAACTTCTTCGTGATCTTCCCGCCGGGGATACTGGATCGCTTCGGCCATAGCTATATCACCGCCTTCCACCTGAATAGCGACGAGGGCGAGACCCTGCGCAGCCTGGTGCGCGACTTCCCCGGCGTCTCGCTGCTCAATATCGACGCCATCCTGGCCCAGGTGCGCGAGCTGGTGACCCAGGTGACCCGGGCGGTGGAGCTGGTACTGGCCCTGGTGCTGCTGGCCGGGGTCAGCGTGCTCTACGCGGCCCTCACCGCCAGCCGCCCGGTGCGCGCCCACGAGGGCGGCCTGTTGCGGGTCTTCGGCGCGGGAACGCGCACCCTCTCGCGGGTGCAGGGCGCCGAATTCGCCATCCTCGGCCTGGCCAGTGGCCTGATGGGGGCCCTGCTGGCGGAGCTGGCCACCGCCGGGCTCTATGCGCTGTGGTTCGATCTGCCGCCGCGGCCACATCCGCTAGTTTGGCTGTTGTTGCCCGCCGGCGGCGCCCTGTTGATCGGGGCGATCGGCCATCTGCTCTCCCGGGGGCTGCGCCGCGAGGCGCCCATGGCCAGCCTGGGGCTACTGGGGGAGACCTGAGCGCGGCCCGTGAGCCTTTAGTTGCGCTAAAGCGAAAGTGAGAAATTATCGAGTCGCTCATGACGGCCTTTCATGTGAAAGGCCGTCGAGGCTGGGGTATCATGGCGCCTTCGAGTTTACCGCCTACCGAGGACCCTCGCCGATGTTCAGTCGTGACATGCAGATTGCCGGTTTCGATGATGTGCTCTTCGACGCGATGCAGAAGGAAGTCGCGCGCCAGGAAGCGCATATCGAACTGATCGCTTCCGAGAACTACGCCAGCCCCCGCGTGATGGAAGCCCAGGGCTCCCAGCTCACCAACAAGTACGCGGAAGGCTATCCCGGCAAGCGCTACTACGGCGGCTGCGAGTACGTGGATATCGTCGAGCAACTGGCCATCGACTACGCCAAGCAGCTGTTCGGGGCCAGCTACGCCAACGTCCAGCCGCACTCCGGCTCCCAGGCCAATGGCGCCGTCTTCCAGGCCCTGGTTAAACCGGGCGACACCGTGCTGGGCATGAGCCTGGACGCCGGCGGTCACCTGACCCACGGTGCCAAGCCCAACTTCTCCGGTAAGCACTATAACGCCGTGCAGTACGGCATCGACGACAGCGGCCGCATCGACTACGACGAAGTCGCCAAGCTGGCCCGCGAGCATCAGCCGAAGATGATCATCGCCGGCTTCTCCGCCTACTCCCAGATCATCGACTGGGCCAAGTTCCGCGAGATCGCCGACGAAGTGGGTGCCTACCTGCTGGTCGACATGGCCCACGTGGCCGGCCTGGTGGCCGCCGGCGTCTACCCGACCCCGCTGCCCCACGCCCATGTGGTCACCACCACCACCCACAAGACCCTGCGTGGCCCGCGTGGCGGCCTGATCCTCTCCGCCGAGGGCAACGAGGAGATCGAGAAGAAGCTGCAGTCCGCTGTCTTCCCGGGCGGCCAGGGTGGCCCCCTGGAGCACGTCATCGCCGCCAAGGCGATCTGCTTCAAGGAAGCCATGGCCCCCGAATTCAAGACCTACCAGCAGCAGGTGGTCAAGAACGCCCAGGCCATGGCCGGCGTGTTTATCGAGCGTGGCTTCGAGATCGTCTCCGGCGGCACCGAGGACCACCTCTTCCTGCTGTCGCTGATCAAGCAGGGCCTGACCGGCAAGGACGCGGACGCCGCCCTGGGGCGCGCCCATATCACCGTCAACAAGAACGCCGTGCCCGGCGACCCCCAGAGCCCCTTCGTCACCTCCGGCCTGCGCATCGGCGCCCCGGCGGTGACCACCCGCGGTTTCGGTGAGGCCGAGTGCAAGGCGCTGACCGGCTGGATCTGCGATATCCTCGACGTGATGGCCAAGGGCGAGGACACCGCCGCCATCGAGGCCGAGGTCAAGGCCAAGGTCGAGGCGGTCTGCGCCGAGTTCCCGGTCTACCGCTAAGGCCGATATCGCATGATGTAAGAGGCGATGGCGCCCTGTCGTCGCCCCGCCGTTACCACGCCCCGCGCCGTCTCGACGGCGCGGGGCGTGTCGTTTACGGGACCTGGCCACGGTCTTGTCCTGAAGCAAGGTGGAGTCGCGATATCTCCAGTATGCTGAGGGAAACCGGCGGTGGGAGGAGGCGACGCCATGGCGACACTGACGTTTCTCGGCGCGGTGGGGGAGGTGACCGGCTCGCGCTATCTGCTCGAGGTGGATGGCGGCGAGGGGACGCGGCAGCTGCTGCTGGAGTGCGGCCTGCGCCAGGGTGGCAGCGATGCCGACGAGCACAATGCCAGGCCCTTCGGCAGGCTGGCCCGGGAACTCTCGGCGGTGGTGATCTCCCACGGTCACCTGGATCATTCGGGGCTCTTGCCCAAGCTGGTGCGCGAGGGCTACCGGGGGCCCATCCACTGCACCCGGGACACCCGCGATCTGCTGGAGATCATGCTTGCCGATGCGGCCTTCGTGATGGCCAAGGATCTCGAGTGGGAGAACAAGTGGCGCAAGAAGGCCGGCAAGCCCCAGATCGAGCCGCTCTATGAGTTGGAGGACGTGGAGCAGACCCTGGCCCAGTGCGAGCCCCATCCCTATGGTCAGCCGGTGCATCTACCGGGGGGCGTGACCCTGGTTTACCGCGATGCCGGGCATATCCTCGGCTCGGCCATCGTGGAGCTCGCCGTGCCCTCCGGAGGGCGGCAGCGGCGCCTGGTCTTCTCCGGGGATCTGGGCAATCCCGGTTCGGTGCTGATGGAGGATCCTGAGAAGGTCTTCGAGGCCGATGTGGTGCTGATGGAGAGCACCTACGGCGATCGCGATCATCGGCCCCTGGACGAGACCCTGGAGGAGTTCGCCCGAGTGCTGGAGGAGGCCCACGCCGCCGGCGGCAATGTGCTGATCCCCGCCTTCGCGGTGGGGCGCACCCAGGAGGTGCTCTATCACCTCAGCGTGCTCTACCATGGGGGGCGCCTCAAGCAGCAGCTGGTGTTCCTCGATAGCCCCATGGCCATTCGTGTCACCGAGCTCTATCAGAAGAAGCACAAGTCGCTGAATCGGGACGACCTCAAGGTGCTCAACGTGGCCGCCCGGGGGGACCCCAGCCAGTACCTGCCGGTGTTGCGCCTGACCCGCAGCGTCGAGGAGTCCATGGCCATCAACCGCATCCACGGCGGCGCCATCATTATCGCCGGGGCCGGCATGTGCAACGGCGGGCGGATCATTCACCACCTGCGCTACAACCTGGCCAAACCCAGCACCCGGGTGGTGATCGTCGGGTTCCAGGCCGCCGGCACCCGGGGGCGCCAACTGGTGGATGGCGTCGAACGGCTCAAGCTGTTCGGCGAAGAGGTGCCGGTCAAGGCGCGTATCCATACCATCGGTGGCTTCTCCGCCCATGCCGGCCAGAGCGAACTGTTGGCCTGGGCCGGGGCCTTTCGCCATCGACCGCGCTTCTACCTGGTGCATGGCGAACCCGGGGCCCAGCAGGCGCTGCGGGCGGCCCTGGCCGACGTCGGGATCGAGGCCGAGATTCCCGCCTACGGGGAGCGTATCGAGCTGTAGCCCCATGGGGCAGGGGAATACACGAATCAGTCGGGAATGCTTCTTTAGTGAATTGAATATTAAGCAATTTCCTGATACTCGGGGGTGACTGGTGAAATATCGGCGGGGGGACTAACGTAAGTAAGATCGACGTTTTTGTTGCGCAAGTTTCCTTCGCACTCGAGCTTCGCGCTCGCACCGGTGAACCACCATGGCCAGCCAGGAGGAGGTAACGGACCTTAAGCAGGCGCTAGGCGTCTGCCGGGGTGGCTTTGCGTCGGTGGGGTTCTTCAGCCTGTTTATCAACCTGCTGATGCTGGTGCCCGCCATCTATATGCTGCAGGTCTACGATCGGGTGCTCTCCACCCGCAGCGGCGAGACGCTGCTGATGCTGACCCTGGTGGTGGTCTTCCTGTTCGTGATCATGGGGGGACTGGAACTGGTGCGCTCGCGGATGCTGGTGCGGATCGGCAATCGTCTCGACACCCTGCTCAATGGCCGCCTCTACCGGGCCATGTTCCGCCGCAGCCTGATCGGCAACGGTTCCACCTCGGCCCAGCCCCTGGAGGACCTGTCCAGCCTGCGTCAGTTTCTCTCCGGCAGTGGCCTGCTGGCCTTCTTCGATGCGCCCTGGGTGCCCATCTATCTGGCGGTGCTCTTCCTCTTTCACCCCTGGCTGGGGATCTTCGCCACCGCTTCCGGCCTGCTGTTGCTGGCCTTGGCGCTGGCCGGCGAGAAGCTCACCCAGCCCTTGCTGGCCGAGGCCCAGGGCGAGCATATCAAGGCCCGGGAGCTGGCGGCATCGAACCTGCGCAACGCCGAGGTACTGCATGGCATGGGCATGTTGCCGGGCATCATGAATCGCTGGTCCCGTCGCCATCACCACTACCTGGCCGGGCTGTCCCGGGCCAACGATCGTGGCGAGGCCCTGGGCAATGTCTCCCGGGTGCTGCGCCTGCTGGCCCAGTCACTGATCCTGGGGCTGGGAGCCTGGCTGGTGCTGCGCGCCGAGATGACCCCGGGCATGATGATCGCCGGTGCCATCATCATGAGCCGCGCCCTGGCTCCCATCGATCGGCTGATTTCTACCTGGAAAGGCTTCGTGGCCGCCCGCGGGGCCTACGGCCGCCTCGACACGCTCTTGAAGCAGAATCCCGCGGAGCCGTCGCGGATGTCGCTGCCCGCCCCGCGGGGCGAGATCCAGGTGGAGGGCGTATCCGCCGCGCCCCCCGGCTGTCGCATGCCGACCCTGCGGGGACTCAATTTCGCGGTGAGCGCCGGAGAGCATATCGGCATCATCGGCCCCAGCGCCGCCGGCAAGTCGAGCCTGGCCCGGGTGCTACTGGGCATCTGGCCGCCGCTGGCCGGCACGGCACGCCTCGACGGGGCCGATGTGGCGCAGTGGAATCGCGAGGAGCTGGGCCCCCATGTGGGCTACCTGCCCCAGGATATCGAATTGTTCGAGGGCAGCATCGCCGAGAATATCGCTCGCTTCGGCGAGGTCGATACCCAGGCCGTGGTCGCCGCCGCCCGCAAGGCCGGTGTCCACGAGATGGTGCTGGCCCTGGCGGAAGGCTACGACACCTTGATTGGCCCTGGCGGCGCCGGTCTCTCCGGCGGCCAGCGTCAGCGTATCGGCCTGGCCCGGGCGCTCTATGGCAGTCCGACGCTGGTGGTGCTCGACGAGCCCAACGCCAACCTCGACGACCGCGGCGAATACGCCCTGCGCGCCGCCATCGCGAGCCTCAAGCGCGAGGGGATCACCCTCTTCGTGATCAGCCACCGGACCCACCTGCTGAAGAGCATGGACAAGCTGATGCTGCTGCGCGACGGCCAGATCCAGCTGTTCGCCTCCTGTGACGAGGTCATGGCGCGCCTGACCGCCAAGCCGGCCGTCAGGGCGCCGCTCGCGTCGGGGCGTGTCGCGGCGGTGGCCGGCGGACGCCCCGGGCAGGTGCGGCCGGCGAGTGGAGGAGAGGACCAGGATGAGTCGACTGGTTGAACGAGAGCCGGGGGAGAGCAAGTCGGCAGTGGCCGAGCCTGCCGTGCTGGAGGGCGAGTATGAGGTGCGGGTGCCGGTCACCTACCGTCGCTACCTCTATATCGGGCTGCTGGTGCTGTTGTTGGCACTGGGTGGCTTCGGCGGCTGGGCCTTCAGCGCCAGCCTGGCGGTGGCGGTCGTGGCGCCGGGGCATGTGGCCGTGGAGTCTTTCCGGCGTTCGGTGCAGCATCTGGAGGGCGGAATCGTCGGCGAGATCCTGGTCGCCGACGGGGATCGCGTCGAGGCCGGCCAGCCCCTGATCGTGATCGACGATGCCCGGGCCCGCTCTCAGTTGCAGATCGTCCGCACCCAATACCTGGTGGGGCGGGCCACCGAGCTGCGCCTGCTGGCCGAGCAGCGTGGTGCCGAGACGCTGGCCTTTCCCGAGGCCCTTACCGGCAGCGACCTGTCCCGGGTGCGCGAGATGCTCTCCGTGCAGCAGGCGCTCTTCGCCGCCCGTCGGGAATCCCTGCGCGGTACCCTGGAAGCCCTGGACTCCCAGGCCGACCAGATGCAGCGCCAGATCGAGGGGCTGGGGGAGATGGTGCAACTGGGCGAGCGGCAACTGGCCTCCCTGAGCGGCGAGGCTAATGATCTGCGCGACCTCTTCCGGCGTGGCATGGTCGGCAACCAGCGACTGCGTGAGGTAGAGCGGGACCGGCTGGAACTCGCCCGGGAGGTCGCCGGCTATCGCGCCGAGATCGGCCGCCTGGGGTCCCAGATCAGCGAGACACGCGTGCAGCGCGAGATCCGGATTCAGGAATTCCACCGCGAGGTCGGCGAGCAGCTCCGCGAGACCCAGGTCCAGGTGGCCGAGGCCGAGGAGCGTATCGCCTCCCTGGCCGATCAGGTGGCGCGTACCACGGTCATGGCCCCGGTCGCGGGCATCGTCGTGGAGCGCCGGGTGCATTCGGTAGGGGATGTGCTGCGCCCCGGCGATCCGTTGCTGGATATCGTGCCGGTGGACGACAGCCTCCTGGTCGAGGCCCGGGTGCCGGACCGTGACATCGACCGGCTCTATCCCGGCCAGCCGGCGGAGATCCGCTTCTCCGCCTTCAACCAGCGCACCACCCACGTCATCGCGGCGCGCGTGATCTTCATCGGCGCCGATAGCCAGGTGGACGAGGCCACGGGCGTGCGCTTCTACCGGGTGCGGCTGAGAGTGACCGAGGAGGGACGCAATATGATGAGCGAAGAGATGCAACTGCTTTCCGGAATGCCTGCAGAGGTGATGATTCATACCGGCGAACGTACCTTCGCCAGCTATATCACCAAGCCGATCACCGACATGCTGGCCCGAGCCATTCGCGAGGAGTAGAACTGGCCGGGTGGCAACAAGGAAGGGAGACGCTTCTGTATGTTGCTGGAGAATCCACCGATTCACCTGGTTACCGAGTCGACGCCACAGTCACAGTTGTTTGCCGACTACCTGCATCGGCAGCTGGAATGCGTGGTATCCCTGCTGACGCCACGGATGGCTGGTCGGCCCCGTGGTGAGAGCCGGCTGGTGATCCTGTTGGATATCGACCACCTGGACGAGGCCGCCCTGCATGCCTGGCGACTCCGCGTCGCCGAGCTGCCCGATGCTTTCCTGGCCGCCTTCAACCTGCGCGATGAGGCGCATGCCGTGGAGCTACTCTCCAGCATGCACCTCCAGGGCATCTTCTATCGCAGCGACAGCCTCGAGCTGATCTGCAAGGGGCTGAGCCTGCTGCGGGAGGGAAAGCCCTGGATGTCCCGCTCGCTGATGGCCCGCCTGCTGGAGTACTACCGGCAGCGCCAGCTCAATGTCTATCGCCCCACCTGCGGCCTGACCCAGCGTGAGCTGGAGATCATCGGCCTGCTGGGGGCCGGGGCCTCCAATATGGAGATCGCCGACCGGCTCTTCGTCAGCGAGCATACCGTCAAGTCGCACCTCTATAACATCTTCCGCAAGATCGACGTGCATAGCCGCGGCCAGGCGATCAACTGGACTCGTCGCCATCTAGGGGCCCCGCCCCCGCTGTCCGAGCGCCGCTACCCGGAATAACCCACGCCTCTTCTCTCGCGACCCTATGACACTCGCGTCCAACTTGGTTGGAGGCGTCTTCGGCCTATCCAACCTACGTAGGCCTGCGCATCGGGGCCAGGAAAGTCGTATAAGCGAGCGTCAGCGAGAGCACCCGACGGACCCACGCTTCGAAGTATGAGAAAACTCATGCCTTGAGTACGAGCTTGTCCAATATATGGGCATGTTGTTTTATGGGCGTTTCTCGTGTTTCCGACAGCAGATAATTGGTTCTGTTTTCTTGTGTAATTGATAAGTAAATAGCGGTGGTATGGCTAAGTTTTATATGTGTGATCGACTCCTTTGTCGAACGATGTCGTCACGTCGATTATCGATACTCCGAGCCGGGCCGCCGGGGAGGAAGTCGGGGCCGTAATGCATGGGATGGTGGTTCCGTCGGAAAGACTCCGGGCCAGGAGATGAGTCAGATCATTATCGCTAACCTGAGTGGCTGTGGGAGAAAGACCATGTCAGAAGATATCCTGGAAGTCACGAGTTCCATCAAGGTCGACGAAAGCCCCAGCGAGCAGGATGATGATATCTCCGTCGCCGACGGGGAGACGCTGTTTTCCGACCTCTACAACCTATTCGGCACACCAGCGAACCTCGCCTTCAAGGCAGGCATGATTGACACCCCGGACGGACTCACGACCATCGGCTGGGCGGCGGACGCGGATGGCGCCCCCATCGTCGACCTCGTCAGCAACCTGATGGCGCTCGACCCCGACACCGGTAACTACGAAACGGTAACGCTCAATACCGATCCGAACGACGACAAGGTGCTGATCGGGAGGACGGAGTCGGGCAATGTCGCCTTTATCGCGGTGATCGTGCCGAGCGAGGACGGCACCTCGTCCGACGTCTATCTCCTGGACTACCTGCCCAAGCAGCACCCCGACGACACGGACCCGGATGATACCGTGGCGCTGGAGGGCCTCTTCGTCAATGTCACCGTGGAGGACACCCTCGAGTTCAGCTTCGATGGTGCGCCTTCGGGGAACAACGATTTCATGGCCTTCGGCGAGCTTGGTGGGGTGGCGATCGTGGTCACCGGCCGCAGCGAAGGCGAGACCGTCAACAGCAGCAAGTCCAATAACGAGCCCACCTCGCTCGCCGCCAACAGCAACAATATCAACGCCGGCGAGGGGCTGGTCATTACCTATGTCAACATGATGGACCCGGACTTCCTGGTCCCTGACCTCTCCGGGCCCGAGGCCAGCAACACGGAAAATATCCAGTTCGAATCGTTGCAATCCGCCACGGAAGGCTCGGTGACCATCGTCAAGGTGGGGCCGGGCGGCACGACCGCGACGGTGCATCTTACCGCGCTTATGACCGAGCAGGAGGAGGGCACCGGCTTTATTCCGGGCATTGCCGACGACACTGTCGTCGAGATTACCGCCGTCTATGTCAACGACGTGGCGGTGGCCTTTACCACCGATGCCAGTGGCACCGTGGAGGTCACGGGCATCACCAACAATGACGTCATCACCTTCGAGACCGCCGGCGAGCATAACCGCGTCAAGGTGGAGAACGGCGGGGAGGGAAATGCCAGGTTCAATATCGGCGGCGTGGCACTTACCGATATCAATACGCTAAGTGACGCGGATGCCATTACCCTGGAGTTCGACGATGACGGCCCGGGGGATCCGACGGTGGCGCTGAGCGGGACCGACCCGGTCGGGCTGACCTTCGACGGCGGGCTGACCGGCGGCAACTTCACCGGCACCGAGAGCGGCGACGACACCAACGGCTCGCCGACGGTCGCGGTGGTCGACTTCTCGACCGCCTTCACCATCGGCAATCAGGACGACTTCGGGGCCGACGGCGCCGGGCAGACGGATATCGACTACGCGCTGCAGCTCGCGGTGGCGGAAGGCACCGCTTCGGGCCTGACCTCGGGCGGGGAGGCGATCAACCTCTACATCAACGGTGACGGCACCCTGGTCACGGGCTCGACCGCCGGAACTGAGGGGGCGATCGACGCCGGCAACACGATCTTCACCCTGGCGCTGAACGGCACCACGGGCGAGCTGACGCAGACCCAGAGCGGGGTGATCGACCACGGCCAGACTGACGAGTACGAGGGTGCCTATATCGTTGATGAGCAGGCGCTGGCCGACGGGTTGGTCGAGCTGGTGGCCTCGGCCGAGACCACCGACAGCGAGGGTGACACCAGCGGCGTCAACTCCGAGGCGCTCGACCTCGGCGGCAACGTGCGCTTCGGCGATGACGGGCCGGGGGATCCGACGGTGGCGCTGAGCGGGACCGACCCGGTCGGGCTGACCTTCGACGGCGGGCTGACCGGCGGCAACTTCACCGGCACCGAGAGCGGTGACGACACCAACGGCTCGCCGACGGTCGCGGTGGTCGACTTCTCGACCGCCTTCACCATCGGCAATCAGGACGACTTCGGGGCCGACGGCGCCGGGCAGACGGATATCGACTACGCGCTGCAGCTCGCGGTGGCGGAAGGCACCGCTTCGGGCCTGACCTCGGGCGGGGAGGCGATCAACCTCTACATCAACGGTGACGGCACCCTGGTCACGGGCTCGACCGCCGGAACTGAGGGGGCGATCGACGCCGGCAACACGATCTTCACCCTGGCGCTGAACGGCACCACGGGCGAGCTGACGCAGACCCAGAGCGGGGTGATCGACCACGGCCAGACTGACGAGTACGAGGGTGCCTATATCGTTGATGAGCAGGCGCTGGCCGACGGGTTGGTCGAGCTGGTGGCCTCGGCCGAGACCACCGACAGCGAGGGTGACACCAGCGGCGTCAACTCCGAGGCGCTCGACCTCGGCGGCAACGTGCGCTTCGGCGATGACGGGCCGGGGGATCCGACGGTGGCGCTGAGCGGGACCGACCCGGTCGGGCTGACCTTCGACGGCGGGCTGACCGGCGGCAACTTCACCGGCACCGAGAGCGGTGACGACACCAACGGCTCGCCGACGGTCGCGGTGGTCGACTTCTCGACCGCCTTCACCATCGGCAATCAGGACGACTTCGGGGCCGACGGCGCCGGGCAGACGGATATCGACTACGCGCTGCAGCTCGCGGTGGCGGAAGGCACCGCTTCGGGCCTGACCTCGGGCGGGGAGGCGATCAACCTCTACATCAACGGTGACGGCACCCTGGTCACGGGCTCGACCGCCGGAACTGAGGGGGCGATCGACGCCGGCAACACGATCTTCACCCTGGCGCTGAACGGCACCACGGGCGAGCTGACGCAGACCCAGAGCGGGGTGATCGACCACGGCCAGACTGACGAGTACGAGGGTGCCTATATCGTTGATGAGCAGGCGCTGGCCGACGGGTTGGTCGAGCTGGTGGCCTCGGCCGAGACCACCGACAGCGAGGGTGACACCAGCGGCGTCAACTCCGAGACGCTCGACCTCGGCGGCAACGTGCGCTTCGGCGATGACGGCCCGGGCGATCCGACGGTGGCACTGAGCGGGACCGACCCGGTCGGGCTGACCTTCGACGGCGGGCTGAGCGGCGGCAACTTCACCGGCACCGAGAGCGGCGACGACACCAACGGCTCGCCGACGGTCGCGGTGGTCGACTTCTCGACCGCCTTCACCATCGGCAATCAGGACGACTTCGGGGCCGACGGCGCCGGGCAGACGGATATCGACTACGCGCTGCAACTGGCGACCGGCGTGTCGGAGGGCGATCCCTCGGGCCTGACCTCGGGCGGGGAGGCGATCAACCTCTACATCAACGGTGACGGCACCCTGGTCACGGGCTCGACCGCCGCGGACGAGGGCTCGGTTGCGGCCGGCAACACGATCTTTACCCTGGCGCTCAATAGCACCACGGGCGTGCTGACGCAGACCCAGAGCGGGGTGATCGACCACGGCCAGACCGACACCTACGACGGCGCCTACATCAGCGACGAGCAGGCGCTGGCCGACGGGTTGGTCGAGCTGGTGGCCTCGGCCGAGACCACCGACAGCGAGGGTGACACCAGCGGCGTCAACTCCGAGACGCTCGACCTCGGCGGCAACGTGCGCTTCGGCGATGACGGCCCGACAATTACCGTCGGCGATGCCTCCGGCACCTATTCGGAGCCGGAGTCGGAGGATCCGGCCAAGGCTACCGGCACCTTCGTCGATGGCCCCGGGGCCGACGGGCTCGCCGATCTGGCGATCACCTTCGATTCGTATGAGATCGACGAAAACGGTCTTATCCAGACATCGAGTATGGATGCCAACGTGACCTTCATGGAGTCGGTCACCGATACGACCTGGACGGGGACCATTACCGATGACTTCAACGGCGACGGCGAGTCCGAAACGGTCGAGTTCACCCTGGATGTCGATCTCGACAATGACACCTATATGGTCACCCTCGATGTCCCGCCGGGACAACAGGTCGAGCTATCGACGGCGGATGGCTCGCTGGATGCCGGTGGACCCGACCCGGTGCGGACGCTGACCCTGCTGGATTCCAGCCAGGTCGTGTTCTCCGCGGTGGATCCCACGACCGACCCGAGCGTTATCTCGGACTTCCTCAACGAGTCGGAGGCCTTCATCGAAGCGGAAGCCAACCACCTGAGCGATGACGAGATGAACGTCAGCACCTCCGGCATCGGGAACGGAAACAACAACTTCGACGGCAACGCGGACTCGGGCATCGACGGAAATGTGACGAATGGTGGCAAGGTCGATGAGAGCTTCGTTATCGACCCGACCGGTTTCAACGTGAGCAGCGTCACGGTCTTCATCGACAACTCGGTGGGTGGTTATGACAACCCTCCCGAAGAGCTCTACTACCGAGTCTACGACGCGGACGGAAACGCGGTGGGCGATCCGGTCCTCGTCACGGAGGATATGCTTTCACCGGAAGCGGGTGGTCAGGTCAGCTTCATGATCGGTGATCCCGAAGGCCCCAACGACATCGACGCGGTGCAACTGTTCATGGGCAGTGGGACCATCAAGATCCCGGTGATCGAGTTCACCACCTCGGAGCAGTTCGATCCGGACTCCCTCGAGTTGAACTTCACCGCAACGCTCGAGGACGACGACCAAGACACCGCGGCGGACACCTTCTCCGTGGACTTCGACGAGGGCGCCGCGATGGAGATGAATACGTCCTCCGTGGACTCCGACTCCTTGCTCTAAGCCAAGACGCGGGCCTGCCATCCGGTGGGCCCGCCTCATCAACTGACTCAGGCCGATCTGCATCGCGCGGGTCGGCCCGTTGCGTTATGTGCCAGGCCGGGACTTCCCGACCGGATCGTCGCCCAGGGAGGCGATAACTGCCGGAACTCATCTATGGGCCGCAAACGCACGTTAACGAGCGCACTCGACGGGCCCGCGTTTCGAAGTATGAGAAAACTCATGCCTTGAGTACGAGCTTGTCCAATATATTGGCATATTGTTTTATGGGGCTTTCTCGTGTTTCCGATGGCAGATAATTGATTCTGTTTTCTTGTGTAATTGATAAGTAAATGGCGGTGGTATGGCTAAGTTTTATATGTGTGATCGACTCCTTTGTTGAACGATATCGTCACGTCGATTATCGATACTCCGGGCCGGGCCGCCGGGGAGGAAGTCGGGGCCGTAATGCATGGGATGGTGGTTCCGTCGGAAAGACTCCGGGCCAGGAGATGAGTCAGATCATTATCGCTAACCTGAGTGGCTGTGGGAGAAAAACCATGTCAGAAGATATCCTGGAAGTCACGAGTCCCATCAAGGTCGACGAAAGCCCCAGCGAGCAGGATGATGATATCTCCGTCGCCGACGGGGAGACGCTGTTTTCCGACCTCTACAGCCTATTCGGCACACCCGCGAACCTCGCCTTCAAGGCGGAGATGATCAGTACACCGGAAGGACTCACGACCATCGGCTGGGCGGCGGACGCGGATGGCACCCCCATCGACGACCTCGTCAGTAACCTGAAGGCGCTCAACCCCGACACCGGTAACTACGAAACGGTAACGCTCAATACCGATCCGAACGACGACAAGGTACTGATCGGGACCGTCGGGGCCACAGGCGACCATATCGCCTTTATCGCGGTGATCGTGCCGAGCGAGGACGGCACCTCGTCCGACGTCTATCTCCTGGACTACCTGCCCAAGCAGCACCTCGACGACACGGACCCGGATGATACCGTGGCGCTGGAGGACCTCTTCGTCAATGTCACCGTGGAGGATACGATCGATTTCAGTTTCGATGGCGCGCCTTCGGGGAACAACGACTTTATGGCGTTCAGCAGCAATCCTGAAGACCCGTCAGATCCTGATGCAGTCGCCATCGTGGTTACCGGCCGCAGCGAAGGCGAGACCGTAAACAGCAGCCAGTCCAATAACGAGCCCACCTCGCTTGCCGCCAACAGCAACAACATCAATGCCGGCGAGGGGTTGGTCGTCACCTATGTCAACATGATGGACCCGGACTTCCTGGTCCCTGACCTCTCCGGGCCCGAGGCCAGCAACACGGAAAATATCCAGTTCGAATCGTTGCAGTCGGCTACGGAAGGTTCGGTGACCATCGTCAAGGTGGGCCCGGGCAATACCACCGCGACGGTTCATCTCACCGCGCTTATGACCGAGCAGGAGGAGGGCACCGGCTTTATTCCGGGCATTGCCGACGACGCCGTCATCACGATTACCGCCGTCTATGTCAACGACGTGGCGGTGGCCTTTACTACCGATTCCAGTGGTACCGTGGAGGTCACGGGCATCACCAATAACGACGTCATCACCTTCGAGACCGACGGCGAGCATAACCGCTTCAAGGTGGAGAACGGCGGGGAGGGAAATGCCAGGTTCAATATCGGTGGCGTGGCGCTTGCCGATATCAATACGCTAAGTGACGCGGATGCCATCACTCTGGAGTTCGACGATGACGGGCCCATGGTGGCCGCCAACCCGACCGTGAAGCTCGATGACGACGCCCTGGCTGGCGGCAATCCCGGCGGGGTAGGGGACGACACGGATGCCGAGAATGTCTCTGGCACCCTCGGACATGACTTCGGCGCGGATGGCCCCGGCGGCTTCGTGTGGCTGACCAGTGGCGCCCCGGCGGGCTTCAGCTATGCGCTGAACGGCCCCGACCTGGAGATTTCCCAGGATGGCGGTGGCGTGGTGCTGACCCTGACCGTCGATGCCGATGGCAATTACACCGTCACCCAGAACGCGGCGATCAAGCACGCCGCGGGTGGTGACGAGAACAATCAGCAGTTCACCGTGGGTTACCGGGTCAGCGACGGCGACAATGATTCTGCCGATGGCTCCATCGCCATCGACGTCGATGACGATACCCCGGAAGTCAACGCCGGCGGTGCGCTGCCGGACCTCGAGGTGGACGAAAGCGACTTTGCTACCGATGACACCCAGGACTTTTCCGGGATCTTCGCGCCGAGCTTCGGCGCCGATGGCCCGGCGGCCGGCGGCGGCCTGAGCTATGCGCTCTCGGTGACCGATGCCGCCAGCGGCCTGGTGGATACGCTGACCGGTCAGGTGGTCATGCTCGCCGAGGAGGGCGGGGATATCGTCGGCAGGAACAGCGACGACGACGAGGTGTTCCGGGTCAGCGTCGACGGGGCCGGCATGGTCACCCTCGACCAGAGCCGGGCGGTCGTTCATCCGAACGATCCGATTCCGAACGACCATAATGAGCTGATCACGCTGGCCGAAGGCAAGATCGGGCTGACCGCCACGGCGACGGACGGCGACGCCGACAGCGCCTCACTGCTGGTGGATATCTCCACCGCGCTGGGCTTCCGTGACGATGGCCCGGTCATCTCGCCGGAGATCAAGGACACTCCGATACTGGCGTTTATCGAGGACGCCTCGTTCAGCGACTCGGGGTTCCTCGACTATGGCGCCGACGGGGCGGGCTCCTTCGAAATCACCGACTTCACCGTCGCCCCCGAGCTCGATCCGACCCTGGGCACGATAACCGGCAGCATCTCGGCTGATGGCATGCTGTTGACCCTGAACAGCAGCGAGTTCGGCGACTTCTTCGAGGTGGCCGTCGATGGGTCGGGCACGGGTAGCTACACGGCGAAGGTGCTGATCGACAGGCCCCTCGTCGAGGAGGCGTTGATCGAGGACACCACCACCCCCGGCGGGCCGGTGGAGGAGATCGACCTGCCGGAGTCGCCGGCCGATCCGATCGTGACACTGGATGGGTTCCTCTTCACCGATCCGAACGACACGACGAACCTGCGGCAGACCTACCTCGATGGCGATAAGGAGATCGGTGATCCAGACGCCGCGCTCGACGACATCAATATCAGCAACAAGGGCGCCGCACTGGCCGACAATCAGTTCGATTTCGGCGAGGGCCTGGCGCTCAACTTCATGGAAGGGGTCGCCGGCGTCAGGTTTATCGTTCAGGGCGGAACGGGCTCCCCGGGCGCCGATCTCACCCTCAAGATGGCGGGCTATAAGGATGGCGACTTCGTGAGTTTCAGTGAAGTGACCTTCACCCTTCCCAAGGGCAATGCCGTCCAGGAGGTCGAGTTCGTGCCGGAAGGTGAGGTCGATCAGATCATCCTTATCCATGACGCGACGGACAATGGCTTCCGTATCCCGGAAATCGTCGCCTTCACCTTCGCCGATATTCCGGATATCGAGGGAACGGTCACCGTCGAGGCGACGGATGGCGACGACGATGCGGTTGGCGATACCTTCGCCTTCTCTATCGACGGTAACGACAATGGTGTGATCACCATAGAGGACAGCCTGCTCTAGGCCGGACCTCTCGGTCGATCCATGACGCCACCTGGTCGGGCCGGCTCGCGTTTCGCGGGTCGGCCCGTTGCGTTGCGCGCCAGACTGGCGCTGCCCGGCCTGTCGGTTGCTCGTATCAGTACCTGCAAGCCGAAGTAGTCAGCCGCGGTCGTCGCGTTTGAGGTATCCCCTGGCGCGGAGGACGCCTTCTACGTATGAGTGGCCGGTGATACCGGCGGTGTGGCCATGTCCTCTGCTATCACTGATCTTGAGGAGAGTGACTCGTGGTATTCAAAAATGCTATAAATTTATAATATTTTTGCCGGTATGCTGCACCCATATTGCGAAAGTGCGACCCAGTGAGTGGAGGTGACAGCGATGTCCGTACCCCAACCCGTCGTGACGCCGTTTTTCGACGAGCCCACCAACACCTTCAGCTATGTGGTGCGGGACCCTGACGGCCCGGCCTGCGCCATTATTGACTCGGTGCTCGACTTCGACTATGCCGCCGGTCGCACCGAGGTGCGCTCCGCCAACGAGATCGTCGACTTCGTGCGGGCGCGCGGCCTCACCGTCGAGTGGATCCTCGAGACCCATGTGCATGCCGATCACCTCTCCGCGGCGCCCTATCTGCTGGATGCCCTGGGTGGCCAGACCGCTATCGGTGCGCGGATTACCGAGGTACAGGAGATCTTCGGCAAGGCCTTCAACGCCGGCAGCGAGTTCGCCCGCGACGGCAGCCAGTTCGACCGTCTCTTCGAGGAGGGCGACACCTTCGCCATCGGCCATCTCGAGGGGCGGGTCCTGCATACCCCGGGGCATACCCCGGCCTGTCTCACCTATGTGATCGGCGATGCCGCCTTCGTCGGCGATACCCTCTTCATGCCCGATTACGGCACCGCCCGCTGCGACTTCCCCGGCGGCGATGCGCGTACCCTCTATCGCTCCATTCAGAAGGTCCTGGCGCTGCCCGACGAGACCCGCCTGTTCCTTTGCCATGACTACAAGGCGCCGGGCCGCGAGACCTATCAGCACCAGACCACGGTGGCCGAGCAACGCGCCCATAACGTTCATGTGCATGAGGGCATCGGCGAGGAGGCGTTCGTGCGCCTGCGTACCGAGCGCGATGCCGGCCTGGGCATGCCGCGGCTGATCATCCCCTCGGTGCAGGTCAATATGCGCGCCGGCGAACTGCCCCCCGCCGAGGACAATGGGCAGGTCTACCTCAAGGTGCCGATCAACCGTTTCCGATAAGCGATAAGGAGGAGCGATAACGTGGATTGGAGCGCAAGCCTGCATGGGCTGGTGGGGGGTATCTTGATTGGCCTCTCCGCCACCTGGTTGATGGGCAGTCTGGGGCGAATCGCCGGCATCAGCGGCATTCTCTCCGGCCTGGCCTTCGAGCGTCCCAAGGGAGACAGCGCCTGGCGGCTGACCTTCCTGCTGGGCCTGATCAGCGGCCCGCTGCTGGTGATGGCACTCGGCGGTGGCCTGGGTAATGTGGTGGGGGAGGCCGGCGTGGATGCCACGGGCGCGGTGATCGGTGCCCCTGCCGGGGGTGTCGGCCTGATGATCGTCGCCGGCCTGCTGGTGGGGCTGGGGACCGGGATCGGCAGCGGCTGCACCAGTGGCCATGGGGTCTGCGGCCTGTCGCGGCTCTCTGCGCGTTCGCTGGTGGCGACCCTGACCTTCCTGGTCATGGCCATGGTCACCGTCTACGGGGTCCGGCATCTGCTGGGAGGTGGTGCATGAAGGCGATCATGGGTTATATCGCCGGGCTGCTGTTCGGCCTGGGCCTGGCCATCTCCGGCATGACCGACCCGGCCCGGGTGCTGGGCTTCCTGGATATCGCCGGGGCCTGGGACCCGACCCTGATGTTCGTGCTGGGCGGTGCCGTGCTTACCACCTTTATCGGCTACCGGCTGGTGTGGCGTCGGGGGGCACCGCTGGTGGGTAATGCCTTCCGGCTGCCCACCCGCCAGGACATCGATGCCCGGCTGATCGCTGGCTCGGCGCTGTTCGGTATCGGCTGGGGGCTCTCCGGCTACTGCCCGGGGCCCGCCTTCGCCTCTCTCGGCGGCCTGACCATGCCGCTGGCGGCCATGCTGCTGGCCATGCTGGCGGGGTGGTTCCTGGCCCGGCGACTGGCGTAGGCCAAAAACGCCTCCGCGATCGTGGCCAGAGGCGCCCGTCGAACTTATCCGATCTACTCCGGCCGCGGTGAGCCCATCACCCGGTCCAGCGCATCATCGGCCGGCAGGCCCTGAGCCATCTCCACCAGCTCGCCCTGGCGGTAGAGAATGCCGGGGGTGGCCATGATGCCCAGGCCATGCATCAGTTGCTGATTTTCGTAGAGGGCCTCTTCCAGGTCCCGGGGCAGTCGCTCCAGGGGGGCGATCTCGCCGCCGGCCTGATGGTCGGCCAGGGCGGCGCTGGGGTCACCGCTGGCCAGCAGGGCGATCGCCTCCCGCGGACTCTGGCTGCTCAATACCCCCACCATGATATGGCGCAGTTGCACCTCGCCGGCCTCCACCCAGGGGCGGGTCTGCTCCCAGAAGGCCTGGCAGTAGGGGCAGCGGGTGTCGGTAAAGGTGTAGACGATGCGCTCGGCGTCATCGCTGCCGTCGGCGATCCAGGTGCTGGCCTCGAGCTCCGCCCAGGTCTGGGCGTCCTGGGGCGCGCGCACCAGGCGCTCCAGGGGCGCGGCGCTCAGGTCATTGCCCTCGCCGTCCTGCAGGGTGCCGACGATCACATGCTCGCCGTCGGGCAGGAGGTAGGCGGCGAATTCCCGTCCCTGGTAGCTGCCGGCATAACCGGTGAGGCCATCGGGCGCGTCGAAGCTGCCGTGGATGGTCAGCCCCTGGTGTTCCAGGGCGGCGATGGGGGCGGGCAGCGTATCGGCCCCGGCGGTCAGGCTGGTGGTGACCAGGGTGGCGCCGAGTAGCAGGGCTCGGGGGAACATGGTGACTCCGGGGGCGGGTAGCTGGGCGTGATATCGGCGAATCGCTACAATAGGACGCAACCCAGCCCATAGTAAATCCCGGAACCCAGCCATGCATTGTCCCTTCTGCGGTGCCCATGACACCAAGGTCACCGACTCCCGCCTGGTGGTGGAGGGCGACCAGGTGCGTCGCCGCCGCCAGTGCACGGCCTGCGGCGAGCGCTTCACCACCTACGAGACCGCCGAGCTGGTGATGCCCCGGGTGATCAAGACGGACGGCTCCCGGGAGAGTTTCGACGAGGCCAAGCTGCGTGCCGGCATGCTGCGGGCGCTGGAGAAACGCCCGGTCAGCGCCGAGTCCATGGAGGCCGCCGTGGAGCGTATCCGCCAGCGGCTGCGTGCCCGCGGCGAGCGGGAGATCCAGGCCCGGGATATCGGCGAGGAAGTGATGCAGGCCCTCAAGCGCCTCGATCAGGTGGCCTATATCCGCTTCGCCTCCGTCTACCGCCGCTTCCAGGATCTCGATGAGTTCCGCGCCGAGATCGATCGCCTGGCCCAGGAACCGCACTTCCCGCCCCACGACGACTGATTTTCCCAAGGAGTCTCATGACGACGCCGACCCCCGAGCAGTGGATGGCTCGCGCCCTGACCCTGGCGCGTCGCGGCCGCTACACCACCCACCCCAATCCCCGCGTCGGCTGCGTGCTGGTCAAGGCGCAGCGTCGGGTGGGGGAGGGGTTCCACGCGCGCGCCGGTGAGCCCCATGCCGAGATCCTGGCATTGCGGGAGGCCGGCGAGGCGGCCCGGGGTGCCACCGCCTATGTGACCCTGGAGCCCTGCGCCCATCAGGGGCGTACCGGACCCTGTGCCCGGGCCCTGGTTGATGCGGGGGTCGCCCGGGTGGTGGCCGCCATGCAGGACCCCAACCCCCGGGTGGCCGGCCAGGGGTTCGCCATCCTGCGCGAGGCGGGCATCGAGGTGGCGTGCGGCGTGCTGGAGGCCGAGGCCCGGGCGCTCAATCCGGGGTTTATCCTGCGCATGAGCGAGGGGCGGCCCCATGTGCGCCTCAAGATGGCCATGAGCCTGGACGGGCGCACCGCCATGCGCTCCGGGGAGTCCCAATGGATCACCGGCCCCCAGGCGAGATCCGCGGTGCAGCGGCTGCGCGCCCAGTCCAGCGCGGTGATGACCGGGGTGGAGTCGATCATCATCGATAACTCCCGGCTGACGGTGCGTGCCGATCAGTTGGGACTCGAGGACGCCGAAACGATTGCCGAGCGCCAGCCATTGCGGGTGGTGGTGGATTCCCGGCTACGCCTGCCCGAGGCGGCGGCCTGCCTGCGTGAGCCGGGACGGACCCTGGTGGCCACCTGCAGCGAGGATGCCGAGCGGCGTGAGCGGCTGGAAGCCGTCGGCGCCGAGGTGCGGGTGTTGCCGGCGGGGGAGGGCGGCCGGGTCGATCTGGCCGCCCTGCTGCGTCACCTGGCCGCCGCCGAGGAGGTCAACGAGGTACTATTGGAAACCGGTGCCACCCTGGCCGGGGCCATGCTCGATGCCGAGCTGGTGGATGAGTTGCAGCTCTTTATGGCGCCGACCCTGCTGGGCGGCGAGGCGCGGCCCCTGTTCCAGTTGCCGGGCCTGGAGCGCATGGCCCAGCAGCGCCCCCTGGAGATCCTCGATATCCGCGCCATCGGCAAGGATTGGCGGATTACCGCCCGGCCCAAGACGGCCTCCTGAAGTGTAGGGCCGCGGCCAAAGCCAGCTCCCGCGGTGTGGGCCGTCACCGGGGTGGCAGGAGCCTGCTTCAGCAGGCGATGAGATTGGGCAAATCGCCGGCTAAAGCCAGCTCCTTGTGTCTCTCGAGAGGAGGTGATTAGCTACCACCGCCTCACTGGCCTGGAGGGTAACCCGTCCAGCTCCTGATGGGCATTGACCCTGCATCGTAGATGGGCCCCTCCAGGCTCCTTGATCTCACCAGTTTGAACGGTATCCAACGCCCCTCGCATGGACGAGAGAGGCTGTACGAACAAGGCAAGACAACGAGATGGCACATATCGGTATTGACGTCAGCAAGCAGAAACTCGACTGCCTGTGGGTGCGCGACCTGGACAAGGGCAAGGTCAAGACCAAGGTCTTCTCCAACCGTCATCAGGACTATCCGGGGCTGCTCGACTGGCTCGTCAGGCAGACCGGCGAGGCGGCCGATGAGCTGCATGTCTATCTGGAGGCCACGAGCATCTACCATGAGCCACTGGCGTACTGGCTGCATAAGGCGGGTGTCACCGTCTATGTGCTGAACCCGGCCCAGGTGCGCCACCACGCCAAGGGCATGGGCGTTCGCAGCAAGACCGATCGCAAGGACAGCATGATCGTGGCGCGCTACGGGATCGAGCGGAAGCCCCGGCCGTGGCAGCCGGAACCGCCCGAGGTGCGGGAACTCAAGCGTCTCATCAACCGGCTGGAGACCGTGGAAGACGATCTGCAGCGCGAACGTAACCGCCTGTAGAAGGCCCAATTCAACCAGGATGCCAAGGCCGCCGAGTCGATCGGCCACATGCTGGCGGCCCTGGAGAGCGAGGCGCGGCGCCTGCGCCAGGCGATCGACGACCACTTCGACGCCCACCCGCCGCTGAAGCGGGATCGCGCTTTGCTGAAGAGCATCCCCGGCATCGGGCCGGCGCTGTCGGCGCGCTTGGTGGCGACGCTACGCAGCCGGGATTTCCGCAGTGCTCGCCAGGCCGCGGCCTTCCTGGGCCTGGTGCCGGTATTGGAGGAGTCGGGGACCTCGGTGAAGTTGCGGTCGCGCCTGTCCAAGGCCGGGGCGCCCGGCATCCGCCGGAAGCTTTACATGGGGGCGGTGGTGGCCATCCGTCGCAACCCCGATATCAGCGACCAGTACGCGCGCCTCAAGGCGCGTGGCAAGCCCTCGCTGTCGGCGCTGGGGGCGGCCATGCGAAAGCTGGTGCACCTCGCCTATGGCGTGTTGAAGTCGCAGAGCGAATATCGGCCGCAAGGGGCATAAGCCCCCTTGCAGCCGGTATCGAGAGACGGTATCTACGGGACGGGTCGGCCTTGGACTAGCGCCTGGCGTTCGACCCGAGAGCGTCCCTGAGCGCCAAGGGCGCTTTGGCGGCAGGCTGACTAGGTCGCGGACGGGTCGGCCTTGGACTAGCGCCTGGCGTTCGACCAAGGTACCCTGAGCGCCGACCCGATGCGGGCGTTGGTGTTTGGCAACGCGATCGTCGCCTGGTGGCGACGCCCGGCATACCTAGATATTCGGAGATCCCATGGCGCACTCTTCCCAGGATTCGGCTTCCCCAGAATCCGCCGCTCAGGCCGCCGAGCCCACTACCGGGCTGGCCAGCATCGAGGCCCTGGTCGAGGACATTCGCCAGGGCAAGATGGTCATCCTGATGGATGATGAGGATCGCGAGAACGAAGGCGATATCATCATGGCCGCCGAGAAGGTGAAGGCCGAGCATATCAACTTCATGGCACGGCACGCCCGTGGCCTGATCTGCCTGCCGATGACCCGGGAACGCTGCGAGCGGCTCAAGCTGCCGCTGATGGTCAGCGACAACGGTTCCGGCTTCGGTACCAAGTTCACCCTCTCCATCGAGGCCGCCGAGGGCGTGACCACCGGGATCTCCGCCGCCGATCGGGCGCGCACCGTCCAGGCGGCCGCGGCCCGCGATGCCAAGGCCGAGGATATCGTTCAGCCGGGGCATATCTTCCCGCTGATGGCCGAGCCCGGCGGCGTGCTGCGCCGTGCCGGTCACACCGAGGCGGCCTGCGACCTGGCCGCCATGGCCGGCCTCGAGCCGAGCGGCGTGATCTGCGAGGTGATGAACGAGGACGGCAGCATGGCGCGCCGCCCGGAGCTGGAGCGTTTCGCCGCCGAGCATGGCATCAAGATGGGCACCATCGCCGATCTGATCCACTACCGCATCCATAACGAGCATACCGTGGACCACCTGGAGGTGACCCCGGTCACCACCGCCTTCGGCGAACTGAGCCTGCATGTGTTCCGCGACAGCATCCAGGGCGCCCATCACCTGGCCCTGGTCAAGGGCCACCCCCATCCGGACACGCCCACCACGGTGCGGGTGCATCTGGCCGATACCCTGCGCGACCTGCTGACCCTGGCCAAGCCGGAGAGTCAGAGCTGGACCGCCAGTGCCGCCCTGGCCGAGGTGGCCGCCGCCGAGAATGGCGTCTTCGTGCTGCTCGACGACGGTCGTCCCCACCAGGACCTCAAGGATCAGCTGGATATCCTGCTGGAGCGCAAGCGGGCGCCGCGCAGCAGCGACTCCGACGGGGCCGGCAACTACCTGACCATCGGCACCGGCTCGCAGATCCTGCGCTACCTGGGCGTGGGGCAGATGCGTCTGCTCAGCTCGCCGTGGAAGTTCTCGGCCCTGTCGGGCTTCGATCTGGAAGTGGTGGAGCGGGTCGGTCCCTGAGGCGGTCCCGGCCAACTATCAACAGTGGTGGGCCCCGGCCCGCCGGTAGGCGCCATCCGGCGCCCTAGCGATCAAGCAGGAAAAGCAAGCATGCAAGCGATCTCCCAAGTCGAAGGCAGTTTCACCGATGTCGATGGCCGCTACGTCATCGTGGTGGGCCGTTTCAACCACCATGTGGTGGATAGCCTGGTGGACGGCGCCGTGGACAGCCTGACTCGGCATGGCGTGGACGCCGACAATATCGATATCGTCCATGTGCCGGGCGCCTGGGAGCTGCCGCTGGCGGTGAAGCGGGCCCTGCAGGTGGTGCGCCCCGATGCGGTGATCGCCCTCGGCGCGGTGATCCGCGGCGGCACCCCTCACTTCGAATACGTGGCCGGTGGCTGCAACGCGGCGCTGGGTAACCTGCAACTGGAATTCGATACCCCCGTCGCCAACGGCGTGCTCACCGTCAACTCCATCGAGCAGGCCATCGAGCGCTCCGGCACCAAGGCCGGCAACAAGGGCGCCGAGGCGGCCATGGCGGCCATGGAGATGGTCTCGCTGCTCAAGCGCTTCGGGGGTGAGGCATGAGCGCACCCCGCGGCGGCCAGCGTCCGCCCTCCAAGGCCCAGCAGAGTCGCCACGCCGCCCGCGAGCTGGCGGTGCAGGGCATCTATCAGTGGCAGCTGACCGGCAAGTCGATCACTGCCGTGGAGGCGGAGTTCCGCAGCCAGGTCGCCGACGACGACCTGGAAGACCACGAGAACTGGCACAAGGTTATGGAGATCGCCGACCTGGCGCTCTTCCACGAGCTGCTGCACGGCGTGGTGCGCTTCAAGGCCGAGCTGGACGCCAGCCTGGCGCCCCTGCTCGATCGGCGTATCGAGGAGGTGGATCCCATCGAACTGGCGATCCTGCGTCTGGGGACCTATGAGCTCTCCCGCCGCCTGGAGGTGCCCTATCGGGCGGTGATCAACGAGGGCGTCGAGCTGGCCAAGTCCTTCGGCGCCACCGACGGCCACAAGTACATCAACGGTATCCTCGACAAGCTCGCCGGGCGGCTGCGCTCGGCCGAGGTCCGCGCTCGCCGCTGAGGTGCCTCGCCCATGCGATATCACCCAGCCATCGCCGCGCCCAGCGAATTCGAACTGATCGCCCGCCACTTTCGGCGTCCCGCCCGGGACCCCGGGGTGGTGCTGGGCGTGGGCGACGATTGCACCCTGCTGGCGCCGTCCCCGGGGCAGCAGCTCGCCGTCAGCGTCGATACCTCGGTCGCCGAAGTGCACTTCCCCGCCGCGGCGCCCCCCGCGGCCATCGGTCATCGCGCCCTGGCGGTCAGCCTCAGCGACCTGGCCGCCATGGGCGCCAAGCCGCGCTGGTGCCTGATGTCGCTGACCCTGGCCGAGGCCGATGATGCCTGGCTGGCGGACTTCGCCGCCGGCTTCCACGCCCTCTGCGAATCCGCCGAGATCAGCCTGGTGGGCGGCGACGTGACCCGTGGCCAGTTGGCCATCGGCGTCACCGTGCATGGCGAGGTGCCTCCCGGTGAGGCGCTGCGCCGCAGTGGTGCCCGTCCCGGTGATCTGCTGGCCGTGACCAGCACCCTGGGTGGCGCCCATGGCGGCCTCGAGGCCTGGCAGGCCGGCGAGCGGGACCTCGCGCATCCGCTGCTGCGCGCCTATCTGCTGCCCCAGCCGCGGCTGGCGGCGGGCCTGGCCCTGCGTGGCCTGGCCAGTGCCGCCATCGATCTCTCCGACGGCCTGCTGGCCGATCTCGGTCATCTGCTCGAGGCCTCCGGCGTCGGTGCCACCCTGGAGCCCGAGGCCCTGCCCCTGGCAGACGGGCTGGTGGAAGCCTTGGGTACCCAGGGCGCCCGCGATGCGGCGCTTAGCGGTGGCGACGACTATGAGCTGCTGTTGGCGATCCCTCCGGAGCGGCTCGCGGAAACCCGGCGACGCCTGGCCGAGCTGGCCCTGCCGCTGACGGTGATCGGGGGCTGCGAGGCGGCCCCCGGCCTGCGCGGCGTGGCCCTCGACGGCAAGGGTGGCTGGCAGCACTTCCCGGGAGGCCGGAAATGAACCGGGCGCCGGCCAGCGTCTGGCGCCGCCCCACCCACTTCCTGGCCTTCGGCCTGGGCAGCGGGGCGGTGCCCTGGGCCCCCGGCACCTTCGGCACCCTGGCGGCGATCCCCTTCTACTGGCTGATGGCCGACCTGCCGCTGACCTGGTATCTGCTGATCATCGCCGTGACCTTCGTGATCGGGGTCTGGCTCTGCGAGAAGACCTCCAACGACCTGGGGGTGCATGACCACTCCGGGATCGTCTGGGACGAGTTCGTCGGCTACTGGATCACCATGACCGCGGTGCCCTTCTCCTGGGAAGCGGCGCTGTGGGGGTTTATCATTTTCCGTATCTTCGATGTCTTCAAGCCCTGGCCGATTCGTTGGGCCGACCGCCGGGTGGCGGGGGGCTTCGGCATCATGATCGATGATGTGATGGCGGGGCTCTATGCCTGGGGTACCATCCATCTCTGGCTCTGGCTCCACTAGCCAGATAATTCATAAGGAGTAAACGATCTATGCGCAAGGGAGTGCTGGCCCTGGGGGCCGTGGTCATCATCGGCGGTGGTTATCTCGCCGGCCATGCGGTATCCAGCGCCATCTTCGAGCGGGAGCTGGCGACGAGTCTCGACAACCTGGAGCGCCAGGGCAATGTGCGGGCGGAACGCCTGGGCAGCGAACGGGGCTGGTTCCATTCCTCCGGTGAGCTGCTGCTGCAGCCCCTGATCGGCGACGACTGGCGGGTGACGGTGCCCTATCGGGCCAACCACGGAATTCTCACTACCCGGGTCGAAGGCGACGCCGAGCTGGCCCTGAATGAGGCCATCGCCGAGGAGCTCCAGGAAGCGTTTGGCGAATTGCCGGCCTTGCCCACGCCGCGTTGGGTGGCCGATTTCAACACCCTGAGTCAGACCCTCGAGGCGAACCTGGAACTCCCCGGTTTCCAGTGGGACGAGGACGACTGGCGCCTCGACTTCCAGGGGATCTCGGCCACCCTGAGCGGCGAGCGGGGGGATCTGATCCTCAACGCCGAGATCGCCCCCTGGTGGCTGACCGCCACCGAGGGGCGTCTGGCGGTCGGTACCACGACCCTGGATAGCCACTATCGCTATAGCGAGGGGGGGCGCCTCTTCCACCAGCAGGACGCCATGCAGTTCGAGAGCCTGCGCTTCGTGGAGGGTCACGGTCAGGCCCTGCACCTGCAGGGGCTGGGCTATACCAGTGATATGCGCCTCGGCCGCGAGCACCTCGATCTTTCCCTTGGCCTCTCCCTGGACGAGGCGCGGATGGAGGATCAGCCGGTGGCCTCCGGTCGCCTGGCGCTGTCCCTGGAGCGCCTCGATGCCGACGCCGCCTGGCGTCTCTACGAGAGCCTGCTCGACGAACTGGAGCGGCGGGATGGGGACCTGGAGCAGCTGTCGCCGGCCGAGTGGGAGGCACTCTTCGAGTCCTGGTTCCCGGACCTGCTGGCGCTGCTCTCCGAGTCGCCGCGCCTGGTGCTCTCCGAGCTCGACCTCAACAGCCGCATGCTGGGCCTGGCCACCCAGGGCGAAGGGGAGCTGACCTTCGATGGGGCGGGGATCACCGAACTGAGCCTGGAGGAGCTGGCCAGTCCGAGTGGTGCCGCCGAGCTGCAGCGGCGCCTCGATGGCCACCTGCGCGCCGCGCCGGTGCCGCCGACCCTGGCCATGATGCTGGGGCTGTCCCTGGATAGCCGCGAGATGGAGTTCGAGCTGCGTGCCGGCGAGCCCTACCTCAACGGTGAGCCCCTGATGGGCTCCCCCTGGTAAGCGCCGCATCCGGCCAGTCGCAGGGGCGCCTTCGGGCGCCCCTCGTCGTTGGTCACGCTTGAAGTTTGTGTTAGCCGCCCGCATTCCTGTTGCCATACTGGTCATCGACCCCGGATACAGGATGGATCATGAGAGAACATGATGATGAGCGGCATAACGTGATTGTCGATGGCGTCGAGGACGCCGGCATCGAGGTCGAGGCGGGCGACGAGTCGGGCGAGGAGTCGTCCCACGCCATGGTACCCAGCGGCGATAGCCTGCCGGAGCGCATCTACCTGCTGCCGATCCATAATCGGCCCTTCTTTCCCGCCCAGGTGCAGCCCCTGGTGATCCACCGCCCGCGTTGGGAGGAGACCATCGAGCGAGTCGGCAAGACGCCCCACCAGGCGGTGGGGCTGGCCTTCGTCGGCGAGACCGAGCTCGAGGACCTGGCCCCCGAGCACTTCCCGGAGATCGGCACCACGGTGCGCATGCACAAGGTGGAGCAGGGCGACAACCAGATCCAGTTTATCGCCCAGGGCCTGAAGCGCTTTCGCATCCAGCGCTGGCTCTCCCGCAAGCCTCCCTACCTGGTGGAGGTCAGCTATCCCAAGGAGCCGGTGGACGCCGAGGCCGACGAGGCCCGCGCCTACGCCATGGCGGTGATCAACGGCATCAAGGAGCTGCTGCCGATCAACCCCCTCTACGGCGAGGAACTCAAGCACTACCTCAACCGCTTCAGTCCCCACGAGCCGGGCCCTCTGGCCGACTTCGCCGCCGCCATCACCTCCGCCAAGGGGCCGGAGCTGCAGGCGATCCTCGAGACCCTGGCGGTGCTGCCGCGCATGCAGAAGGTATTGCCGCTGCTGCACAAGGAGATCGAGGTGGCCCAGCTGCAGAGCGAGATCAGCGAGCAGGTCAACGCCAAGATGCAGGAGCGTCAGCGGGAATTCTTCCTGCGCGAGCAGCTCAAGGTGATCCAGCGCGAGCTGGGCATCTCCAAGGACGACCGCGAGAACGACGTGGACACCTTCCGCGACCGCCTGGAGGAGATGACGGTGCCGCCCAAGGTGCTGACGCGCATCGAGGAGGAGCTCGACAAGCTCTCGGTGCTGGAGACCGGCTCACCGGAGTACGGCACCACCCGCAACTACCTGGACTGGCTGACCAGCATGCCCTGGGGCATTACCAGCGACGACAACCTGGACCTGGCCCATGCCCGGGTCGTGCTCGACCGCGACCACGACGGCCTGGCGGACGTCAAGGAGCGGATCATCGAGTTCCTCGCCGAGGGCACCTTCAAGGGCGACGTGGGCGGCTCCATCCTGCTGCTGGTGGGCCCGCCGGGGGTCGGCAAGACCTCCATCGGCCGCTCCATCGCCGAGGCCCTGGGGCGCCAGTTCTATCGCTTCTCGGTGGGCGGCATGCGCGACGAGGCGGAGATCAAGGGCCATCGGCGCACCTATATCGGCGCCATGCCCGGCAAGCTGGTGCAGGCCCTCAAGGAGGTGGAGGTCCAGAACCCGGTGATCATGCTCGACGAGATCGACAAGCTGGGCCAGTCCTTTCAGGGCGACCCCGCCTCGGCCTTGCTCGAGGTGCTCGACCCGGAGCAGAACGTCGACTTCCTCGACCACTACCTGGACGTGCGCCTGGACCTCTCCAAGGTGCTCTTCGTATGCACCGCCAACACCCTGGACTCGATTCCCCCGGCGCTGCTCGATCGCATGGAGCAGATTCGCCTCGCCGGTTATATCGCCGAGGAGAAGCTGGCCATCGCCAAGCACCACCTCTGGCCCAAGCTGCTCAAGCGCGACAAGATCCCCAGGAAGCGCATCAACTTGACGGATGCGGCCCTCAAGCAGGTGATCGAGGGCTATGCCCGGGAGGCCGGGGTGCGCCAACTGGAGAAGCAGCTGCACCGCATCGTGCGCAAGGCGGCGGTCAAGCTGCTGGAGAACGGCCAGCAGAGCGTCAAGGTCTCGGTGAACAACCTGGAGGAGTTCCTCGGTGCGCCCATCTTCCGTCGCGAGAAGGTGCTCAAGGGGGAGGGGGTGGTCACTGGGCTCGCCTGGACCGCCATGGGCGGCGCCACCCTGCCCATCGAGGCGGGCAAGGTGCATGCCCTGGCCCGCGGCTTCAAGCTCACCGGCAAGCTCGGCGAGGTGATGCAGGAATCGGCGAATATCGCCTATAGCTATGTGCAGGGGCACCTGGGGGAGTATGGTGCCGACCCGGACTTCTTCAACGATGCCTTCGTGCACCTGCACGTGCCGGAGGGGGCGACCCCCAAGGATGGCCCCTCGGCGGGGGTCACCATGACCACGGCGCTGCTGTCGCTGGCCCGTCATCAGGCCATCGACCGGCCCCTGGCGATGACCGGGGAGCTGACCCTGACCGGCCAGGTGTTGCCGGTGGGGGGGATCCGCGAGAAGATCATCGCCGCCCGGCGCAGCGAGATCCATGAGGTGATCCTGCCGGAGCCCAACCGTCGCGACTATGACGAGCTGCCCGATTACCTCAAGGCGGGGATGAGGGTGCATTTCGCCCAGCGCTATCGGGACGTGGCCAAGGTGGTCTTCGGCTGACCCGGCGTCGGCGGATCTCGCCGCTGCCCCGTGGGAGCTCGGCTGTGCCGAGCGATTCGCCGCGCAGCGGCGCAGACATGACTCAACAAGGTTGCCAATGAAACCTATCATCACCCTGGGCGCCCTGGCGCTAAGCCTGACGTCGGGGACGGTCGCCGCCCAGGAGCGTACCCTGACCGTTTATACCTACGGCTCCTTCGTTTCCGAGTGGGGCCCGGGGCCGGGCATCGAGGCGGCCTTCGAGGCCCGCTGCGGCGACTGTGACCTCGAGTTCGTCGCCCTCGACGGTGGGGTGGATATCCTCCAGCGCCTGCGCCTGGAAGGCGAGGGCAGTGCCGCCGACCTGGTGCTGGGCCTCGACATGAACCTGATGGCCGAGGCTCGCGAGCTGGGCGTGCTGGCGCCCCATGGCGTCGACACCGCGCCGTTGCGGCTACCCATCGACTGGCAGGACGACACCTTCCTGCCCTTCGACTGGGGCCATTTCGCCTTCGTCTACGACACCGAGCAGCTGGCGACTCCGCCGGCCAGCTTCGCCGAGCTGCTGGAGGCCCCGGACGACGTCCGGGTGATCATCCAGGATCCCCGCACCAGCACCACCGGCCAGGGCCTGCTGCTGTGGATCAAGCAGGTCTATGGCGACGCGGCCCCCGAGGCCTGGGAACGCCTCAACGAGCGGGTATTGACCGTCACCCCGGGTTGGAGCCAGGCCTACTTCTCATTATTCATGAACGGCGAGGCGCCCCTGGTGCTCTCCTATTCCACTTCGCCCGCCTACCATATGGCGGTGGAGGAGAGCGACCGCTACCAGGCCGCCGAGTTCGCCGAGGGGCACTACCTGCAGGTGGAGACCGCCGCCATGCTGAAGAGCAGCGACGAATCCGAGCTGGCCCGGGACTTCCTGCGCTTTATGCTGACGCCGGATTTCCAGCGCCATATCCCCCTCGGCAACGTGATGAATCCGGCCATCGACCTGGGCGACGAGCTCCCCGAGGTCTTCGAGCGGTTGATCGAGCCGGCGAGCCTCACCTTCACCCCGGAGGAGGTGCGCGACAACCGCCGCGCCTGGATTCGCGAATGGCTTAATGCCAGCAGCCGCTAGGCCGCCCACCTGGCGGGCCTCGCCTCTAGTCCTGGCTGGCGGCTTGCTGGCCCTGGCCGCGGTGGCGGGGCTGGGGCTGGCCAGCCTGGCGGCGCTGCTCTGGCAGGCGCCGGCGCTGTCGGTCGGCGACCTGTGGCGGGAACCCTGGCTGGCCGGCATCCTGCGTTTCACCCTCTGGCAGGCGACCCTCTCCACCGGGCTTTCCGTGGGGCTGGCCGTGCCGGTGGCCCTGGCCCTGGCCCGGCGGCCGCGCTTCCCCGGGCGGCGCCTGCTGCTGCGGGCCATGGAGCTGTCGCTGGTGATTCCCACCCTGATCGCCCTGTTCGGCCTGGTGGCGGTGCATGGCCGCCAGGGCTGGGCGGCGCCGCTCTGGGAGGGGCTGACCGGGACCCCGGCGGGCTACCTCTATGGTCTTTCGGGGATCGTGCTGGCCCATGTCTTCTACAACCTGCCGCTCTCGGCGCGGCTGATGCTGCAGGCCCTGGAGACGGCGCCGGCGGCCCACTGGCGGCTCACCGCCCAGTTGGGCCTCTCCCGGGGTGCCATCTGGCGCACGCTGGAGTGGCCGCGGCTGCGTGCCCTGCTGCCACGCCTGGGCGCCCTGGTCTTCACCCTCTGTTTCACCAGCTTCGCCATCGTCATGACCCTGGGCGGCGGACCGCGTTCCACGACCCTGGAGGTGGCCCTCTACCAGGCGCTGAAGTTCGACCACGACCTGGCCCTGGCGGCGCTGCTGGCGCTGACTCAACTGGTGCTCTGTCTCAGCCTTTGGTTGGTGGCGCTGACCCGGGGCGGCACGCCGCGGCTGGTGCCCGACGCCGGCAGCGGCCTGCCCGGCGGGCGCTGGTGGCGCCGCGATGCCCTGGGGCTGTCGCGTCTGCATGATGCGCTCTGGTTGCTGGGGCTGACCCTGCTGCTGGTGCCGCCGCTCGCGGCGGTGACCCTGGCCGGCCTCTACGGCCTGCCCGAACTGCCGGGACGCGGCAGCCTGTGGCCCGCGGCGCTGCGCAGCCTGGCCATGGCGCTGGGCGCGGGGGGCCTCTCCCTGCTGCTGGCCCTGGCGCTGCTGGCCGGGGCCGAGGCGCTCCGGCGGCGCGGCTCGCGCCTCGCCGCCCTGGTGATGGAGGGCAGCGGCCAGCTGATCCTGGTGATCCCGGCCCTGGTGCTGGGCACCGGCCTCTTCCTGCTGCTGCGCCCCTCCCTCGGCGCCGGCTGGCACGGCTATGCGCTGGTGGTGCTGGTCAATGGCTTTATGGCGCTGCCCTTCGCCATGCAGGTGCTGCGCGGCGCCATTCCCGGCCTCTCGGCCCCGGAGGAGCGCCTGGCGGAACAGTTCGGCATCCACGGCCGGGCGCGGCTGCGCTGGCTGGTCTGGCCGCGGCTGCGGCGTCCCGCGGCCCTGGCCCTGGCCTACGCCATGACCCTCTCGCTGGGCGACTTCAGCGTGATCGCCCTGTTTGGCAGCCCGGCGGCGCCGACCCTGCCGATGCTGCTCTTCCAGCAACTGGGCGGCTACCGCTGGCAGGGCGCCGCGGCCACCGCCTTGGTGCTGCTGCTGGCGGTGGTGCTGGTGTTTACCCTGCTCGACGCCCTGAGCCGGCGCCGACCGCGCTACCCCTTTCGACCCTGAATTCAATGCTTAGACGAAGGGCGGGGCTATCGTTGTGGGAATGGCTGAGGGGCGCTGGGGGCAGGGCGGAGCGGGGGTTTTTTGCCAGGGATGGCAAAAGTAGCTCCCAGGGATGGGTTTACAGCGCCCCGCGAAGGCCTGTCCCCAGAGTAGCCCCGTGCCTCCGGGCTAACTGCAACCCTACGGTGAAGGCTGCTTGATCGATAAGCTTCACACCACGAGCGATAACATGGGCGCCCATGCTCCACTGCGATGATCTGATCTTTCACTACGACCGCTTTGAACCCGGGGAGACGCCGGACTTCTGCTTCCGCTTCGACCTGGCCCCCGGCGAGTGCCTGGCCCTGGAGGGCCCCTCGGGGGCCGGCAAGAGCACCCTGCTCAACCTGCTGGCGGGCTTCCTGGAGCCCGCCGCCGGCGGCCTGCGCTGGGGCGAGCGGGAGCTGCTGGGGCTGCCGCCCTGGGAGCGGGGCATCACCACGGTGTTCCAGGAGCACAACCTCTTCGATCACCTGCCGGTGTGGGCCAATATCGGCCTGGGGCTGGCGGCCAACCTCAAACTCGACGCCGCCCAGCGCCGGCGCATCCGCGACGGCCTGGCCGAAGTGGGGTTGGCGGGCCTCGAGGCGCGCCTGCCCGGCGAGCTCTCCGGCGGCCAGCGCCAGCGGGTGGCCCTGACCCGGGCGCTGCTGCGCCAGGCGCCGATCCTGCTGCTGGACGAGCCTTTCACCGGCCTGGATCACGCTAACCGCCAGGGCCTCTGGACCCTGGTCAAACGCCAGCAGCAGGCGGGAGTGGCGGTGCTGCTGGTCAGCCACGACCGGGAGGATATCGAGGCCCTGGCCCAGCGCCGCCTGGCCTTGGTGGAGGGTCGCCTGACGCCTCTCTAGGCATTCGCCCGGCCGCATGACAAAATCGGCAGGACTGGACACCGATTCGACCGGCCGACCACCTCCCGGTACGGCCGGCAGCACTATCTAGAGGACACCATGCCCGAGTATCGTTCCCGCACCACCACCGCCGGTCGCAATATGGCCGGCGCCCGCGCCCTGTGGCGTGCCACCGGCATGAAGGATGACGACTTCCACAAGCCGATCATCGCCGTAGCCAACTCCTTTACCCAGTTCGTGCCGGGCCATGTGCACCTCAAGGACATGGGCCAGCTGGTGGCCCGCGAGATCGAGAAGGCCGGCGGGGTGGCCAAGGAGTTCAACACCATCGCCGTGGACGACGGCATCGCCATGGGCCACGACGGCATGCTCTATTCGCTGCCGAGTCGCGACCTGATCGCCGACAGCGTCGAGTACATGGTCAATGCCCACTGCGCCGACGCCCTGGTGTGCATCTCCAACTGCGACAAGATCACCCCCGGAATGCTGATGGCCGCCATGCGCCTCAATATCCCGGTGATCTTCGTCTCCGGTGGTCCCATGGAGGCCGGCAAGACCAAGCTCCTCGACCACGGCCTCGACCTGGTGGACGCCATGGTGATGGCCGCCGACGACAGCGTCGACGACGAGACCCTGGCCGAAGTCGAGCGCAGCGCCTGCCCCACCTGCGGCAGCTGCTCCGGGATGTTCACCGCTAACTCCATGAACTGCCTGATGGAGGCGCTGGGCCTGGCGCTGCCGGGCAATGGCACCGTGGTGGCCACCCATGCCGACCGTCGTCGGCTCTTCGAGACCGCCGGTCACCGCATCGTCGAGCTGGCCAAGCGCTACTACGAGGGTGACGAGGCGCACCTGCTGCCCCGGGCCATCGGCGCCAAGGCGGCGTTCAAGAACGCCATGACCCTGGATATCGCCATGGGCGGCTCCACCAATACCATCCTGCACCTGCTGGCCGCCGCCCAGGAGGCCGGGGTCGATTTCGACATGGCCGCCATCGACCGCCTGTCGCGGGAGGTGCCCCAGCTCTGCAAGGTCGCCCCCAACACCCAGAAGTACCATATCGAAGACGTGCACCGCGCCGGCGGCATCATGGCCATCCTCGGCGAGCTGGACCGCGCCGGCGTGCTCGATACCCGGGTGCCCACCGTCTACGGCGACTCCCTCAAGGAGGCCCTGGACGAGTGGGATATCATGCGTAACCCCAGTCCCGAGGTGGTGGAGTTCTATCGGGCCGGCCCCGGCGGGGTGCCCACCCAGGTGGCCTTCTCCCAGAGTGCCCGCTGGCCGAGCCTCGACGGCGACCGCGCCACCGGCTGCATTCGTGATCTGGACCACGCCTTCTCCCGGGAGGGCGGCCTGGCGGTGCTCCACGGCAATATCGCCGTGGACGGCTGCGTGGTGAAGACCGCCGGCGTCGACGACTCCATCCTGGTCTTCGAGGGCCCGGCCCATGTGGTGGAGTCCCAGGACCAGGCGGTGGCGCATATCCTCGAGGGCAAGGTGAAGGAGGGCGATGTCGTCGTCATCCGCTACGAGGGGCCCAAGGGCGGCCCGGGCATGCAGGAGATGCTCTACCCGACCTCCTATCTGAAGTCCAAGGGGCTGGGCAAGGCCTGCGCCCTGTTGACCGACGGGCGCTTCTCCGGCGGCACTTCCGGGCTCTCCATCGGCCATGTCTCGCCGGAGGCGGCGGCGGGGGGCGCCATCGGCCTGGTGGAGCCGGGCGATCTCATTCGTATCGACATCCCGAACCGCACCATCGATGTCAAGCTCTCCGATGAGGAACTGGCATCGCGCCGCGCGGCCATGGAGGCCAAGGGCAGTGACGCCTGGAAGCCGAGCATCCAGCGTGACCGCCAGGTCTCCGCGGCCCTCAAGGCCTATGCGCTGCTGGCGACTTCCGCGGACAAGGGCGCGGTGCGCGACCTCTCCAAGCTGGATTGATCCGCCTCAGCAAAAAGACCCGCGCCTCGGCGCGGGTCTTGCGATTCGGGACTTGCTCGGAATCAAGCAGCGCGGTCCAGGGGCGCCTCGGGGGCCTGGTCCTCGGCCTGCAGTTCGCACTCGATGGGATACCAGAACTCCATCGCTTCCAGGCTTTCCAGTTCACAGCACATCGTTATCCTCCTTGCCTCGGATGAGTGGGTCTTGGATGAATGGCCCAGCGCCATTCAGTATGGGTGACTCCCGGGCGGGGTGGATGACCATTCTTTGATCCTTTTATGATATCGATCACGCAACCGGCGATAAGTCGCCGACAGGAGGAGCGCTTATGACTGAAACGATTCAGGTTGGCCTGGTGGGTTATGGCTTCGCCAGCCAGGTCTTCCATGCGCCGCTGATCCAGGCCACGCCGGGCCTGACGCTCGCCGCGGTGGCCTCGAGCGATGCCGCCAAGGTGACCGAGGCCCTTCCCTCGGTGGCGGTGGAGGCCGACCCCGAGGCGCTGTTCGCGCGCAAGGAGATCGACCTGGTGGTGATTCCCACCCCCAACGAGACCCACTATCCCCTGGCGCGTGCGGCCCTGGAGGCGGGCAAGCACGTGGTGGTGGACAAGCCCTTTACCCTGGACCTGGCCGAGGCCCGGGCGCTCAAGGCGCTGGCGGAGGCGCAGGGCAAGTGCTTATCGGTGTTCCATAACCGCCGCTGGGACAGCGATTTCCTGACCCTCGAGGCGCTGCTGGCCGAGGGGAGCCTGGGGCGAGTCACCCGGGTGGAGTCGCGTTTCGACCGCTTCCGCCCCGAGGTCCGCGACCGCTGGCGGGAGTCGCCGCGCCCCGGCGGCGGCATCTGGTACGACCTGGGACCGCATCTGCTGGATCAGGCCCTGATGCTCTTCGGCAAGCCTAGGGCGATCTTCCTCGACCTGGCGTTACGCCGTGACGGCGCCCGGGTCGACGACGAGTTTACCGCCCTGCTCGACTATGAGGGGCTCAGCGTGGAGCTCAAGGCGGGCACTCTGGTGGCGGAGGAGACGCCGCGCTGGCGGGTGCATGGCACCCGGGGCAGCTATGTGAAATTTGGCCTCGACCCCCAGGAGGAGCGCCTCAAGGCCGGCGACTCGCCGAGCCCCGACTGGGGCCAGGATGCGCCGGGGCGCCTCTGCCTGGCGGCGGAGGCGGGCGAGCTGGTGTCCCGGGAGCACCCCAGCCTGCCGGGGGATTATCTCGCCTACTATCAGGGGGTGGTCGCGGCGCTACGTGGCGAGGGCCCCATGCCGGTGAGCGTGGAGGAAGCCATCGCGGTGATGGCGCTGCTGGAGGCGGGGCTGACCAGCCATCGTCAGCGGCGCTGGATCAGCCTGTAACGGGGGGCTACCAGGTGAGGGGATGGGGCCGCTCGGCGCGCAGCCGGTCCCGGGCGATATAGAGGGCGGCGATGGCGCGGGCCTCGTGGAAGTCCTCCCGGGCCAGCAGCGCCGGCAGCTCGTCGATGGCATGGGTCTCGACGATCAGCGGCTCCGGCTCGTCGCCGGGCAGGCGCTTCGGGTAGAGGTCGCTGGCCAGCATCACCTGCATGCGGTGGCACATATAATTGGGGGCCAGGGAGAGCTCCACCAGGGGCTCGATATTGTTGGCGCCGAAGCCGCACTCTTCCATCAACTCGCGATTGGCGGCGGTGACGATATCCTCGCCGGGGTCCACCAGCCCCTTGGGCAGGGTCAGCACATAGTCCTCGAAGCCGGCGGCGTATTCGCGGATCAGCAGCACATGCTCCGGGTCGGGCATGGCCACGATCATCACCGCCCCCTGGTCGCTGCCCATCAGGCGCTCGAAGTGGCGCTCCTCGCCGTTGCTGAAGCGCAGTTCCAGCTCCTCGACCCGGAACAGCCGGCTTCGAGTCACTTCGCGCTGGGAGAGGATGCGGGGCTTGCTGGGATACATGGAGACTCCGTGGGGCGATGCGTGGGGCTGGGGGATTTTGTACAATAGCATCCTATGGAAACACTGCATAAATGCCTGCGCGGGCGAATCACTGCGTTGCGCGCTGCTCGAAATCCTCACCTAGTACCGCCTAGGCTCCGGTTTCTGCGCTGCGGGCGCCTTGTGCTTCATCCCGCTCGCCGATTTATTCAGCGTTTCCCAATACCCGAACGTGGAGCCCAAGGCCAATGATCGATTGGCAAGCCATCGACACCGTCCTGCTGGACATGGACGGCACCCTGCTGGATCTGCATTTCGACAGCCACTTCTGGCTGGAGCACCTGCCGCGTCGCTATGGGGAGCTGCATCGCCTGGATGAGGCCAGCCAGCACCAGCTGCGCGAGCGGATCATCGGCGAGCAGGGCACCCTCAACTGGTACAGCCTGGCCTACTGGAGCCGCGAGCTGGGAGTCGATATCGTCGCCCTCAAGCGTGAGGTGCAGCACCTGATCGGCCTGCGCGGCGATGCCCTGGATTTCCTCAAGTGGCTCAAGCGGGCCCACCCCCGGGTGGTGCTGGCCACCAACGCCGACCGCGCCAGCCTCGAGCTCAAGCTGCCGCTGACCGGCCTGGAGGAGTACCTGGATGCCATCGTCTCCTCGGCGGACCTGGGCGTGCCCAAGGAGGCCCAGGAATTCTGGTTCGAGCTCCAGGAGGTCGAGCCCTTCGACCCGGCCCGCACCCTCTTTATCGACGATAACCCCTCGGTGCTGGAGAGCGCCCGGGAGTTCGGCATCCGCCACCTGCTGGGCATCAAGCAGCCCGACAGCACCCAGCCGGAACGCGAGCTGGAGGAGTTTATCGCCCTGGATCGTTTCGCCAGCATCCTGCCTGGCGAGCGTCCGCCGCTGGCGTGAAGGAGGCCCCATGGATAGCGTAAGACTCGACAAGTGGCTCTGGGCGGCGCGTTTCTTCAAGACCCGCGCCCTGGCCAAGAAGGCCATCGAGGGGGGCAAGGTGCACTACAATGGCGACCGGGCCAAGACCAGCAAGAGCGTGGAAGTCGGTGCCCTGATTCGCGTGCCCCAGGGCTGGGACGTCTGGGAGGTGGAGGTGCTGGCGCTCTCCGATCAGCGCCGCGGCGCCCCCGAGGCCCGCGCCCTCTACCGCGAGACCGCCGAGAGCGAGGCGCGTCGTGAGCGTGAAACCGAGGCCCGGCGCCTGACCAACCAGGCCATGCAGCACCCCCTGAAACGCCCCGACAAGAAACAGCGCCGGGATATCCAGCGCTTTCAGCGCCGCCAGGGCGATTGACGCTCCCCCACCGATGTTTATTCTCAGGCTTTTTTCATGACCGATCAGATTCAGCGTTTTCTCTTCGACGATACCCAGGTGCGCGGCGAGATCGTCTCCCTGGAGGCGGCCTATGCCGAGGTGCTCGACAAGCAGGCCTACCCGGCGCCGGTGCGTCGCCTGCTGGGCGAGATGCTGGCGGCGGTGGCCCTGCTCACCGATACCGTCAAGCTCGATGGCACCCTGAGCCTGGAGGTGCGCGGCGAGGGGGCCCTGGCCCTGCTGATGGCGGAGTCCAACCCCGGCGGCGAGCTGCGCGCCATCGCCCGCCTGGCCGAGGGGGCCGACCTGCCCGATGCGGCCGCCGGCTTCCGCGAGCTGCTGGGCGAGGGACATATCGTCATCACCCTGGATCCCCGGGAGGGGCGCCGCTATCAGGGCATCGTCGAGCTCAAGGAGGCCAGCCTGGCGGCCTGCCTGGAGGCCTACTTCGCCCAGTCCGAACAGCTGCCCACCCGGCTGTGGCTGGCCGCCGATGGCCAGCGCGCCGCCGGCCTGCTGCTGCAGCAGCTGCCCGACGACGGCCGTCCCCATGATCCGGACGCCTGGGAGCGCACCGTGCACCTGGCCGATACCGTGCGCGACGAGGAGTTGCTCGGGCTCGCGCAGCACGAGCTGCTGCATCGCCTCTATCACGAGGAGACGGTGCGGGTCTTCGAGCCCAAGGCGCTGCGCTTCGGCTGCACCTGCTCCCGGGAGCGGATCGCCCAGTCGCTGCTCTCCCTGGGCGCCGGGGAACTGCGCGAGATCGTCGCCGAGCAGCAGGGCATCGAGACCGAGTGTCACTTCTGTCATACCCGCTACCGCTTCGGTGCCGCCGAGGTGGAGGGGTTGATCGAGGCGCCCGATGCGCCGCCGCCCACCCTTCATTAAGGGGCTAAGCGCTCACTCGATCGATACCCGATGCCCCGGCCCTGCGCCGGGGTTTTCATATGCTAACAATGGTCGTTATGTAGTAGTAAAACTACATGAAATTCGGCGAATGAGAGCTTTGGTAAGCGCCCGGGTTTTTGTCATAATGGCCCCCCTTAATTTGGCGGCCCGATGTCATAAGAGGCGGTACACCGTCCGGGGCATCGGGCAGGCAGCCCACCTGTCGTTGCTACGACCCACGAGAGAGAATAGGCCGCATGGCCCAGGACACCGACATGACCACCACCCAAGCCGCAAGCGCCGTATCGTCAGCCACCCCCCGCGTCTTCACCAACCTGAGCCGTGCCGAGTTGATCGAGCAGGCCTTGCTGCGAGGCGAGGGACAGTTGGCCGACAATGGCGCGCTGGTCGTCAAGACGGGGGAGCGGACCGGGCGTTCACCGGCGGATCGCTTTATCGTCGAGGAAGCGTCCACCCGCGACCAGATCGACTGGGGCAGCGTCAATCGTCCCTTCGACGCCGCCAAGTTCGAGGCGCTGTGGACCCGCGTCGAGGCCTACCTGGGCGAGCGTGATCACTATCTCTCCGAGGTGCATGTGGGCGCCGACCCCCAGCACTACCTGCCGGTGCGCATGCACACCGAGACCGCCTGGCAGAACCTCTTCGGCCGCACCATGTTCGTGCGCCCCGAAGCCTATAACCCGGCGCGGCGCGACGAGTGGACCATCCTCAATGCCGCCAACTTCGTCTGCGAGCCGCAGCGCGACGGCACCGGCACCGAGGCCTGCGTGATCCTCGACTTCGCCGGGCGTCGCGTGCTGATCGCCGGCATGCGCTACGCCGGCGAGATGAAGAAGGCCATGTTCAGCGTGCAGAACTTCCTGCTGCCGGCCTCCGACGTGCTGCCCATGCACTGCTCCGCCAATGTCGGCGAAGATGGCCAGACCTGCCTGTTCTTCGGCCTCTCCGGCACCGGCAAGACCACCCTCTCCGCCGATCCGGCCCGCTACCTGATCGGCGATGACGAGCATGGCTGGGGCGAGGGCACGGTGTTCAATATCGAGGGCGGCTGCTACGCCAAGTGCATCGACCTCTCCGAGAAGAACGAGCCGGTGATCTGGCGCGCCATCAAGTTCGGCGCCGTGCTGGAGAACGTGGTGCTGGACGACCGTCGCGCGCCCGATTACGCCGACGACAGCCTGACCCAGAACTCCCGGGCCGCCTATCCGCTGGAGCATATCGACAAGCGGGTGCCCGAGAATCGCGCCGGCGAGCCCAACGCCATCATCTTCCTGACCTGCGACATGAGCGGTGTGCTGCCGCCGGTGTCGCTGCTCTCCGAGGAAGCCGCCGCCTACCACTTCCTGTCCGGCTATACCGCCAAGGTGGGTTCCACCGAGATGGGCTCCTCCGCCGGTCTCGAGGCGACCTTCTCCACCTGCTTCGGCGCGCCCTTCTTCCCGCGCCCGGCCCGCGAGTACGCCGACCTGCTGATCAAGCGGGTCAAGGCCAACGATGCCCGCGTCTACTTGGTCAACACCGGCTGGACCGGCGGCGCCTATGGTCAGGGCGGCTCGCGCTTCAGCATTCCCACCACCCGCGCCATCATCAGCGCCATCCAGTCCGGCGCCCTGCGCGACGTGGAGACCCGGCGCATCGAGGGGCTCAACCTGGAGGTGCCGGTGGCGGTACCCGGTGTCGACACCCAACTGCTCGACCCGCGCCAGACCTGGGCAGACTCGGCCGCTTACCAGCAACAGATGCAGGCGCTGGTGGCCAAGTTCGTGGCCAACTTCGAGAAGTTCGCCGGCGTCGATCCGGCGATTATCGCCGCCGGTCCGCAGCGCGGCTAAGCCGGCACGCGACCCAGCGTCGCAGTGACGAACCCCGGCCCGGCGCCGGGGTCTGAAACGGGGAGGGCGCAAGCCTTCCCCGTTTTGCGATGCATCCGTGTCGGGGTGTCACGCGTACCTTCGTTACCCCCTGTCGAAGGAGAGGCACGATGAAGCGACGTCATTTTCTGGGCTTCCTGGGCGCCGGTGGCCTGGTGGGGCTCCTTCCCGTCCTGGCCAATGCCCGGCCACGCCTCGATCTCTCGGCCTCGCCGAGCCTCGAGCCCCTGGAGCTCGGCGAGGCCGAGTGGCGGGAGCGGCTGACCCCGGAGCAGTTCGAGATCCTCCGCGATCACGGCACCGAGCCGGCTTACTCCAGCCCCCTGGACGGCGAGTGGCGCGACGGCGAGTATCGCTGCGCCGGCTGCGACCTGCTGCTCTTTACCAGTGCCATGAAGTACGACTCGGGCACCGGCTGGCCGAGCTTCTTCGAGCATGTGGAGGGGCACCTGCTGACCCAGGTGGACTACAAGCTGATCTGGCCGCGCACCGAGTACCACTGCGCCCGCTGCGGCGGTCACCAGGGGCATGTCTTCGAGGACGGCCCCGAGCCTACGGGCCTGCGCTGGTGCAATAACGGCCTGGCCCTGCATTTCGTTCCCGCCGCGGCCTCTTGAGGAAGGCGGCCATCGGCTGAAGCCAGGGGTAGGTGAGGCTCAGTGAGATTGTCGCAGTGAGAATCGCTGAGGGGCGCTGGGGGCAGGATCATATGGCAATAGTCGTGAAGGTAGTTTCCTAACGATCAGGCGGCAAGGCTCCCGACGAGCGCGCCATTATGATACCTTGACGCGATCTTTTGCCGCTGGAACGTCAAGGACTTCATGGACGCACACGCCAAGATCATCGCCCGCCTCGCCGAGGAACTCGCGGTCCGCCCCCAGCAGGTGGCGGCCACCGTGGAACTGCTCGACGGCGGCGCCACCGTGCCCTTTATCGCCCGCTACCGCAAGGAAGTGACCGGGGCCCTGGACGATACCCAGCTGCGTGAACTGGACGAACGCCTGCGCTACCTGCGCGAGCTGGAGGAGCGCCGCGAGGCGGTGCTGGCCGCCATCGACGAGCAAGGCAAGCTCTCCGACGAGCTGGCCGGCCTGATCCGCGCCGCCGACACCAAGCAGCGCCTGGAAGACCTCTACCTGCCCTACCGCAAGAAGCGCCGCACCAAGGCGCAGATCGCCCGGGAGGCGGGCCTGGAGCCCCTGGCCGATGCCTTGCTGGCCAACCCCGAGCTCGATCCTCAGGCCGAGGCGGCCCGCTATCTTCGCCCAGCGGAAGGTGATACCCCGGCCATCGAGGACGCCAAGGCGGCCCTGGACGGCGCCAAGCAGATCCTCATGGAGCGCTTCGCCGAGGACGCCGAACTGGTAGGCCGGCTGCGCGAGCGGCTCTGGCAGGAGGGGCAGCTCAGCGCCCGGGTGCTGGAGGGCAAGGAGCGCGAGGGCGCCAAGTTCTCCGACTACTTCGAGCATGACGAGCCCCTGGCCAGGGTGCCCTCCCACCGCGCCCTGGCCATGTTCCGCGGCCGTAACGAGGGGGTGCTGAGCCTGGCCCTCAAGCTGCCCGGCGAGGACGAGGCGCCGCTGCACCCGGCCCAGGTGGCCATCGCCCGGCATTTCGAGATTCGCGATGAGGGGCGTGCCGCCGACAAGTGGCTCGCCGAGGTGGTGCGCTGGACCTGGCGGGTCAAGCTCTACACCCACCTGGAGACCGAGCTGATGGGGCGGCTGCGCGAACGCGCCGAGCTCGCCGCCATCGAGGTCTTCGCCGCCAACCTCAAGGACCTGCTGCTGGCTGCCCCGGCGGGTCCCAAGGCGACGCTGGCCATCGACCCGGGCCTGCGCACCGGCTGCAAGGTGGCGGTGGTGGATGCCACCGGCCAGTTCCTCGAGCAGGCCACCATCTTCCCGCATGCCCCGCGCAACGCCTGGGATGCCTCGCTGGCCGAGCTGGCCAAGTTGGTGGAGAAGTACGGCGTCGAGCTGGTCGCCGTAGGTAATGGCACCGCCAGCCGCGAGACCGACAGGCTCGCCGGCGAGCTGGTCAAGCGCCTGAGCGGGCGTCGCCTGGCCAAGGTGATGGTCAGCGAGGCCGGCGCCTCGGTCTACTCCGCCTCGGAATATGCCGCCCGGGAGCTGCCCGACCTGGACGTTACCATCCGCGGCGCCGTCTCCATCGCCCGGCGCCTGCAGGACCCGCTGGGCGAGCTGGTCAAGATCGAGCCCAAGTCGATCGGCGTGGGCCAGTACCAGCACGACGTCTCCCAGCTGCAGCTCTCCAGGAGCTTGGAGGCGGTGATCGAGGACTGCGTCAACGCCGTGGGCGTCGATCTCAATACCGCCTCCAGCGCCCTGCTGGCGCGGGTGGCGGGCCTTAACCCGGCGCTGGCCGAGAATATCGTCACCCGGCGCAACGCCGAGGGCGCCTTCGCCAGCCGCAGGCAGCTCCTCGACGTCAGCCGCCTGGGACCCAAGACCTTCGAGCAGTGCGCCGGCTTCCTGCGCATCATGAACGGCGACAATCCCCTGGACGGCAGCGCCGTGCACCCGGAGGCCTACCCCCTGGTGGAACGCATCGCCCAGCGCAGCGGTCGCGAGGTGGCCAGCCTGATCGGCGACAGCGCCACCCTCAAGGCGCTCAAGCCCGTCGACTTCGCCGACGAGCGCTTCGGGGTGCCCACGGTAAGCGATATCCTCAAGGAGCTGGACAAGCCGGGTCGCGACCCGCGCCCCGAGTTCAAGGCCGCCGAATTCCGCGAGGGGGTCGAGACCCTCAAGGACCTGGAGCCGGGGATGATCCTCGAGGGCAGCGTCACCAACGTGACCCACTTCGGCGCCTTCGTCGATATCGGCGTCCACCAGGACGGCCTGGTGCATATCTCGGCGCTCTCCGACAAGTTCGTCGAGGATCCGCGCTCGGTGGTCAAGGCCGGCGATATCGTCAAGGTGAAGGTGATGAGCGTCGACCTGGAGCGGGCCCGCATCGGCCTCTCCATGCGTCTCGACGACCAGCCCGGCGAGGACAATAGCCAGGCGCCGCGCCGCGGCGGCGAGCGCCCGGCCGGCAAGGGGCGCGGCGGCAAGCCGCAGCGCAAGTCGAGCGGCGGTGATAGCCAGCCGATGGGCGCCCTGGGGGCGGCCCTGCTGAAGGCCCGCGACAAAGGCTAAGCTGAGCTCAGGGCACCAGGGCTATCACAGCGCTTGCCAACGATATTCGAGGCGGCTCGGCCGCCTCCCATGACATGGGGTGTTGATCTTGTCCGAGCAACTCACAACCGTCATCGGACGGCTCAAGGGACCGGCCCGCCAGGGGCTGATCGGGCGCATTCGCCGAGGCATCGAGAAGGAGGGGCTGCGGGTCGATGGCGAGGGTCGCATCGCCCAGACCCCGCACCCCCGAGGGCTGGGGTCCAAGCTGACCCATCCGCATATCACCACCGACTACTCCGAGGCGCTGCTGGAGTACATCACGCCGGTCACCTGCCGGCCCGAGGATGCCCTGGCGTTCCTGGCCGACCTGCACCGCTTCAGCTACCGCGAACTCGGCGGCGAACTGATCTGGCCGGCCAGCATGCCGTCGCGACTGGCGGGCAATGCCAGTATTCCCATCGCCGACTACGGCTCCTCCAACGTGGGCACCATGAAGCATGTCTACCGCAAGGGGCTGGACGTGCGTTACGGGCGCATCATGCAGTCCATCGCCGGAGTGCACTACAACCTCTCCTTCCCCGATACCCTCTGGCAGCAGTTGCAGGCGATCGACGGCGCCGAGGGTCAGGCCCTGGCCAACTACCGCTCCAGCCGCTACTTCGGGCTGATTCGCCAGTTCCGTCGCCACAGTTGGCTGCTGATGTACCTGTTCGGCGCCTCGCCGGCCTTCGACGACAGCTTCCTCGAGGGCCGCGAGGCCCCCGAGGCACTGGGGTTGCGCCGCCACGGCGAGGCGACGCGGTTGTCGCCCTATGCCACCTGCCTGCGCATGTCCGGCCTCGGCTACCAGAACAAGGTGCAGGCGCAGCTGAAGATCTGCTTCAACTCGCTCTCCAACTATGTGGGCACCCTGCGTCATGCCATCGCCACCCCCTGGCCCGCCTACGAGGCCCTGGGCGTCAAGACGGGGGAGGGCTGGCAGCAGCTCAATGCCAATATCCTGCAGATCGAGAACGAGTACTACAGCGATATCCGCCCCAAGCGGGTGGCCCGGCAGGACGAGACCCCCAGCCAGGCCCTGGAGGCCCGCGGCGTCGAATATATCGAGATCCGCTGCCTGGACCTCAACCCCTTCCTGCCGCTGGGCATCGACGCCACCCAGATGCGCTTCCTCGATACCTTTATGCTCTGGTGCCTGCTCTCCGAGAGCCCCTGGATCGACGACGCCGAGTGCGACCACCTGGACGACAATCGTCGCCTGGTGGTGGAGCGTGGCCGGGACCCCGAAGCGCGGCTGCACCTCGACGGCGTGGAGCGTCGGTTGGCCGAGCGCGGCGAGGCGATCTTCGCCGAGCTGGGGGAGGTGGCCGAGCTGCTCGATGCCCAGGAGGGCGGCTCCCCCCATGCCGAGGCCTTGGCGGCCCTGGCGCCGCGGCTGCGGGATCCCGCCCAGACCCCGGCGGGGCAACTGCTGACCCTGCTCGAGTCCAGCGGCGACGACTTCGTCGAGGCGACCCTGGCGCTGGCCCGGGAGCAGGCGGCCCAGTGGCGTGAAGAGGCCATGGACCCGGCCCGGGAGGCGCTCTTCGCGGAGCTCGGCGAGACCTCCCATCGGCAGCAGTGGGAGCTCGAGGCCGCCGATAACGAGTCCTTCGATGACTTCCTGGACCACTATTTCGCCCGGGCCCGTGAACCCCGCGGCACCCCGGTGGTCTGACCCAGCGTTTGCCCCCGCCGCGCGGGGGCGCTTACCTCGGTAAAGGAACCTTGAGCCGATGATGGCGACCCTTTCGACCTGGAGTCCCCGCCGCTGGAGCCTGGCGGGGCTCGCTTTCTGTGTGGTGATGTTGGCGGTGGCCCTGGGCCTCGAGCATCTGGTGGGCCTGGAGCCCTGTCCGCTGTGTATCTTCCAGCGGGTGGCGGTACTGGCGACGGCCCTGGTGCTGGCGGTGGCGGCCATCCATAACCCCGTTGGCCGCGGCGGTCGGCTCGCCTATGGCGGCCTGGGGCTGTTGGCGGTGCTGGGCGGCATCGGCGTGGCCGGCCGCCATCTCTGGCTGCAGTCGCTGCCGGCGGACCAGGTGCCCAGCTGCGGTCCCGGCCTCGACTATATGATGGAGGTATTACCCTTCCAGGAAGTACTGGCCATGGTGCTCTCCGGCTCCGGCGAGTGCGCGGAGATCGACTTCCTGTGGTGGGGAATCTCCCTGCCCGGCTGGACCCTGCTCGGTTTCCTGGTGCTGGCCCTGGCCCCCCTGGGCCTGCTGTGGCGCGCCCTGAAGGGCAGCTGAGGCGCCGCCAAACGGGCGTTGGTTGATGGTGTTCACGTCAGGGCATTGACACTCGCCCCCGCTCGGGTGAGTCTGGATGGCGAGCCGAGAGTCGTGAGGGAAGAGCCATGCTGGAAGAGTGCAAGACGGCCCTGGAGCGTTGGGGTGGGGTGCATCGATTGATCGATCGCTGGTTGGATCAGCGCCGCGAGCTGCTGGTCACTTTCATGGACCTCAAGGAGGCCTGTGACGCCGAGCTGGACGCGGTGGAGAAGAGCCAGATCGATGCCTTCAGCGAGCTGCTGATGGACTATATCAGCGCCGGCCACTTCGAGATCTATCCCCAGTTGCGCGAGGAGGCCACGGCCTTCCACGACCACGATGCCCTGGCCCTGGCCGATAAGCTGCTGCAGCGCCTGGAGCTGTCCACCGAGCTGGTGTTGGCCTTCGACGAAGACTTTTCCACCCCCAGCCGCTGCCAGCACTACCTCTCCCGGCTGCCGGCCTGGCTCGATCGCCTGGCCAAGGGGCTCGGTGAGCGCTTCTCCCTGGAAGACCAGTTGATCGAGCGGCTGCATGCTGCCCACTCGCCGCCTCCCGCCTCCCGGGCCGCGGCCCGGCTCTCCCCCTGACGGGCTGCTTGCCCTGGACTCGCTTCTCCATCAACGACAACGCCCCGACCAATCGGCCGGGGCGTCGTCGTTTCCAAGGGGCGCTTACATCAGGGAGTGAGCCTCGGGGCGCTCCAGGTCGGTGAGGGGGATCTCGCCGCTCAGCAGGTCGCGCTCGAAGGCCTCCTTGTCGACGTTGCAGCCGAGGAACTCCTGGGCCAGGTACATATCCTTCTCGGCGTTGCCCAGGCAACTGGTGCCGCCGGGGGAGGGCGTCATATTGAAGACGATGCCGGTACCCGGGTTGATCTTGGCCTCGCCCATCACCAGCTTCTGTTTTTCCTTGTCGATCAGCTGCGGGCGCACGCCGCCGAAGCCCTTGGCGAAGGTCACGTCCTGGGCGGTGAGGCTCGGCACGATCTTCTTGATGTCCTTGAGGAAGAGGCGCTCGCGCAGCACCGGTACCTCGAACAGGAAGTTCTTGAAGATATAGCGGCGGATATCGCGCACCTTCATCAGGTCCCAGAGGGCCTTGATCACGTTGCGGTCCAGGCGCAGCACCTTGAGGAACTCGAAGAAGGTCTTGCCGTTGTAGCGCTCCAGCAGGGGCAGCATCAGGGCGGTGGGGCCGAAGCGGGTCTTGCCTTCCACCAGCACGTCCGGGTCGCCGTGCACCGCGGCGAAGGGCAGGTTCTCGTTCTGCACGGTGTAGACCTTGCCGTTGAGCACCTGGGGCGTGAAGTAGAAGGAGCCGGCCATGGGCAGGCAGGATTTGTCCAGGCCGTAGCCCATCTTGTGGGCGAACAGCAGGGAGTGACCGCCGGCACTGACCACCACGTAGCGGGCGGTGAGGGTGCCCTTGTTGGGGGTCTTGACCCGGAACAGCTTGTCCTCGCCCTGGGTGATCGACTCCACCGCGGTGGAGAGATGCACGTCGCAGGCCATGCCCTTCTCCTGGGCGCTCTGCTGAGCCTGCTCCACGAAGGCTTCGGAGAGGGTGGTGTAGTTCACCGCGGTGTATTCGTCGGTGGAGCCCATGGCCACGATGGGTTCCTCCGGGCGGCGCCCCTCCACCAGCTTGGGCTCCAGCTCGGCGATGTCGTCCCGCTCGAGCAGGCGCATCTTGGGGAAGAGCTCCTGGAACTTGGTGAAGCGCTGACGCAGGAAGTCGCACTCGGTCTCGCCCACCCCCAGCACCATCTTCGGGTACTGGTAGACGATCTTGTCGCGCTGCTCGGGGGCCAGCTTGGTGGCGAAGTTGACCACCATGCCCGCGGTGCGCTTGGTGACCTTGGCCTTTTCGAGGGTGTAGTTGGTCTCGATATCGCCACAGTGGATCGTCTGGCTATTGTTGCGGCCATGGGAGTTGACGATGGCCACGTGGTCGTACTTCTCGACCAGGCCCAGGGCCTTGAGGTCGGTATAGCGCGCCAGCTCGTAGAGGAGGGCGGTGCCGGAGACGCCGCCACCCACGATCAGAACGTCATAGGTCGGTGTGGACATGGGAGGTTCTCGCTTGCCTGGTGCGGGAGTCACCCTCCAGGGATTGCCCGGAGGCCCTGGCCTGCCGCCTAGGTTGGCCATCGGCAGGCTCGACGAATCGATGCAGGCATTATAGCCATTTTGGCGGCAAAGAGAATCCATGCCAAAGCTAGACTTTATGGGAGTTATGCTGGCCATAAGGAAAAGCTTTGGTTGTGGATTGGTGGTTTTACCTTTTAATATCAGTAGCTTGGGTGTTTCATAAGGTGGTCTCTCGATTTGTGCGATGCAGTATAAAACTTTTGTATGGGGTATGCCGTGTGGTGGCTATCGGGGCCGGGACGGGGCGCCGGCTCCCCCCGCCGGGGGATCTCTGCCATAATCGTGGGCTTTTCGACCACCAACCGCGGCGTGTGAGCGCCGACTGAGAGGGGAACGCAGTGAGCCTGGCCATCTTCGACCTCGACAACACCCTGCTGAGCATCGACAGCGACCATGCCTGGGGCGAGTTTCTGCTGGAACAGGGGGCCGTGGATCCGGTCAGCTACCGCGAGGCCAATGACCGTTTCCTGCGTGACTACGAGAACGGCACCCTGGATATGGCGGCCTTCCTCGAGGTGGCCCTCAGGCCCCTGGCCGAGAATACCCCGGAGCAACTGGCCGCCTGGCACCAGCAGTTCATGGCCAGCAAGATCGAGCCGCATATCCTGCCCAAGGGGGAGGAGCTGCTGGCGCGTCATCGCTCCCGGGGCGACACCCTGCTGATCATCACCGCCACCAACCGCTTTATCACCGGGCCCATCGCCGAACGGCTGGGGGTCGACGACCTGATCGCCGTGGAGCCGGAGGTGGTCGATGGCCGCTATACCGGCAAGGTCTCCGGCGTGCCCAGTTACCGCGAGGGCAAGGTGGTGCGCCTGGAGGCGTGGCTCGAGGACAAGGAGGTCGGCCTCGAGGATGCGTGGTTCTACAGCGATTCGCATAATGATCTGCCGCTGCTGGAGAAGGTCGAGCACCCGGTGGCGGTGGACCCGGACGAGACCCTGCGCGCCGAGGCGGAGCGCCGCGGCTGGCGGATTATCAGCCTGCGGGAGTGATGGCCGTCGGGTTCTACAGGCTCTCTAGTCGGCCACAACGACCTGCCGCTGCTGGAGAAGGTCGAGCACCCGGTGGCGGTGGACCCGGACGAGACCCTGCGCGCCGAGGCGGAGCGCCGCGGTTGGCGGATTATCAGCCTGCGGGAGTGATGTCCGTCGGGTTCTACAGGCTCTCTAGTCGGCCACAACGATCTGCCGCTGCTGGAGAAGGTCGAGCACTCGGTGGCGGTGGACCCGGACGAGACCCCGCGCGCCGAGGCGGAGCGCCGCGGCTGGCGGATTATCAGCCTGCGGGAGTGATGGCCGTCGGGTTCTACAGGCTCTCTAGTCGGCCACAACGATCTGCCGCTACTGGAGAAGGTCGAGCACCCGGTGGCGGTGGACCCGGACGAGACCCTGCGCGCCGAGGCAGAGCGCCGTGGCTGGCGGATTATCAGCCTGCGTGACTGACCCCGCATCCTCTTCTCGATCGACAACGGTGGGCCGCTAGCAAGGCTGGGGCCCACGCCCTCCGTGGCCTCCGGGCCGCTTCCCGCTGGCGAGTGGGGCCCCGGCCGTTCCACCGATGCGACCGTGGTTTTCGCCGCCCGTAAATGCCTTATTGATGCGCTTTCCGGCTTTGTGGAAGAATGACTGCCATAGTGAATTTATAAGGTGATGTCCGTGATCGACGCTGACGGCTTTCGGCCCAACGTTGGCATTATCATTGTCAACCGTCAGGGCCAGCTGCTTTGGGCGCGTCGGGTAGGACAAAATGCGTGGCAGTTTCCCCAGGGAGGCATCAAGGCAAACGAGACTCCGCAACAGGCCCTGTATCGGGAACTGGAAGAGGAAATCGGCCTGACGGCGGCCGATGTCGAGGTGCTGGCCTGTACCCGAGGATGGCTGCGCTACCGCTTGCCACGACGCATGATACGAACGAACTCTCGGCCGGTGTGTATCGGCCAGAAACAGAAGTGGTTCCTGCTGAAAATGCGCTGCCAGGACAGCCGGATCTGCATGGATGGCACGCCCAAGCCGGAATTCGACGGCTGGCGCTGGGTCAGTTACTGGTATCCGCTGGGGCAGGTGGTGTCCTTCAAGCGGGAGGTGTATCGGCGGGCCCTACGCGAGTTGGCGCCCCGTGCCCAGCGCCTGGCCCTGATCGGCGAGTAGCCCCGGAGGGTCGCCGGCCGAACACCGCCCATTTCAATCATTACAAGAAGATACGCTATGCTCGACGTCCTTCGCCGCATCGTTCAGGAGGTCAATGGGGCCCGCAGTCTGGAGGCGGCCCTGTCGACCATGGTGCGCCGTATCCGCAAGGCGATGCGTACCGATGTGTGCTCCTTCTACCTCTATGACGCGGAGCAGGAGTGCCTGATGCTGATGGAGACCATCGGCCTGCGTACCCAGGCGGTGGGGCATGTGACCCTGCGCCTGGGGGAGGGCCTGGTGGGCCTGGTCGGCCAGCGGGAGGAGCCCCTCAACCTGGAGGATGCGCCGGCCCATCCCGCCTATCGCTACTTCGAGGAGACCGGAGAGGAACGCTTCTCCAGTTTCCTCGGCGTGCCGATTATTCATCAGCGCCGCATGCTCGGCGTGCTGGTGGTGCAGCAGCAGGACAAGCGGCGCTACGATGAAGGCGATGAAGCCTTCCTGGTCACCATGGCCGCCCAACTGGCCGGCGTGCTGGCCCATGCCCTGGTCACCGGGACCCTGAGTCGCCCCACCCGGGCCGATGGTCAGGCGGTCTTCACCGGGGTGGCGGCCTCTCCGGGGATGGCCATCGGTGAGGCCCGGGTGATCATGCCCCCCGCCGATCTGGACAGCGTCCCCGACCTGATTCCCTCCGATACCGAATACGAGATCAAGCGCCTGCAGGACGCCATCTATCGGGTGCGCGACGAGATTCGCGCCACCGGTGAGCGCCTGGCCAGCCGCATCAGTGCCCAGGAACTGGCGCTGTTCGAGGTCTACCAGCAGATGCTCAGCGACGCCGCCCTGGGACAGGAGGTGGTCAAGCGCATTCGTGAGGGGCAGTGGGCCCCCGGGGCCCTGGCCGATGTGGTGCGCCGTCATGTGCAGTACCTGGAACGGGTCGACGACGACTACCTGCGCGAGCGGGCCGCCGACGTGCGCGACCTGGGGCGCCGCGTGCTGGCCCACCTGCAGGAGGAGAGCCCCCAGACGCCGGACTCTTACCCGGCCCAGACCATCCTGGTGGGGGACGAGATCAGCGTGGCGAGTCTGGGTGAGGTGCCCCGGGAGAAGCTGGCCGGCCTGGTGGCGGTGCGGGGGTCCAGCACCTCCCATGTGGCGATCCTGGCCCGGGCCATGGGCATTCCCACCGTGTTGGGCATGGTCGATCTGCCGCTGCCACGGCTCAATGGCAGTCCGGTGGTACTGGATGGTCACCGCGGTCGGCTGATCGTGCGTCCCGGCAGCGAGATGCGTAGCCACTATCAGGCCCTGATCGATGAGGAGCTGGCCTTGGCCGAGGTGCTGGAGCACGAGCAGGACCTGCCCAGCGAGACGCCGGACGGTCACGCCATGCCGCTGATGGTCAATACCGGCCTGGCGGTGGATGCGGTGGCCTCCCTCAAGTCACGCATCGGCGGGGTGGGGCTCTACCGCACCGAAGTGCCTTTCATGATCGCCGAGCGCTTTCCCGGCGAGCAGGAGCAGACGCGCCTCTATCGCGAGCAGCTGGAGAGTTTCGCGCCCCTGCCGGTGGTGATGCGGACGCTGGATATCGGGGGCGACAAGGATCTGCCCTATTTCCCCATCGAGGAGGCCAATCCCTTCCTCGGCTGGCGGGGTATTCGGGTGACCCTGGATCACCCCGAGGTGCTGATGGTGCAGCTGCGGGCCATGCTGCGCGCCTCCCAGGGGCTCGACAACCTGCAGATCCTGTTGCCGATGATCACCAATGTGGACGAGGTCGACGATGCCCTGCGCCTGCTCGATCGGGCCCGGGACGAGCTGGCCGAAGAGGGCGTGGTGGTACCGCGGCCCCGGGTCGGGGTGATGATCGAGGTGCCGGCGACCCTTTATCAGTTGGGTCCCCTGGCCGAGCGCGTCGATTTCTTCTCGGTGGGTAGCAACGACCTGACTCAGTATCTGCTGGCGGTAGATCGTAACAACCCCCGGGTCGCCGATCTCTATGATGCCTGCCATCCGGCGGTACTGGCGGCCCTGGCGCGGCTGGCCGATGAGGCGGCGGTGCTGGGCATGCCCACCTCGGTGTGCGGTGAGCTGGCCGGCGATCCGGCGGGGGCCCTGTTGCTGATGGGCATGGGCTTCGAGGCGCTATCCATGAATGCCCCCAGCCTGCCCCGGGTGCGTGCCGCCATTCGCCGCGTCTCGATGGCGGATGCCCAGGCCCTGGTGGCCGAGACCCTGACGCTCGGTAGTCCCGCCGAGGTGCGCAGCCTGCTCAATCGGCGCCTGGAGACCTGGCAGTTGACCCACCTTTTGCCCCCCAAAGACTAGGTCGTTCAATTTTTCGGAGTATCGGCCGATAGGGAAGCAGAGGGGGGAGACTAGGCGTCCAGTCTCAGTAGGCGGTGGGTCTCTCCCCGAGCCTGCCCCCCGGGCCCGAAACGCCGCTCGGTGATCTCCACTCGCCCCTCTCGATGCCAGCGCAGCCAGGTCAGGGCGCGGGTGCCATAGGTGTTGCCGAGAATGAAGGCGGCGGAGAGCCGCCGCTCCAGCTCGCGGCCGACGCCGGTGTCGGGCAGCCGGGCGTCGTCATATTCCCGGGGGGTGCCCATGGCGGCGAGGGCGCCGTCCGGCCAGGTGCCGGCGTCGAGGCTGTCGGCCAGCCCCTGGCGGCTGGCCAGCAGCTTGGGCCAGGGAGTGTCGAGGTCGGCATTGGAGAGGCCGTGCAGGCCGGGGTCGACCCGTCGCAGGGTCAGCGCATGGCGGCTGCGGTGCAGGTGCCAGAGGCGCCGCTCCTCGGCCACCAGCAGGTTGAAGCCGGCATAACGCCACGCCTCGCCGGCGGCCAAATGCTCCAGCCAGGCTTCCAGGTCATCGCAGGTCAGCGCCTGGTGGACCAGTTCGCCGCGGCTCGGTGCCTGCTTGGGGACCACCAGGGCCGGATCGCGGACATTGGTCACCGTGGCCAGGCGGCCGCGACGGTGCAGGGCCAGCCAGGAGCCGCTGGCCCGGAGGTCGCGGCCCCCCAGGATCTGCGGCGCGTCGGGCCAGTCGTCCAGGGCGGCGCTGGGGCGGTCATGAAACTCGTCCCGATTGGCCACCAGGTGCAGCCAGTGGGGGGCATCGGGGTGGTAGGCAAGGGCGATAAGACACATGGCTGCTACCTTATCCCCGAAGGCGACGACGGGGAAGTCATTGTGGCGAGTGCTTGGGCTCGACCATGACAGTCCAGAGCGTGAGCAGTAAACTCAGTTCATTGGTGGATGACGACAGGGGTAGGGATGCGACTCGATTCTGGCAAGGGAGTGCTCTGGAAGCGACTGGTCTGGCCGGCGCTCTGGCCCTGCCTGGCGGCGGAAGCGGGGCTCGCCCTGTTATGCCTGCTGGCCTGGCTGATGGTATGGCGGGCCGATGGTGCTCTCGGCCTGTTGGCCCTGCCGGTGGGGGCATTGCTGTTGGGCTCCGCCCTGGTCCTGGTGACCTTCCTGCTACTCTTTCAGCGGCGCCTGCACCAATGGGAGCTGAGCTTCGAGGTGCCTTGTGATCAGTTGGAGCACCTGCTTCGGGAAGTCTATAGCTCGCTGCCCTCGCGGCTGAAGAATCAGCGCCTGCTGCCGGTGCGTGACCCGGAGGAGGGGGTCGAGCAGCGCCTGCATGGCCTGCTGGAGACCCTGCAGCGCCTGCTGGAGCGCCTCGCCCAGCGCCCGCAGCTCGAAGCCATGCTGGACTCCCTGGCCCAGCCCGCCTTTCTCGCCCATAAGGGCACCCTGTTGGAGGTCAACCGTCCCCTGGAGCAACTGCTCGGGAGACCCCGCAGTGCCCTGGAGGGACTGGAACTGGGCTATGTGCTGCGTCATGCGGAAGGCGCCGAGACAGACCTGAGGGTGCGTCTGCCCCTGGCCAAGGAGGGCTGGCATGAGTTCCGTCTGGTACGCCTGGAGGATGGCCAGGGGTTCAGCCTGGGGCTGCTGGAGGATCTGGACGAGCAGCGCCATAGCCTGGCCCAATTGACCCAGGCGCGGGACCGTGCCCGTCAGGAGGCCAGCCTGCAGGCGGGATATCTCAAGCAGCTGCAGCAGGAGTTGGTGCCGCTGCTGGAGGACTTGAGGGCCTACCGCCGTGAGAGGGGCGAGGAGGAGTGCGAGCTCGAGTCACGCCTTCATGGTCTCGCCGATCTGTTGGCCAGTCTGGTGGATGGCAGCCTGCCGAATCTCGAGATGCCGTCGCCGACGGAACCCAGTCCTCAGGTGCTGATCGTCGATGATGGGCCGGTCAATGTGATGCTGGCCCGACAGGTGTTGGAGGGGCAAGGACTAAGGGTGGTGACCGCCAGTGGCGGCGAGGAAGCGCTGGCGCTACAGCGTGAACAGCGCTTCGACCTGGTATTGATGGATATCTATATGCCGGCCCCCGATGGCCTGGAGTCGAGTCGTCGCTGGCGCGAGCATGAGGCTCGACATGGTGAGCCATCCAGCGTGCTGGTGGCACTCACCGCCAACGCCAGCGAGGCGGATCGCCAGGGGTTCCGGGAGGCCGGCATGGATGACTATCTGGCCAAACCCTACCGCCCCCACAGCCTGATCGAGCTGGTCCGCCGTTGGCTGCCGGCCACCGCCCGGGACAAGGTCACATGATTCCCAGGGTGAACGATCTGCCGTCACGGGGATCTACCGGCTGCGTTTCTGGCCGGCCCTTGCCCTGCCGCTGAGGATTGTCGGCCGGCATTTCCTGCGCTAGGCCGTCTGTTGTCTCGCTTCTGTAATAGGACCTTCCATGCTGAATTATCCCGCCATCGACCCGGTGGCCATTTCCCTGGGGCCCCTGGCCATCCACTGGTATGGGCTGATGTATGTGATCGGCTTCGTGGCGGCCTGGTGGCTGGGCTGCCGCCGAGCCTCCCGCCTGAGGCTGACCCGGGACGATATCGGTGACCTGATCTTCTATGCCGCCCTGGGCGTGGTGCTGGGCGGGCGCCTGGGCTATGTGCTCTTCTACGGCATGGACCGGCTACTGGAGAATCCGCTGTGGATCGTCCAGGTCTGGGACGGTGGCATGAGCTTCCACGGGGGCCTGATCGGGGTGCTGCTGGCGGCGCTCTGGTTTGCCCGCAAGAAAGGCCTGGCCTTCTTTACCCTCACCGATTTCGTCGCGCCCCTGGTTCCCATCGGCCTGGGCGCCGGACGCCTCGGCAACTTTATCAATGCCGAGCTTCCCGGTCGGGTGACGACTCTGCCCTGGGGGATGCCCTTTCCCGGCATGGGACCCGAGCCGCGCCACCCCTCGGCGCTCTATGAGGCGCTGCTGGAAGGCCTGGTATTGTTCGTGGTGTTGTGGTGGGTCTCCGCCAAGCCCCGGGCCCGAGGGCTGATCTCGGGGCTCTTCCTGGTGCTCTATGGCCTCTTCCGCTTCAGCGTGGAGTTCGTTCGCCTGCCCGATGCCCATATCGGCTTTATCGCCTTCGGCTGGGTCACCATGGGCATGCTGTTGACGCTGCCGATGATCCTCTCCGGCGCGGCGCTGATGCTCTGGTCGCGGCGCCAGCCCACGCCCTGAGTCGGCCTCTCGCTGCTGAGTGCGAGGGGGAGAAGGGCTCGCTTGCGCCGTGACGAGACCCCGACACGACGCAAGCCGGGTGACGCGCACAGGCCGGAACAAGGTCCATCTCGCCGGCCTTAATACGACATCCCTGTCGATTTGCGCTACCCGGCTCGCTAGGCGTCGGCATCACGGCTAAACCGCTTGCCCTCCTTCCCCTCACCCCTCTCGCCAGAACCCCTTGGGTGGGCCTAGCCTGTGGCATAGAATAGCGCCCACCACTTCTTGACCGCCGGAATCGCCGTGATCCCCGAGACCGCTTCGCAATCCGCTGCCCTGGAGCAGCCCTACCTCGACCTGATGCGCCAGGTGCTCGACCATGGCGTGGAGAAGCACGACCGCACCGGGGTGGGCACCCGCTCCCTGTTCGGCCACCAGATGCGCTTCGACCTGGCGCGTGGCTTCCCCCTGCTGACCACCAAGAAGCTGCACCTGCGCTCGATTATCCATGAGCTGCTGTGGTTCCTGGCCGGCGACACCAATATCGCCTACCTCAAGGAGAACGGGGTGCGCATCTGGGACGAGTGGGCGGATACCCAGGGCGAGCTGGGGCCGGTCTACGGCTACCAGTGGCGCAGTTGGCCCGATCCCAGGGGCGGCTCGGTGGACCAGATCGGCAAGGTGGTAGAGCAGATTCGCAGCAATCCCGATTCCCGACGACTGATCGTTTCCGCCTGGAATCCGGCCCAGGTAGACGAGATGGCGCTGCCGCCCTGCCATGCGCTCTTCCAGTTCTATGTGGCCGAGGGCCGCCTCTCCTGCCAGCTCTATCAGCGCAGTGCCGATATCTTCCTGGGGGTGCCCTTCAATATCGCCAGCTATGCGCTACTGACCCAGATGGTGGCCCAGGTCTGTGGCCTGAAGCCCGGGGAGTTTATTCATACCCTGGGGGACGCCCACCTCTACCTCAATCATCTGGAGCAGGCCGAGCTGCAGCTGACCCGCTCGCCGCTGCCCGCGCCGCGCCTGTGGCTCAATCCCGCGGTGGAGGACCTCTTCGCCTTCCGCTTCGAGGATATTCGTATCGAGGGCTATGAGGCGCATCCCCATATCAAGGCGGAGGTGGCGGTATGAGCCAGGCCGATGCTGTCCGGGTGCCGGTGGCGATGATCGCCGCGCTTTCTCACAATCGGGTGATCGGCGTGGATAACAAGCTGCCCTGGTATCTGCCCGAGGATCTCAAGTTCTTCAAGCGCATGACCCAGGGCAAGCCCCTGGTGATGGGGCGCAAGACCTTCCAGTCCATCGGCAGGCCCCTGCCGGGGCGGCTCAATATCGTGGTGACCCGGGATGCCGGTTTCGCCCATCCCGGGGTGCGCGTCTGCCACGACCTGGCCAGTGCCCTGGAGCTCGCCGAGCAGCAGGCGCTGCTCGAGGGCGCCGAGGAAATCATGGTGATGGGGGGCGGCGAGATCTACCGCCAGGCGCTGCCCTTCGCCAGTCGCCTCTATCTCACCGAGGTGGATCTGACCCTGGAGGGGGATGCCCGCTTTCCCGAACTGCCCATGGCGGCCTGGGAGGAAGTGCAACGCGTGGCCGGTACCCCGGTGGCAGGGCAGCCGAGTTACCACTTCGTGGCCTATCGCCGGCGTTAAGGGAGAGTTGTCACCGTGCCCAGGCTGGCACAGACTTGGCAAAGGCATGACACCGAGGGAGGGGGCGTCTTGAGCAGCGAAGCGAATCGACACTTGCTGGCGGCATTGGAAGGTCAGGTCGAGCGACGGCTCGATGAACTCGGCGCGGCCCGGCGGCGAATCGCCGAGCTGGAGGCGCGTAATCGACGCCTGGAAGCGGATAACCAGGCCCTGCGACAACGCCTCGAGGCCGAGCGGCCCGATGCGGGGGTGCCGCGCAGTCAGGGCCTGGCGGCGCTGATTGGGCGTCGCCCGCGTCCGCAAGAAGACGTGGCACAAGAACGCCAGGCCGGCGTCGAGAAAGCGTTGCCGCCTCGGGTCACCCCCACTGATGGGGACGCGACGGCTCCCCAGGAGCCGCTTTCCGCTCAGGAATCGCGCTCTTCTCAGGCCTCCCTCTCCTCACAGGAATCGCCTTCCTCACAGGAGTTGCTTTCTTCTCGGGAATCGCTCTCCTCTCAGGAATCGCTCTCCTCCCAGGAATCGCTCTCCTCCCAGGAATCGCTCTCCTCCCAGGAATCGCTCTCCTCCCAGGAATTGCTCTCTTCCCAGGAGTCCCTCCCCATCGAGGCGCCGCCCTCGCCCCAGGCGCTCTTGACCCAGTGGTACCAGCGCTATCCCCAGGCCTTCTTCAAGGGTCATACCCGGCCCCTCAAGGTGGGTGTCCACGAGGAACTGCTGGCCCGGGAGTCCTGGCCGGAGAAGTTGGTGCGCCGGGCCCTGGCCTGCTATGTGCATCTGCCCCGCTACCTCAAGGCGGTGCGGGCCGGGGCCCAGCGGGTGGGGTTGGATGGCGAGGCCGCCGGGACCGTGACCGAGGGCGAGGCCCGCTATGCCCATCGTCAGCTCGAGGCTTTCCTCAAGGAGCGGCGTAAGGGCGGCAAGGTGACCTCGGGCAAGGCCGGTCCGGGAAAGGCGGCCACCGGCCAGAAGCGATCGGGCAAGAAGGGACAGTCCTCTGCCGCCGAGTCCCGGAAGGGGCGGTCAGACGAGCAGCCGAGCGCCGATAAAGCGACGGGGCGCGAGTCCGACCCCAAGGCGCGCTTCACCCAGAAGCTGGATGCGCTATTGGCCAAGCATGGTCGTTGAGGTTGGTGCTTAGGCCAGGGTGCGACCCAGCGCCGCAGTCCCGGCTAATACAGCGTTGAGCGTCATGGGCTTGTCATGCGGGGCCGGCAGGCTATGATGGGCCGGGTGCGCAGGCGACCATGGCGAACGAGGGAAGTTCCGTGATCCGCGGATTAGCGATAGGAAAACAGTGTTTTTTCTTGTTGCGTTCTCTAAATTCCCGGTATAAGGTTTCTCCTGCGAGCATTGGACTATAACAAGGCTTGCTCAGGTAGCCGGCGCAGCGAGTTCGAGGAAAGGGCTCCTGCCGGGCGCCGGGAAAGCCGACTGCAACTACGCAGTAACGATCGAAACAGTAAGCTAGTAAGGACATATCGAGATGAAAAAGACTCTGTTAGCGACTGCCATCGCCGGCGCCATGGGCCTCTCCGCCGCTTCCGCTCAGGCCGCCACTGTCTATAACCAGGACGGTACCAAGCTGGATCTCTACGGTAATATCCAGCTTGCTTACTACAGCGTTGACGCTGGTATCGGCGGCAACGTCGACGAAATCGCCGATAACGGTTCCACCATCGGCGTGGCCGGCGAGCATGTGATCAACCCGGGCCTGGTCGGCTACTTCAAGGCCGAGTGGGAACACGATGCCGACGAAGAGAAGACTGCTGGCGGTATCAACACTGGTGACCAGGCCTATCTCGGCCTGCGCGGCGACTTCGGTGATGTTCGTCTGGGTTCCTACGATGCCCTGATCGATGACTGGATTCAGGATCCGATCACCAACAACGAATTCTTCGATGTCAGCGACTCCAGCACCGAAGCTAACCTCGTTGGTGTCGGTGGCATTAACGAGGGCGACAAGGTCACCTATACCTCTCCGGTCTTCGGCGGCTTCCAGTTTGCCCTGGGCACCCAGTACAAGGGCGAGGCCGAGGCCGAGAACGTTACCGATTCCGGTAATGCCTCCTTCTTCGCCGGTGCCAGGTACACCGTGGGCGCCTTCTCCATCGCCGCCGTCTACGACGACCTGGATAACTTCGCCGACGCCTTCCAGAACAACGGTAACTTCGGTGAGCAGTACGGCGTGACCGCTCAGTACACCATCGATAGCCTGCGCCTGGCCGCCAAGGTCGAGCACTTCGATAGCGACTTCGTCGACGCCGACGTTGACCTCTATGCCCTGAGCGCCCGCTACGGCTATGGCATGGGTGACGTCTACGGCGCCTACCAGTACGTTGACAACGAGGCCGAGGCCGACGAGCGCAACGAAGTCGTGCTGGGCGCTACCTACAACATCTCCGATGCCATGTATACCTTCGTCGAGGGTGCGGTACGTGACCGCGACCACGACGAAGGCGATGGCGTTGCCGTGGGTGTGACCTACCTGTTCTAAGTCGCCTTCTGGCCCAGGCCAGATGATTCGACGGAACGATCGAAAGCCGACCCTCAGGGGTCGGCTTTTTTTATCGGGATGCTTGGCTGGCGTGGTAACCTCGCTAGCACAGGAAAGCGGTTCCGATAGCCAGTAACAAGGAGTCCCATGAACGTTTCCAAGATTGCGATGGCCCTGGTGGTGGCGGGGCTCGCCGTCAGCGAGTCGGCCCTGGCCCAGAGCACCATGGAGCAGCGCTTCCGCGAGGAGGGGCGCCAGCTCGACCTCACCGGCTTCTTCAACGCCGAAAACGACGCCCGCAGCCGCACCTTCAACTTCGGTAGCGAGCAGGGGCACGCCTTTGAGGTGGCCGAGGAGGGCACCTATGAGTTGCGTAGCGAGCTGGTGGGAGGGGGCGACCCCGACTATCGGCTGCGCCTGGTGCTGCTGGATAGCCAAGGCGAAGTGGTGGCGCGTTTCGAGGGCCGGGGCGAGGCCTTGGCGCTGCGTCAGGCGCTAAGTCCAGGGGAATACCAGCTTCGGGTTGAAGGTCAGAAGTTCGGTAGCCGTGGTCATGGTGCTCATGGTTTCTATCTCACCGTTCGTGGCCTGGAGGGGGCCAGCGTCTCCGCGGGCGATGGCGGGGTGGTCTTTAGTCGTCGCGAGGGGAGTGGGGAAGCCTTCGTGCGCAGCAGCGAGCGCTCGGTGCGCCTGGGCGCCGCTGGCGTGGCGGCGGGAGCGGCCACCTCGGCCGAGGTATCTGGCGATAGCGCCGAGTCGGCCACCTCGGTCGATGCGGCGAACGATAGCGCCGAGGCATCTGTCGCGGCGGCGGAACCTGGTGAGCGCCGGGCGGCCGCCGAGTCCTCCGCTGAGGAGCCCGAGGTTCGCGAGCTGGCCACCGATGTGCGTATCCGTACCCGGGGCGAGGTCATGAACTTCGAGATGGCCGAGGCGGGGCGGGTCTCCATTGCGACGGAGACCTATCCGCCAGGCTACGAGGGCACCTACCGTATCGAGCTCGAGGTGGTGGACGGCCAGGGTAGCGTGGTGGCCGAGGGCGCCGGTCAGGGCTTCGATGGCGATGTGGCCATCGAACCGCGGCTGCCTGCGGGCCAGTACCGGATTCGCGTCCAGGGCCAGAAGTTCGGCACCGGCATGTCCGGGGTCAATAACTACGAGCTACGGGTGCGCCTGCTCGACTAGTCGAGCCTCGCTCCTGCCACAAGAAACAGGACGACGGGCCCCAATGGGCCCGTCGTTTTGGTATGGGGCGAATAATAAAGAGCCCCGGCCGTTGGCCGGGGCAAGATCGAAAGTGCGGTAAGCCGGTAAGGGGCTCTTTTCGGCCCGCGGGCTTAGAAGCTGTACTGCACCATGCCCTGCAGGCGCAGGGCGTCGCCATCGCGACCATCCACCACCTCGCGGCTGTGATAGCCCGCCTCGATGCCGTAGGTGACGTTGCGGATCGGCGACCAGATATAGTTCAGGTGCACGACCTCGAAGGTCTCGTTGGCGCCGCCGCTCAGGGCGCCGGCGGCGACCGCCTCGTCCAGGTCGGCCTGGGCCACGCCATAGCCCAGGGTGACATTGCCGGGGCCGGCGGCGGCGGTGATGCCCAGGGTGCCGCCGGTGGCCGGCTGGTCATCTCGCGTCGTGGCAGCTCCCGGGCCGCCACGCCGGAGGCTCCGCCCTTGCCTACGGTAACCCTCACCCCGGACATGGTCAGCCAGGGGCGCATGAAGCTCTCGAAGCGGCAATCCGCCGGCAGCGTCGTGGCACGCTGGCACGATACCGATGCCGCCGAGACCATAGAGGTAGTGGTGGGAGAGGGCGAGCCGGTCAACCGCCTGGCGACCACCTACCCAGACGAGGCGGTGGCCCGGGCCGCCGCCCAGGATGAGCTGCGCCGCGGGCAGCGTGGGGAGCAACGCCTCGACCTGACGCTGCCGGGCGACTCGCGCCTGATGGCCGAGGGCCGCCTGGTGCTGGAGGGCTTTTGCGAAGGCGCGGATGGCGAGTGGCTGAACACCAGCGTGGAGCACCAACTGGACGATTCCGGCTACCGCTGCCGGATACAGGCCGAGCTGCCATAGCCTGGCATCCATCGGGGACGCTGTATAAGCTGATTCTGTCTCATCACTCAACAAGGAGAGTCGCGCATGCGCAAGTTGATCACCGGGTTGGCACTGCTGGCCTTGCCCCTCGTTGGCCAAGCCCAGGAGATGCCGCGTTACGATGTGGAGAACCACTGCGAGCGAGTGGCCAGCGTCGGCGGCGACTTCAGCAACATGGTCTATAACGGCTGCATCGATATGGAGCAGGCTGCCTATAACGGCTTGAGGGGGAACTGGGGCTCCATTCCGGCGCGCACTCGTAGCCACTGTGATCGAGTGGCCAGCGTTGGCGGCTCTGGTAGCTACAGCACCCTGCAGGGCTGTGTGGATATGGAGATGTCGGCATCCGAGAGTCGGAGCCAGTTCAGCTACGACTGATCGAGCGGGGCTAGTCGTGAACTAGGAGGGCGCCCAGGGCGGTGCCTTTTTCGTGCCCGCGGCATGAGTGGGGCGTTATCGTTCGCTCAACGGCCACTGGTGCAAGCCGTTAGACAATCGCCCAAATCTCAGACGGTGAGTAATGCAGGGCACTGAAAAGGTAGGGAAAACGGCGTTGGTGCGGCTCTACCATTGAGCTACACCCGCTGGCATGATTGATAGCGGAGGCAGGCAGGAGCTGATGCTGTTCCGCCATTCTGGGCCTTGCCCTCCTGGCTTCTGTCCGACATCACCCGCTTTTCGCAGCCTGACCACTGACCTGCAACTCAGTGGCTGGGATGGGCTTTGGCTTGGTCAGCTACTTGCCATTACTGAGGTGGTCCCCAGGAGCTCCCCGACTGCTATCCCCCTGTTGCTTATCCCCCTGTTGCTTATCCCCCTTAGCCGGACACCTGCTGTTGCAGCACCAGGTAGCATAGGGGGGGCATTCAAAAAGTTGGCCAATGTCGAGCCCTCCTCTTCGATGTCCCCCGGATTCGGGAGCAACGGCTAAACCTTATCCGAGCCTGAAGATAGTGATCAAACGACGTGGCCGATAAGGCTTTTCCCATGGTGTCCAGTGGGGTTTTCGGCACGAAGTAGCAGGGGAGGGGAGATGGAGAAACCGCTCTAGAATGCGGGTTGGCGTGGCGCCCCCTTCAGGATTCGAACCTGAGACCTATCCCTTAGGAGGGGATTGCTCTATCCAGCTGAGCTAAGGGGGCGAGCCGCCAGGATTATACGGATCCCGGGCGGCAAGTTAAACCCATGAGGGGCTGCCGATTTCCGCCTCGAGAGCGAAGCGTGGCGGGCGCGTCGGGGTCAGGTAGCGCTCGATGATCTCGCTCTCCGCCATGGGGTGGCCGATATGAAAGCCTTGCGCCAGGTCGCAGCCCAGCAGGCGTAGCGTCTCCAGTTGCTCCTCACTCTCGATGCCCTCCGCCAGTACCTGCAGCCCCATGGCGTGGCCCATGCGGATGATCCCGCTGACGAACTGGCGACGATCCTCCCGCGCCTCCACATGGCGGGTCACGGTGCGATCGACCTTGAGGGTGTTCAGCGGCAGTTGGCTGACATAGGTGATGGAGGAGATCCCCGAGCCGAAGTCGTCCAGGGCGATCTGGGCGCCCAGGTTACGGGCCTCCTGAAGCAGGCCACAGGCCAGGTCCAGGTCATGGAAGTGGGTCGATTCCAGTACCTCTGCCACCAGGAAGGGGTGCATCAGGCCGTGGTGGTGACGCGCCGAGGCCAGGGATTCGACGATGGCGCCGGTCTCGATCTGATCCTGGGAGAGGTTGACGCCGATGGAGATCGCGTGACCCTCGGCATGGAAGCGCTTGGCCACCCGGGCCGCCTCGTCGATCAGCCAGCGGCCGTAGGGCAGGCTCAGCGACGACTGGGTGATCACGTCGATGAAATGCTGGGGGCCGAGTATCCCCTTCTCGGGGTGGCGCCAGCGGGCCAGGGCCTCGAAGCCGATGATGCTGCGGCGATGGATCGACAGGATCGGTTGGAAGAAGAGCTCGATCTGGCCGCCCTCGAAGGCTGCCTTGACCAGGGTATAGGCGTCCTGGCTCTCCGTCTGGCGTGCCAGGTCGGTGGCATGGGCGAGGCGATTCTTGCCCTGCTGCTTGGCCTCGTACATGGCGGCGTCGGCGGCGTCCAGCAACTGGGCGGCGCTGATCTCGTGGCTGGAGGTAAAGGCGATGCCGATGGATACCGAGACCTTGACCAGTTCGCCATTGTCGAGCTGGTAGGGGCGGATGATATCGTCCATCACCTTCCCGGCCACCTTGGCGGCCTTGTCGGCGGTGCCCAGGCCGGTCAGGGCAATCACGAACTCGTCGCCGCCGAAGCGGGCGGTGAGGTCGTTGGCGCGCATCAGGTGCTTGAGGCGGCGGCTGATCTCGATCAGCAGTTCATCGCCGCAGGCGTGGCCGTAGCTGTCGTTGATCGGCTTGAAGTCGTCCAGATCGAGAAACAACACCGCCAGGCCGCTCTGGGTATACTCCAGGCTGGCCAGCTGGCTCTCCAGCAGGGTATTGAAGTGCTCCCGGTTGAACAGCCCGGTCAGGGGGTCGTAGCTGGCCATGCGCTCGAGCCGCGCCTGGTTGAGGCGACGCTGGGTGATATCGCGGAACACCCCGATATAGTTGGCAATATGGCCGCTCTCATCGCGAATCGCCGAGATCGTAGTGTTCTCGATCAGTTGGCTGCCATCCTTGCGGGTGTTCCAGATGTCGCCGCTCCAGTAGCCACGGCTCTCCACCGCGGCGAACATGCTCTCGTAGAAGCCGGAGTCGTGCTTGCCGGAGGAGAGCAGGTTGGGCTTCTTGCCCAGGGCCTCGTCGCGCTGGTAGCCGGTCAATTCGGTGAAGGCCGGGTTGGTATCGATGATGCGCTTCTCGGCATCGGTGACCAGGATGCCGTCATGGGTGTTGTTGAATACCGCCTGGGCCAGTTCCAGGCGACGCTGATACGCCTCGCGTCGGCTGACGTCCCGATGGATGCCGATCAGGTAGCGTCGACCATCCGTGAGGCGCAGGCGTGACAGACTCAGTTCATTGCGGAAGGGCTCGCCATCCCCTCGCCGACAGGTCAGCGTCAGGGTAAAGGGGTGGCCATTGCGCAGCGCGCTCATCAGCGCCTGGCGGTGCGTCTCTTCCAGTCCCTCGGAAGCCAGTAGCGGACAGCGACCCCCCAGCAGCTCCTCGCGAGCGTAGCCGGTGAGGCGCTCGAAGGCGTGATTGACATAGGCCAGTCGGCCGCCGAGGGTATCGCCCTCGCTGATGCAGATCGCCAGGCTGGGGAAGTCGAGCAGCGTGCCGAGGTCGCCGTGGAATGGGCTCAAGAGGTCTCTCCCTGGGTGATGCAATGGCCTGAGTCGGGGGTAAGGTGTTATCGGCGGTATGTCATTGTAGCTTTAATGTTATCTGGCGTTTTCTTCGATAACGACTTGATCATCTGATCTATTCGATCATGCTGATGGCTCGGGCGGAGGCAAGGGAAGGGCAATGAAGGATCATGAGTACCGTCACCATGACGGCCTGGGGCTGGCGGCCCTGATACGCAGCGGCGAGGTCAGTCGCGAGGAGGTCTTCGAGGCGGCCTGTACCGCCATCGAACTGGACAATCCCCAACTGGGCGCGGTGGTACGCCGGCGCTACGAGCGGGCCCGTCATGAGGCCGGTGAGGTGGAGCCGCGCGCGCCTTTTGCCGGGGTGCCCTTCCTGACCAAGGACCTGCTGATGGGACTGGCGGACGAGCCGCTGAGCTTCGGCAGTGCCGCCCTGGCCAATTGGTCGCCCGAGGCGGATGCCACCCTGGTCAAGCGCTTCCGCCAGGCCGGCCTGGTGATCCTCGGCCAGAGCGGCTGCCCGGAGCTGGGGCTGATGGGCATCACCGAGCCCAAGGCCTTTCCCCACCCGGTCAATCCCTGGGGACGCGACTACTCGCCGGGGGGCTCCAGCGGCGGCAGTGCCGCCGCGGTGGCCGCGGGCCTGGTGCCCCTGGCGGGGGCCGGGGATGGCGGCGGTTCGATCCGCATTCCCGCCAGCCAGTGCGGCCTCTTCGGCCTCAAGCCCTCCCGCGGGCGGGTGCCGCTGGGGCCCGCCCATAGCGAGGTGTGGCAGGGCGCCGTGGTGGAGCATGCCCTGACCCGCAGCGTCCGCGACAGCGCCGCCCTGCTGGATGCCACCAACGGCATGGATGAGGGCGGGCCCTATCCGGTGCGCCACGAGAGCGGCTTCCTGGCGGCCCTGGAGCGTGCCCCGGAGCCGCTGACCATCGCCGTGTCCCTGGGCGAGCCGCTAAGCGCCCCCCTGGGCGCGACCCTGCACCCCGAGGTGCGCGAGGCGCTGGAGGTCGCGGCACGTCGCTGCGAGGCCCTGGGGCATCATGTGGAGTGGAGTGATCCCCCGGTGGACGGCGCGGCCCTGGCCCACAGCTACCTGACGCTCTACCTGGGGCACCTGAGTGCCGACCTGGCATGGATCGCCGAGCAGACCGGGGTCAGGGAGTCGCGGCTGGCGATCGAGCCGGCCACCCGCGCCATCGCCCGTCTCGGCCACCACCTCAAGGCCCGCGACTACGAGTTGGCCAAACGCCACTGGAACACCCTGGGGCGCGCCATGGGGGCCTTCCATCGTCGCTTCGACCTGCTATTGATGCCGGTGCTCAGCGCACCGCCGCCACGGCGCGGTAGTCTCTATCCGAGTCGCTGGCGGGAGGCGCTGATGGGCCTGCTGGCGCTGCCCGGCGCCGCCGCCCTGGCCCTCAAGGCGGGCGGGCTCGAGTCCCTGGCCCGGGAGTCGCTGCGCTACTCGCCCTTTACCCAGCTGGCCAACCTGACCGGCCAGCCGGCCATGTCGCTGCCGTTGCATATCACCCCGCAGGGCTTGCCGGTGGGGGTGCAGTGCCTGGGTCCCATGGGCAGTGAACGACGCCTGCTGCAGTTCGCCGCCCAGTTGGAGCGGGAGGTGAGCTGGGCGAGCCGTCTGCCGCTGGAAGTGCGTCCTGAGCCGCGCCCCGAGAGCGATCATGAGGGTGAGTCGACGGTCGCTCCTAAGGTTCGCCGTGAGCCACCCAGCGGGTAGAATGGGCGCCCCTTGACCTCAGGATCTGCCACCTTGTCCAGCGACGCGCCCCTCTCCGCCGATGGTGATCGCCACTTCGAGGGCCTGGCCGAGAAGTTCTCCGCCGGCCTCTATGGTTCGCCCCGCGGCGCCCTGCGCCTGGCGCTGCTCGATCACTGCCTGCCCCGCCAGCTCGAGCTCGGCGGCCAGCCGCTGCTCGACGTGGGCGGCGGCCTCGGCCAGATGGCCGCCTGGTTCGCCGCTCGTGGCCACGACGTGACCCTGGCCGAGCCGGCGGAGGAGATGCTGGCCCGGGCCCGGGAATCCCTGGCGGGGCAGCCGGTGCACTTCCTGCGCGAGCCCCTGCAGCGCCTGCCCGAGGCGGCCCCGGGGCCCTGGCCGCTGATCGTCTGCCATGCGGTGCTCGAGTGGCTGGCCGACCCCGAGGCGGCCCTGGCCACCCTGGCGGACCTGCTGGCCCCCGGCGGCCAGTTGTCGCTGATGGTCTTCAACCGGGACGCCCTGCGCTTCTCCAATGTGGTCAAGGGCAACCTGGAGAAGGCCCTGGCGGACCGCCTGGAGGGTACCGGCCGGCGCCAGCGCCTGACCCCCATCTCGCCGCTGACCCATGATCAGATCGCCACCTGGGCCGAGGCCCAGGGGCTCGAGATCACCGCCGTGGCGGGGATCCGCGTCTTCCAGGACTACCTGCGCGAGCGCCATCCCGACGAGGCGCAGCTGGAGCAGCTGCTGGCGCTGGAGCGCCGCTACTGCGACGTCGAGCCTCACTGGCGCCTGGGGCGCTACCTGCTCTATACCCTGCACAAACCCGAGTGACCGCCATGCCCGCCGAGACCCCCGTCTGCCAACTCCTTGAACGCCAGGAGCAGGACTACCGCCACTGGCTCTGGGTGGCCCCACCCCGGGACGCCTGGCTGTCCCCGCGAGACGCCGCCCTGCTCAGTGGCGATGCGGCCCAGTCGACCGACTGGCGCGCCCGGGGCGGCGTGGTCCATGACCCCTTCTCGACCGCCCCCCTGGGCGAGGTGCCGGGGGCGGTACTGTTCTGGCCCAAGAGCCATGCCCTGGGGGAGTGGTGGCTGCTGTCGCTCTGCCAGCGCCTGCCCGAGGGCACGCCCCTGTGGCTGGTGGGGGAGAACAACGGCGGCATCAAGCGGGTGCTCAAGGTGCTGGCGGCCCTGGGACTGGGCTGTCGCAAGCGCGACAGCGCCAGGCGCTGCAGCCTCTTCGAGACCCGGGTGGGGCGGGTGGCCCTCGACCCGGACCTGGCCTGGCAGCGCTTCGAGGCCGAGGGACTGACCCTGCATAGCCACCCGGGAGTCTTCGGTCACGGCAAGCTAGACGACGGCACCCGGCTACTGCTGGAGACCCTGGCGCCGCGCCTGCCCGAGGGGCCCTTGCGCGCCCTGGACATGGGCTGCGGCGACGGCATCCTGGCCTGCTGGCTGGCCCGCCGCGGAGCCAGGGTCAGTGCCACCGACATCAACGCCTTCGCGGTGGAGGCGACCCGGCGCAGCCTGGCCGCCAACGACCTGGTCGGGGAGGTGGTGGCCGGGGACGTCTATTCGGGGCTTCCCGAGGGGGCATGCTTCGAGCGCATCATCAGCAACCCGCCCTTCCACCAGGAGCGGGCCATCGACTATGGGCCGGCGGGGCGGCTGATTCGCGAGGCGCCGGAGCATCTCACGCCCGGCGGCGAGCTGTGGCTGGTGGCCAATGCCTTCCTGCCCTATCCCGACCTGCTGGAGGCCAGCTTCGGCGGCTTCGAGATCCTCGCCGACGACTGCCGTTTCCGGGTCTATCGGGCCATCAAGCGCTGAGTTGACCCTGGGCGTGGCTAAGGGGCGCTGGGGGCAGGGCCGAGCGGGGGTTTTTTGCCAGGGAAGGCAAAAGTAGCGCCCAGGGAAGGGTTTACCGCGCCCCGCGACGGCCTGTCCCCAGGTTAGCCCCGGGGTCTCGTCTGCGAGTTATGGCTCCCGGTAGCGGATCTCGGTAATCAGATAGGTGGTCTCGCCGCCGGGGGCGGCCACCGTTACCTCGTCATCCTCTTCCTTGCCCAGCAGCGCCTTGGCCAGGGGCGCGTCGATGCTGATCCAGCGCTTGGCGGTATCGGTCTCGTCGTGGCCGACGATACGCAGGGTCATCTCCTCGCCGTCATCGTCCTCCAGGGTGACAAAGGCGCCGAAGTAGACCCGGGAGGTGTCCGCCGGCAGGCGATCCACCACCTGCAGCTCGTCGAGGCGCTTGGTCAGGTAACGGATCCGCGCGATCACCCGGTTGAGTTCCTTCTTGTTGTAGGTGTAGTCGGCGTTCTCGCTGCGATCGCCCAGTGCTGCCGCCTCGCCCACCTTGGCCGACAGGGCCGGGCGCTTGACCCGCGAGAGGTGGTCGAGGATGCCACGCAGGCGCTCGGCGCCCTCGGCGGTGATCAGGTGGCTCTTGGGCTCCTGGCGCGGGTCCTTGGCCGGATCGCGCCAGCGGGTCATATTGCGGCCTTTCATGCGGGCTCTCCTTGGAACTATTGCTGCGACCATACTGCGCCGGTCCGACGCCGCCAAGGGGCGCCTACGACTTTGGTGGGCTAGGGTGTGATTCAAACGTTCGTTAGAGTGCCGAGTGAGTCATCGCCACAATAACAAGCAAGGAGTTCGACCATGCGCAAGTGTCACGCCCTCTCCGCCCTGACCCTGGGGCTAAGCCTCACCCTCTCGCCGCCGGCCATCGCCCAGCAGCAGGAAGCCGCCGAGCTGCGACAGCAGTGGGAGCGGATCACCACCCAGCCCGGCGAGCAGCGCGACGCCCTGGCGGCCCTGGCCGAGCGGGCCGAGACCCTGGTGGGGCAGTACCCCGAGGCCGCCGAGCTGTTGACCTGGCAGGGCATTATCCTCGCCTCCGAGGCTCGGGAGCGGGGCGGCCTGGGCGCCCTGAACCGGGCCCGCGGCGCCCGGGAGGCCCTGGAGCGGGCCATCGAACTCGACCCCCAGGGCCTCAATGGTTCCGCCTATGTGACCCTGGGCGCGCTTTACGATCGGGTGCCGGGCGGGCTGATCGGTTTCGGTGATGACGACACCGCCGAGGCGATGTTCCAGCGGGCCCTGGCGATTCGCCCCCAGGGCATCGACGTCAACTTCTACTATGCCGAGTTTCTCGCCGAATCGGGACAGGCGGCCCAGGCCAGAGAACACGCCCGCCGTGCCCTGGAGGGCGAGGCGCGCACCGAGCGCCAGGCCTCCGACGAGGCCCTGCGTACCCAGGCCCGAGCCTTGCTGCGTCGCCTCGAGGGATAAATTTCCCGATAGGTGAGCCGCTCGATAAGACGATGGCCGGCGCAACGACGTCGCCAGGATGCTGACGAGTAGCAAGCGACTCGCGGAAATCGACAGGGATGTCGATTTAGGAGTGGCGAGAGGGACCTCGGTCCGCTCCGACGCGTCAGTCGCGAGCGAAGCGTCAGGGTTTCATCCTGGCGAGAAGTGAGACGGTCATCGTCATCTCTGGTCGCTTCATCCGCTCACCGGTCTACCGCCTCTGCCTCGTCACTTACCGCGAGGCCTGCCAGGGTGAGCCTTGCCGCCCCGGCGGTTGGCATTCCCGCCCGGTGACCGGATAATGGCCCCTTCGCTGACCCCGGAGGTGTCATGGCCGATTCCGGCGACCGATCCTTGACCCTGCTCAGGCCCCGCTTCGGCAATACTGATGTGGAGCGCCTGGAGACCACTTGCCTGCATCAGGGCTTCTTCCGCCTGGAGGAGCGCACCCTGCGCCATCGTCTCTTCCAGGGCGGCTGGAGCCCCGCCATCCGGCGCGAGGTGCATGTGCGCCGGGACGCCGTGGGCGTGCTGCCCTATGACGTGGAGCGCGATCGCGTGGTGCTGGTGGAGCAGTTGCGTGCCGGCGCCCTGGATGACCCCCTGGGCCCCTGGAAGCTGGAACCGGTGGCCGGCCTGGTGGAGGAAGGGGAGGCCCCCGCCGAGGTGGCCCGCCGCGAGGCCCTCGAAGAGGCGGGCTGCAGCCTCGACGAGCTGATCGAGCTGCATACCTACTACCCCAGCCCCGGTGCCTGCAACGAGCGGGTCACCCTCTACCTGGGGTTGACCGACAGCCGCGGCCTGGGGGGCGTGCACGGCCTGGACAGCGAGCACGAGGATATCCAGGTACATGTGCTACCCTTCGGCGAGGCCTGGGAACTCCTCGAGGCCGGACGACTCGACAACGCCATGTGCCTGATCGCCTTCCACTGGTTGGCGCGGGAGCGGGCCGCATTGCGAGCACGGAGGTAACGCCATGGCAAGAGCCGCCTATGTATCCGACCTCAAGGGGCTGCAGGCCGAGTGCAGCATCAACTACCTGCGCCTGTCGCGCCTGGTGGGGGAGCTCGGCCCCGGCGAGACCCGCGAGATCGCCCTGCGCGGCCGCGACCAGCGCTACGGTTCCCTGTGGCTGGAACTGGTCGAACAGGCCCCCTATACCAGCCGCCTGCGGGTCTCCCAGAGCGGCGTCATGGACGCCTTCGTCGAGGCACCGCGCATGCTGGTGCACCTCTATCACGACGTGCGCATGGCCGAGGTCACCGACTTCCAGCGCCAGCGCCACTTTCATGGGCGTTACCGCTACCCCAATGCCCGCATGCACCAGCCCGACGAGAAGCTGCAGATCAACCGCTTCCTCGGCGAATGGTTGGAGCATGCCCTGGCCCATGGTCACTCCCTGGATCTGCCGGAGCTGAATTGATGCGCCTGGTGCAAGTCACCGATTGTCACCTGCATGCCGACCCCGCGGCCCGTTCCCGGGCCGGCGTGCCCCTGCGCCAGCTGCATCGGGTGCTGGAACACGCCCGGCGGCTGCGCCCCGATCTGCTGTTGGTCACCGGCGATGTCAGCCAGGACGAGACCCCCGCCTCCTATCGCCACGCCGCGGAGGCCTTCTCCGCCATGGAGTGCCCCTGGTTCTGGCTGCCCGGCAATCACGATCACGGCGACTTCATGGCCGAGGCCCGCGATTTCCACGACGAGCTCGACCTGGGCGCCTGGCGGCTGCTGATGCTCGATACCCGGGTGATCGGCCAGCCCCATGGCGAACTGGGGGCCGAGCGCCTCGCTGACCTGGCCAGCGCCCTGGCCATGGACGAGCGACCCACCCTGGTGGCCATGCACCATCCGCCCATGGCCATCGGCTCCGCCTGGATGGACGCCATCGGCCTGGCCGACGGCGAGGCCTTCTGGGAGACCCTGGCGCCTCACCCCCAGGTCAAGGCGGTGCTCTGCGGGCATATCCACCAGGCCTTCGCCGGGGCGCGGGCCTTGCCCGAGGGTGAGGTGGCGGTCTATGGCACGCCCGCCACCACCGACCAGTTTCTCGGCGGCTCCCCCGAGTTCGCCATCGACCAGGCCTCCCGTCCCGGCTACCGGGTGATCGACCTGGATGGCGAGCGGCTGACCACCTGGGTGGAGCGGGTCGACCTCTAGGCGGTCGGATGGCCCCTCTTATGCCTTAATCGGCTAAAAAGATAGTTCTTAATTCTTTGACGTTATCATTGCCCCCTCAGTACCCTAGCCGGCATGACGCTGCCATGGCGCGTCCGCGGGCGCTTATCCGGTCGATCCGACCCCCAGCGCTCGGCGTCCGACCGGCGCCACTGGCAGCCCACCCACGGCGATGCGCCGTCCCAGGTTACAAGAGGTTGCCAAGCCGCGATGCTTTCTCCCGAGCGACAGACCCATCTCAAGCAACTCGAAGCCGAGTCGATCCATATCATCCGTGAAGTGGCCGCCGAGTTCCGCAACCCGGTGATGCTCTACTCCATCGGCAAGGACTCCTCGGTGATGCTGCATCTGGCGCGCAAGGCCTTCTATCCCGGCACGCCTCCCTTCCCGCTGATGCACGTGGACACCACCTGGAAGTTCAAGGAGATGATCGCCTTCCGTGACCGCATGGCGGAAGAGGCGGGCATGGAGCTGCTGGTGCATACCAACGAGGAGGGGCGAGCGGCCAATATCAACCCCTTCGATCACGGCAGCGCCAAGTACACCGATACCATGAAGACCCAGGCCCTCAAGCAGGCCCTGGACAAGTACGGCTTCGATGCCGCCTTCGGCGGCGCCCGCCGCGACGAGGAGGCCAGCCGCGCCAAGGAGCGGGTCTACTCCTTCCGCGACAAGTTCCACCGCTGGGATCCCAAGAACCAGCGCCCGGAACTGTGGAACCTCTTCAACGGCAAGGTCAACAAGGGCGAGTCGATCCGCGTCTTCCCGCTCTCCAACTGGACCGAGCTGGATATCTGGCAGTACATCTACCTGGAGCAGATTCCTATCGTGCCCCTCTACTACGCCGCGCCGCGTCCGGTGGTGGAGCGCGACGGCATGCAGATCATGGTCGACGACGAGCGCCTGCCCCTGGAGCCGGGCGAGGTGCCCGAGGAGAAATGGGTGCGCTTCCGTACCCTGGGCTGCTACCCCCTCACCGGGGCGGTGGAGTCCCAGGCCGCGACCCTGCCGGAGATCATCCAGGAGATGCTGCTGACCCGCACCTCCGAGCGTAGCGGTCGTGCCATCGACCACGATCAGGCCGGCTCCATGGAGAAGAAGAAGCGCGAAGGCTACTTCTAACGACGCGCCGGCGGTTCATCGGGTCACCAGCTTCCAGTAAAGGGTTTGAAGATGTCACATCAATCGGCACTGATCGCGGACGATATCGAACAGTATCTCCACGAGCACGAGAACAAGGACCTGCTGCGCTTTATCACCTGCGGCAGCGTGGATGACGGCAAGTCGACGCTGATCGGCCGGCTGCTCCACGACTCCAAAATGATCTACGAGGATCAACTGGCGGCCATTACCCAGGCCTCCAAGACCAGCGGTACCACCGGCGAGGAGGTGGACCTGGCGCTGCTGGTGGACGGCCTGCAGTCGGAGCGCGAGCAGGGCATTACCATCGACGTGGCCTATCGCTTCTTCTCCACCGACAAGCGCAAGTTCATTATCGCCGACACCCCGGGTCACGAGCAGTACACCCGCAACATGGCCACCGGGGCCTCCACCGCGAGTCTCGCCATCATCCTGATCGACGCCCGTTACGGGGTGCAGACCCAGACCCGGCGCCACAGCTTTATCGCCGACCTGCTGGGCATTCAGCACCTGGTGGTGGCGATCAACAAGATGGACCTGGTGGACTTCGCCGAGCAGCGCTTCCACGAGATCGTCGCCGAGTACCAGCAGGTGGCCGAGAAACTGAAGGCCCGGGATATCCGCTTCGTGCCGATCTCGGCGCTGAAGGGCGATAACGTGGTCAACCAGAGCGAGGGGATGTCCTGGTACGACGGCCCGGCGCTGCTCGAGCTGCTCGAGGGGGTGGAGATCTCCCGGGACCAGAACCTCACCGACCTGCGCCTGCCGGTGCAGTACGTCAATCGCCCCAACCTGGATTTCCGCGGCTACTGCGGCACCCTGGCCGCCGGCATCCTGCGTCCCGGCCAGGCCATTCAGGTGCTGCCCTCCGGCAAGCGCTCCACGGTGGCACGCATCGTCACCCAGGATGGCGACCTGGAGGTGGCCTATCCCGGCCAGGCGATCACCGTGACCCTGGAGGACGAGATCGATGTCTCCCGGGGCGACTGGCTGGTCGCCGCCGATGCCGAGGTGCCCAGTTCCAACGTCTTCGAGGCGGATATCGTCTGGATGCACGAGGATGCCCTGACCCCGGGTCGCCTCTACGACTTCAAGCTGGCCACCCGGGACATCTCCGGCCAGGTCAGCACTATCGACTACCAGGTGGACGTCAACACCCTGGAGCATCACCCGGCGGAACGCCTGGAGCTTAATACCATCGCCCGCTGCCAGGTGGAGCTGACCGCCGAGGTGCCGGTGGACGACTATCGCCGTAGCCCGGGCACCGGCAGCTTCGTGGTGATCGATCGCCTGAGCAACGTCACCGTGGGTGCCGGCATGGTTCGCGGCCTGGGGCAGGCTCGCCAGGCCCAGCCCGGCCAGGTGGACTGGGCGGCCTTCGAGCAGGACCTCAATGCCCTGGTGCGCAAGCACTTCCCGCACTGGGAAGCCAAGGATATTCGCGACCTGCTGGGTTAAGTCAAAGCCCAGGTGAAGCGACGCCCCCGACGGTCTCTGCCGTCGGGGGCGTCCGTGTTTTGGGTCTTCGCTGATCAGCGTGAACCACGACCTAGTGTACTCCCTGCTTCAGACATACAAGTTTGGTGTTGCCGACGGTCCGACGGTCCGACGGTCCGACGCGCTTGTATGTTTGAAGGAGGCCCAGAACGGCCGGGATTCCCGGGGGTCGAAGCGAACAGAGAGATAGAGGAGGGTGGAAGGCGTGATCTGGCTGCTGCTGGTGGGTGGGCTCCTGGCCTTGTTCCTGTTGCCCAATGTCTGGGCGCGCTGGGTGCTGGCGCGCCATAGCGCCCCGCGGGATGACTATCCCGGCAGCGGCGGCGAGCTGGCCGAGCATCTGGTCGAGCGCCTGGGGCTCGAGGGGGTGGAAGTGGAGGTCACCGAGGCGGGGGATCACTACGACCCCGAGGCCAGGCGGGTGCGCCTGAGCCCGGAGCATTTCGAGGGATGTTCCCTGACCGCGGTGACGGTGGCGGCCCATGAGGTGGGTCACGCCATCCAACATCACCAGGGCTATCAACCGCTGCTGGCGCGTACCCGCCTGGTGCGCCTGGCCCAGGGCGCCGAGAAGCTCGGCGCGGCGCTGATGATGGCCGCGCCGCTGCTGTTTCTCTTGACCCGCACCCCCACTGGCCTGGCCCTGGTGATCCTGGCCGCGGTGCTGAGCTTCGGCACCGCCGCCCTGGTGCACCTGATCACCTTGCCGGTGGAGCTGGACGCCAGCTACCGCCGCGCCCTGCCGCTGCTCAAGGAGTATGTGCCTCCCTACGATATGCCGGCGGCCCGCCACCTGCTCACCGCCTGTGCCTTCACCTATGTGGCGGCGTCGCTGGCCAGCCTGCTCAACCTGGGGCGCTGGCTGGTGATCTTGCGGCGCTAAGGGCTTCAGGCCGGGCGATTGGCGATCACCACCGCCCGCCGCGGGGCCGGGTAGCCTTCGCGGGTCTTCGTCGGGTCCTCGGGATCGAGGAAGTCGGCCAGGGACTGGAAGGTCATCCAGTCGGTGGAACGCTGCTCCTCGGTGGTGGTGACCGCCTCGTCCACCACCCGGACATTGTCGAAGCCGCAGCGCTCCAGCCAGTGACACAGGGCTTGTGAGGAGGGCAGGAAGTAGACATTGGGCATGGCGGCGTAGCGCTCGCCGGGCAGCAGCACCGTGGTCTCGTCGCCCTCCACCACCAGGGTCTCCAGCACCAGTTCGCCCCCCGGGCGCAGGCACGCCTTGAGCTTGAGCAGGTGCTCCAGGGGCGAGGGGCGGTGGTAGAGCACCCCCATGGAGAAGACCGTATCGAACCACTGCAGGTCGTCGGGGACCGCCTCGATGCCCACCGGCAGGAAGTGGGTGCGGTGGGTGTCCCGGTCGCCGACGAAGTGGCGTACCGCCTGGAACTGGTAGTAGAAGCGCGGCGAGGGGTCGATCACCAGCACGAAGGAGGCCCCGGCCCCGGCCATGCGCCAGCCGTGGTAGCCGCTGCCGCCGCCCACGTCGAGCACCCGGCGCCCGGCCAGGTCGGCCAGGTGCGGGGCCAGGCGCTGCCACTTCCAGTCGGAGCGCCATTCGGTGTCGATGCTGATGCCGCCCAGCCGATAGGGGCCCTTGCGCCAGGGGGCGAGTTTCCTCAGCAGGTTCTCGCACTGGCGGCGCTGGCTGTCGTTGAGGGCCACCTCGACGCCGACGGTATCGGTATCCAGGTAGGCCTCGCGTTCCTCGGGGAGCGGCGGCAGCTTGGCCACGGCCTTCTCCCAGGCCGGCAGGTCGCCGAAACGTTGGCGGTCGAGGCCCTGGGCCAGCTGTTCCGGCAGGCGGGCCAGCCAGGTCTCCAGGCCCTGGTCGAGGAAGGCGCGGTAGAGGTCGCGATGGGGGCTGTTCATAGGATCCTTAAAAAGTGCACCAGCCGCTGGCCTCCATCAGTCGATAACGCCAGTAGCGCCAGGGCGTGGCGTCGTCCCGGGCCGGGAAGGGGCGGCTATGGGTTTCTCCGTGGCGATTATGCCAGTAGCGAAGAAAGCTTGCCCGGGCCCGGCGGATCACCGGGTGATCCGCCGCGGCCTCCAGTTGGATATTGGCCTCGAAGTTGTTGTCGTCGAGGCTGCGCCGGCTGAGGTTGGCGGAGCCCAGCAGCAGGGTGGCGGGAGCCCCGGGGCGCTGGTGGAGCAGCCACTTGGCATGGCCCTGGGCCTCGGCATCGCCGTACCAGCGGATGGCCAGGCCCCGGCGGGCCAGCTCCCGGGCCGCCGGGCGGTTGGGAATCCCGGGGCTGGCGTGGCCGAAGTGGTGGTCGTTAGGATCCAGCAGCAGGCGGATCGCCACGCCGCGGCGCCGGGCGGCCAGCAGGGCGTGGATCACCCGGCGATGGGCCAGGTAGTAGGCGCACACCCAGAGGCGATCGCCGGGGCGGGCCTCGGCGAGCAGCGTCAGCAGGGTGTCGCGGACGGCGCCCTCGGTGAGCAGACGCAGCCGTGGAAGGGAGGACGGTTCGCCGCCTGGCGGGGCCGGGCAGGGCGGTAGCCAGCCGAGGCCGGAGCGCCGCGCCAGGGCCAGCTCGCTATGCAGCAGGTCCTGGGCCGCGGGGCCGCCCAGGCTCAGGGCGGCGTTGCGATAATCGCGGCTCGCCTCGTCGGCATTGGCCGAGCCCAGCACCGCCCGCCAGCCGTCGCCCTCGTCCACCACCAGGGTCTTGCGATGGTCGGCGTTGAGGTTGAGCAGCGCCAGGTAGCTGCGCAGGGAGACCCGACCGGGCCCCAGGGGATCGGGCAGCCAGCCGCCCCGGGGCGAGTTGCCCAGGGGGCGAAAGAGCCCTCGCCAGAGCGCCGACCAGCTCGGGTTGGGATCGCGCCCCGGGGTCAGGTCGCAGCTGACCACCCGAATGCCGGCGCGGCGCAGGCGTTCCAGCTGAGGCGCCTCGCGCCCGCCGTAGCGGTGATTGATGGGATCCACCAGGACCACCGCCTCCAGGGCCGGCACCCGGGCCTTGCGCTGGATCAGCGCCTGGCACAGCGCCCGTCCCAGGAGGCCATCATCGAGCAGGAAGAGGTCGATCATCACCAGGCGGCGGGCCTGGGCGATCAGGCGGTGCCATTCGGCGAAGATGGCCTGGCGTCGGCGGCGTCGTCCTGAGGTATCCGCATAGGTCTCGTCGAGCAGCAGGCGCAGGTCGCCGGCGCTTCGCCAGGGACCCACCACATGCAGGCCCGGCGGCAGCGGCTTGTGGCGGTGCCACCAGGCGGTGGCCAGCCAGGCGCCGCCGAGGGGCAGCAAGAGGGCGAGCAGGGTAGGCGACATGGAGAGCCTCCCGGCCCCGCCGGCGCCCGCTACTCCTTGAAGGCGATCAGCGAGGCGAAATTGAGGAACTGGAACCAGGTCAGGCTGCGCGAGAAGCCGGCCTCGGCCAGGCGCGCATGGTGCGCCTCCAGGCTGTCGGGGATCAGTACGTTCTCGAGCGCCGTGCGCTTCTGGCTGATCTCCAGGTCACTGTAGCCGTTGGCGCGCTTGAAGTCGTGGTAGCGCTCCACCAGCCAGGCGTTCTCCTGCTCGTCGGCGGCCCTGATCTTCTCGGAGAGGATCAGCACCCCGCCGGGCTCCAGGGCCTCATGCAGGCGGCGCATCAGGGCGTCGCGATCCGCCGGCGGCAGGAACTGCAGGGTGAAGTTGAGCAGGATCATGCCCGCGGGCCGGTAGTCGAGGGTGCGAATATCCCCCTCCACCACGCTGATGGCGTGCTCGGGACACTCGCTATCCAGGGTCTCCCGGGCCCGGCTCACCATGGCCGGAGAGAGGTCCACCCCGGTGTAGTCGAAGGCCGCCGGCGGCAGGCGCCCGGCCAGGGCCAGGCCGGCGGCGCCCAGGGAGCAGCCCAGGTCATAGACCCGGGCGCCGTGACGCAGGTGGCGCTCGGCGATCACCCCCAGCATGCCGAGGATCTGGCCATAGCCCGGCACCGAGCGGCGAATCATGTCGGGAAAACAGGCGACCACCTGCTCGTCGAAGGAGAAGCGCGCGACCCGGTCCAGGGGTGTGGAAAAGATCGCGTCACGGTAAGATGCGTCACTCATGGCATGGTGGGCCCGGGGGAAATACGACCATTCTACTGCGTGTCGCGGGATGACACGACCCCGGCTAAGTCCGGGTATGGTCACACCAGGCGTTGGGGCCCGCGATGTAGCCGGGCCGGTTGCCGGGCGATCGAAGTTGGAGTGGCCGAGGGTAGCCCCGGGTCTCCGTGCCGAGAGGGTGCCAACTGCGATATCCCCAAGGCCGGCGTATGGCCACTGTTCAAGGAGAGAGTTATGCCGTCAGCGTCACCCCTGTCCCGGCGTCCCGCCTGGCGGGCCCTGGTCGCCCATCGCGAGACCCTGGGGGAGGTGCATCTCAAGACGCTGTTCGCCGAGCAGCCCGGCCGCCACCGGGCCTTTACCCGCAGCGCCGCGGGGCTGACCCTGGACCTGGCCAAGCAGCGCTGGGCCCCCGAGACCCGGGAGCTGCTGCTGGCGCTGGCCCGGGAGGCCGGCGTGCCCCAGGCCATCGGTCGGTTGTTGGATGGCGAGCGGGTCAATATCAGCGAGGATCGCCCGGCGCTGCATACCGCCCTGCGCCTGCCCGAGTCGGCCTCCCTGGTGGTGGAGGGCGAGGACCTGGTACCGGCGGTGCATCGTACCCTGGCGCGCATGGAGGCCATGGTGGCCAAGCTGCATACGGGCCAGTGGCGCGGCGCCACCGGCAAGCCGATTCGTGACGTGGTCAACCTGGGAGTGGGCGGCTCCGACCTGGGGCCCTTGATGGTGACCCATGCCCTGGCCGATTTCCGCCCCGAGGGGAGTCAGGCGCTGGAAGTGCACTTCGCCTCCACCATGGACGGCTCCCAACTGGCCGACTACCTGGGGCGCCTCAATCCCGAGACCACGCTGTTCGTGCTCTCGTCGAAATCCTTTACCACCATCGATACCCTCTCCAATGCCCGCACCGCCCGGGACTGGCTGCTGGCGCGGCTGGCCGGCGAGCGTTTCGGCATGCCGGCGTCGCTGGTGATGCGCCAGCACTTTATCGGCGTCTCGGCCAGCCCCGAGAAGATGCGCGACTGGGGCATCGCCGACGCGCACCAACTGGAGTTCTGGGAGTGGGTCGGCGGACGCTATTCGCTGTGGGGGGCCATCGGCCTGCCCATCGCCCTGGTGGTGGGCATGGAGCACTTCCGGGAGCTCTTGGCCGGGGCCCACGCCATGGATCGCCACTTCCGTGAAGCGGATCTCGCCGACAACCTGCCGGTATTGCTGGCCCTGGCGGGCATCTGGAACGTCAACTTCCTGGATATCCGCGCCCACTCCATCCTCCCCTATGACGGCCGCCTGGAGTACTTCGCCGCCTACCTCGAGCAACTGGAGATGGAGTCCAACGGCAAGTCGGTGACCCACGACGGCCGCCAGGTGGATTACGCCACCTGCCCGGTGCTTTGGGGCCAGCTGGGCCCCAATGCCCAGCACGCCTTCTATCAGCTGCTGCACCAGGGTACCCAGGCGGTGGTCTGCGACTTTATCGCTCCCCTGCGCCGCTATGACGAGGTGGCGGACGCCGCCACCCGGGCCCACCTCAAGGAGCAGCACCGTTTAACGCTGGCCAACTGCTTCGCCCAGTCCCGGGTGCTGATGCTCGGCGACGAGGCCCTGGAGAATGGCGACGCCCAGCCCAGCCACAAGCGCTACCGGGGCAATCAGCCCTCCACCACCCTGCTGCTGGAGCGCCTGACCCCGGCCACCCTGGGGGCGCTGATCGCCCTCTACGAACACAAGGTCTATGTCCAGGCGGTGATCTGGGATATCAACCCCTTCGACCAGTGGGGGGTGGAGCTGGGCAAGCGCATCGCCGGCGAGACCGAGCGGATCCTCGCCGGCCGCCGCGGCCAGGAGACCATGGACGACTCCAGCCGCGGCCTGATCGAGGCCTTCTGGGCCGCCGAGGCGGAAGTACCGTGAGGCGTCTTTACTGGAAACTGGTTATCCATCCAGGGGTTGCGGTATGCTAAGCGCACCGCGCGGCGGGGAGCCGGCCTCGGGCCTGCTCTATCTGCATGGCTTCAATAGCGGCCTGGGCTCCCCCAAGCTGCGCCTGATGGTACGGGCCTGCGAGGCCCTGGGCCTGGCCTGCGCCGCCCCTCAGCTGCCCCATCGCCCCGAGGCGGCCCTGGCCCTGGCCGAGGAGGCGCTCCCGGCCCTGGGGCCCAGGCCGCTGCTGGTGGGCAGCTCCCTGGGGGGCTTCCTGGCCAGTTGCCTGGCCGAGCGGCATGGCCTCGAGGCGGTCCTGATCAACCCGGCGCTGCGGCCGGCGGCGCTGATGGCCGACTGGATCGGCGAGCGCTTCATCAACGAGTACACCGGCGAGGCCTTTCGCCTGACGGCGGCTCACCGGGAGGCGCTCTCGGCCATGACACCGCGGCGGCTGACGCCCGAGCGCTACCTGCTGCTGCTGGGTACCGCCGACGAGACCCTGGACTGCCGCGAGGCCTTCGCCGCCTACCGTGGCGCCGCGACCCTGCTGCATCCCGGCGGCGATCACGCCTTCACGGCGCTGGCCGATCATCTGCCGGCGATCCTGGCCTGGGGCGGCCACCGCCTGGCCCCGGAGACGGCCCGGCGTATCGCCGAGCAGGAGGCCCTCGACCGGCCAGGGCAAACGCCGCTGGAATGATTGAGGGGCGCCGGGGGCAGGACGCGGCTACCATGGGCATCGATAACGACTAGCGACCGGAACATTTATGACGCAATACAGTGCCAGCTCCATCGAGGTACTCTCCGGACTCGAGCCGGTGCGCAAGCGCCCCGGCATGTACACCGACACCAGTCGTCCCAACCACCTGGCCCAGGAGGTCATCGACAACAGCGTCGACGAGGCCCTGGCCGGCCATGCCCGGGAGATCAGCGTGCGCCTCGGCGAGGATGGGCGCATCGAGGTGGCCGACGACGGTCGCGGCATGCCCATCGATATTCACCCGGAGCATGGCGTCTCCGGGGTCGAGCTGATCCTCACCAAGCTGCACTCCGGCGGCAAGTTCTCCGACTCCAGCTACCGCTTCTCCGGCGGCCTGCACGGGGTCGGGGTCTCGGTGGTCAATGCGCTCTCCACGCGGCTGGAGGTGGAGGTGTGCCGCGACGGCAGCCGCCATGCCATCGCCTTCGAGCGCGGCGAGAAGGTCGCCGAGCTCGCGGTGATCGGCAGCTGCGCCAAGCGCACCACCGGCACCCTGGTGCGCTTCTGGCCCGAGGCGAGCTACTTCGATAGCCCCAAGCTGGCGCTGGGGCGGCTGAAGCACCTGCTGCGCGCCAAGGCGGTGCTCTGTCCGGGACTCAAGATCACCCTGGTGGAGCCGGACGGCACCGAGAGCGCCTGGCAGTACGAGGATGGCCTGCGCGACTACCTGGCGCAGTCCACCGACGGTTACGAGGTGCTGCCCCAGGCGCCCTTCGTGGGCCATTTTTCCGATGACGACCAGGCGGTGGACTGGGCGGTGCAGTGGCTGCCGGAGGGCGGCGAATCGCTGCAGGAGAGCTACGTCAACCTGATCCCCACCCCCCTGGGCGGCACCCATGTCAACGGCCTGCGCTCGGGGCTGCTCGAGGCGCTGCGCGAGTTCTGCGACTACCGCAGCCTCTTGCCCCGGGGCGTCAAGCTGACCGCCGACGACCTCTGGGAGCGGGTCGCCTTCGTGCTCTCGGTGAAGATGCTCGATCCCCAGTTTGCCGGCCAGACCAAGGAGCGCCTTTCCTCGCGCACCGTGGCGGCCTTCGTCTCGGGGGTGGTCAAGGACGCCTTCTCGCTGTGGCTCAACCACCATGTCGACCAGGCCGAGGCCCTGGCCGAGCTGGTGATCAGCGCCGCCCAGCGGCGCCAGAAGAGCGCCAAGAAGGTGGCCCGCAAGAAGGTCACCTCGGGGCCGGCGCTGCCCGGCAAGCTGGCGGACTGCTCCGGCCAGGATCCCGCCACCAGCGAGCTCTTCCTGGTGGAGGGGGACTCCGCCGGCGGCAGCGCCAAGCAGGCCCGGGATCGCGAGACCCAGGCGATCCTGCCGCTGCGCGGCAAGATCCTCAATACCTGGGAGGTGGACAGCCACGATATCTACGGCTCCCAGGAGGTGCACGATATCGCCGTGGCCATCGGCCTCGACCCGGGCAGCGACGACCTCTCCAAGCTGCGCTACCACAAGGTGTGCATCCTCGCCGACGCCGACTCCGACGGCCTGCATATCGCGACCCTGCTGTGCGCGCTCTTCGTGCGCCACTTCCCGGCCCTGGTGGACGCCGGCCATGTCCATGTGGCCATGCCGCCCCTCTACCGCATCGACCTGGGCAAGGAGGTCTACTACGCCCTGGACGAGAGCGAGAAGGCGGCCACCCTGCGCAAGCTGGAGGGTAAGCGCGGCACCGTGAACGTGCAGCGTTTCAAGGGCCTGGGCGAGATGAGCCCCCTGCAGCTGCGCGAGACCACCATGGCTCGGGACACCCGGCGCCTGGTGCAGCTGACCCGGGACGACGGCGACGGCACCCTGGAGATGATGGATATGCTGCTGGCCAAGAAGCGTGCCGCCGACCGCAAGAGCTGGCTCGAGGATTACGGCAACCTCGCCGATATCGAGGTGTAGCGCCAAGCCGCCAAGCGCCGAGCCATAAGCCCCGTAGGAGCACGCTTTAGCGCGCGAACCGCCGCGTAGCGGCGGCCGAATGAAAAGGCCCGCCAGGGCACCATTCGCGCAGAAAAGCCACGTTCCCATGGGGCGGCGACGCCGATGAATTGAGTGCGGGCACTCCCCGCGAATCTTCCATGACGACCAATAGGGCCTAGAACCCATGACCATGGATATCCAGGTGGCGGAGGGCGACGTCGAACGCCTTTCGCTGCGCGAATATACCGAGAAGGCGTACCTCGACTACTCGATGTACGTCATCCTCGATCGGGCGCTGCCGCATATCGGCGACGGCATGAAGCCGGTGCAGCGGCGCATCGTCTACGCCATGCGCGAGCTTGCGCTCTCCGCCAACGCCAAGTACAAGAAGTCGGCGCGTACCGTCGGCGATGTGCTGGGCAAGTTCCACCCCCATGGCGACAGCGCCTGCTACGAGGCCATGGTGCTGATGGCCCAGCCGTTCAGCTACCGCTACCCGCTGGTGGATGGCCAGGGCAACTGGGGCAGCCCCGACGATCCCAAGTCGTTCGCCGCCATGCGCTATACCGAGGCGCGGCTCTCCAAGTTCAGCGAGGTGCTGCTCTCGGAACTGGGCCAGGGCACCGTCGACTGGACCCCCAACTTCGACGGCACCATGAACGAGCCGGTGGTGCTGCCGGCGCGCCTGCCCCATGTGCTGCTCAACGGCGGCACCGGCATCGCCGTGGGCATGGCCACCGATATTCCGCCCCACAACGTCAGCGAAGTGGTCGAGGCCACCTGCCATCTGCTGCGCCGGCCCGAGGCGACGACGGCGGATCTGCTGGAGTACCTGCCGGCGCCGGACTTTCCCAGCGCCGCCGAGATCATCACCCCCCGCGCCGACCTCAGGAATCTCTACGAGAGCGGTCGCGGCTCGGTGAAGCTGCGCGGCCGTTACGTCCTGGAAGAGGGGCGGGTGGTGATCACCGCGCTGCCCTACCAGGTGAGCGGCGCCAAGGTGCTGGAGCAGATCGCCGCTCAGATGCAGGCCAAGAAGCTGCCCATGGTCGCCGACCTGCGCGACGAGTCGACCCATGAGGAGCCCACCCGCCTGGTCATCGAACCGCGCTCCAATCGGGTCGATATCGAGGCGCTGATGGCGCATCTGTTCGCCACCACCGACCTGGAGAAGAATATCCGGGTCAACCTCAATGTCATCGGCCTCGACGGCCGGCCCCGGGTGATGCCGCTGCCGGAGCTGCTCGGCGAGTGGCTGCGCTTTCGCCGCACCACGGTGCGCCGGCGCCTGGAGCATCGCCTGGGCAAGGTGGAGGAGCGCCTGCACCTGCTCGAGGGCCTGCTGATCGCCTACCTCAATATCGACGAGGTGATCCGCATCATCCGCGAGGAGGACGAGCCCAAGCCGGCCCTGATCGCCGCCTTCGGCCTCTCGGAGCGCCAGGCCGAGGCGATCCTCGAGCTGCGCCTGCGCCACCTGGCCAAGCTCGAGGAGATGAAGATCCGCGGCGAGCAGGACGAGCTGAGCAAGGAGCGCAAGCGCCTCCAGGCCCTGCTCGGCAGCGAGGCCAAGCTCACCGACCTGATCGAGCGGGAGCTGCGCGAGGCGGCCAAGGACCACGGCGATGCGCGCCGTTCGCCGCTGGTCGAGCGGGAGGAGGCCAAGGCCCTCTCCGAGGTGGAGCTGATGGGCGCCGACCCCATCACCGTGGTGCTCTCCGAGAAGGGCTGGATCCGCGCCGCCAAGGGCCACGATATCGATCCCGAGGGCTTGGCCTTCAAGGCCGGCGACCGCTTTTTGCTGGCGGCCCGGGGCAAGACCAACCAGCCCCTGGTGCTGCTCGACGACACCGGCCGCGCCTATACCCTGGCCGCCCATAACCTGCCCAGCGCCCGCAGCCAGGGCGAGCCGGTCACCGGGCGGGTCAATGTGGCCGCCGGCGCTCATATGGCGGGGCTGATGCTGGCCCCGCCCGAGGCGCGCTTCCTGCTCGCCTCCGACGGCGGCTATGGCTTCGTGGCGCGGCTCGACGACCTGACCGGCAAGAACAAGGCCGGCAAGGCGGCCCTGAACCTGCCCAAGGGCTGTGCCGTCCTGCCGCCCCTGCGCATCCCCGAGGGCGACAAGGTGCGGGTGGCGGTGGTCTCCAACGAGGGACGCCTGCTGGTCTTCGCCCTGGAACAGCTGCCGGAGATGGCCAAGGGCAAGGGCAACAAGATGCTTGATATTCCCGGGGCCCGGGCGGCACGTCGCGAGGAGCTGGTGCGGGATATCGCCCTGCTGGCCGAGGGCGATGCCCTGGTGATCCGCTCCGGCAAGCGTCACCTGACCCTCAAGGCGACGGATCTCGACTACTATGCGGGCGAACGCGGCCGGCGCGGCAGCAAGCTGCCCCGGGGCTTCCAGAAGGTGGATAGGTTGGAAAGCTTGAAGCCGGAAGCTTGAAGAACAACCGGCTCGGCGCTGGGAGTGGGACATTTCCCGCTTCCGGCTTCTCGCTCAAGACTGGGGTTAACATGACACGACGAGTATTGATTCGCGCCACCGGGGCGGCACGCCCCGGCCAACTGGCCGGGCTGGGCAAGGCGCTGGCCCGCAGCGGGGCGCGGCTGCTGGATATCAACCAGAGCGTGACCTTCGGCATGCTCTCCCTGGAGGCCCTGGTGGGCCTCGACCACGAGAGCGACCTGGAGGCCCTGCTGGGGGAGGCCGGGGACGAACTGGGCCTGGACGTCCAGGCGATCCAGGTCAGCGCCGAGGACTACCAGCGCTGGAGCAGCCATGCCAGCCAGCCGCGGCTGATCCTCACCCTGCTGGCGCCGCACCTGCCGGCAGGCATTCTCGCCGAGGTGGGGGCGCTGACCGCCGAGCACGGCCTCACCGTGGAGCTGATCCACCGCCTCTCCGGCCGCGAGCCCCTGGACGGCGGCGTGCCCGTCGAGCATGACGTCATCCAGGGCGCCTGCGTGGAGTGCTGGCTGCGTGGCGAGGAGGTGGACCTGGATGCCCTGCGCGAGAAGGCCCTGGCGCTTGGCGCCATGCATGGCGTGGATATCGCCATCCAGGAGGACTCCATCTGGCGCCGCCACCGCCGCCTGGTCTGCTTCGATATGGATTCCACCCTGATCCAGGCCGAGGTGATCGACGAGCTGGCCCGCCGCCACGGCGTCTACGACGAGGTGGCCGAGGTCACCGAGCGGGCCATGCGCGGCGAGCTGGATTTCCAGCAGAGCTTCCGCGAGCGGATGAGCAAGCTCAAGGGCCTCGACGAGTCGGTGCTCGCCGAGATCGCCGAGGAGCTGCCCCTGATGGACGGCGTCGAGCGGCTGATGACCCAGCTCAAGCGCCTGGGCTACCGCACCGCCATCCTCTCCGGCGGCTTCACCTACTTCGCCCGCCACCTGCAACAGAAGCTCGGCTTCGACGAGATCCATGCCAACGAGCTGGTGATCGAGAACGGCAAGGTGACCGGCGAGGTCAAGGAGCCGATCCTCGACGCCGATCGCAAGGCGCTGCTGTTACGCGAGATCGCCGAACGGGAGGGGCTGGCGCTGGAGCAGACCATCGCCGTGGGAGATGGCGCCAACGATCTCAAGATGCTGGCCACCGCGGGGCTGGGCATCGCCTTCCGCGCCAAGCCGCTGGTCCGCGCCCAGGCCAACCACTCCATCTCCACCCTGGGGCTGGATGCGGTGCTCTATCTAATCGGCTATCGCCAGGGAGATCTGGAGAAGCCGTAAGCCATCATCTCCGAGGCTTGTCGAGATAAGCGCCGGGGACAAGACGGAGCGAGGGTTTTTTGTCCAGGGACGGCAAAAGTAGCTCCCAGGGATGGGTTCACAGCGCCTCGCGTAGGCTTGTCGCCGGCTTAGCTTATCTCCTGCCGAGAGGGAGAGGCCGACGTTGCGTGGAAAGCCGGGGCTGGCGGCACGCGCGCCGCTGGCGTAGGGTCGAGGGACTTCCCCAGGTCGCCGGAGGCTGCCATGACCGCATCACGCTTCACCCCAGAACTCCTCGATGAGCTGCACCTGCTCTGCCTCTACAACCTGAGTACCACCCAGGAAGGGCTCAAGGTGCACGCCTCCAGCGCCGCCCCCGGCCTGGTGGCCGCCGCCGGTCGGCTGCATGCCAAGGGCCTGCTCAGCCAGGCCGATGGTGGCTACCTCACCTCCCTGGGTCGCGACGCCGCCGCCCACGCCCAGGATCTCTTGGGTATCCTGGAGAGCGCCGGCGTGACCACCTGACCGCCTTCCCTGGCCAGTGCCGAGCGCCTGGCCAAGTGGCGCCCTTGCTCCAACTCTTCACGATTCCTGCCTTTGCCATCCCGGGGCGATAGGGGATAATCCACGGCACCTTGTGACCCTAGCCACTCTCCGTCTGCCGTGACCGATTCGCCCATGACTTCCCTGAGTATCTGGCGCGACCGCTTCGAGCGGTTGCGCAGCCACAAGGTCTTCGAGACCTTCGTGATCGCCATCATTATCCTCTCGGCGTTATTGATCGGCGCCAAGACCTATGAGGAGACCTCGCGCTTCGAGCAGGCGCTGCTGGTCTTCGATACCGGGGTGACGATCTTCTTCCTGGTGGAGATCCTGATCCGCATCGGGGCAGAGAAGCGCCTGCGCGACTTCTTCAGGAAGGGCTGGAACGTCTTCGACTTCCTGATTGTCACCGCCAGCCTGATTCCCATGGACGACTCGGAGATGGTGCTGCTGGCGCGGCTGTTGCGCATCTTCCGGGTGCTGCGCCTGGTCTCGATGATCCCGGAGCTGCGCATCCTGATGGTGGCGCTGGTCAAGTCGATCCCGCGCATGGGTTACGTGGCCCTGCTGATGTTTATCATCTTCTATATCTACGCCGCCCTCGGCAGCTTCCTGTTCGCCGAGGTGGACGAGTTCCTGTGGGGCAATATCTCCATTGCCATGCTCACCCTGTTCCGTGTCGCCACCTTCGAGGACTGGACCGATGTGATGTATGCCACCCAGGAGCTGTACGCCTGGAGCTGGATCTATTACCTGACCTTTATCTTCCTCAACGCCTTTATCTTCCTGAACATGATGATCGGCATCGTGCTGGACGTGATGCAGAAGGAGAGCCTGGCCATCGAGCTGGAGAACGGCGAGGGGGAGGCCGCGGAACTGCATGGCCTGCGCGACGATGTGCGCGATCTCAAGGCGCAGCTGTCGCGGATGGAGGAGGCGCTCCAGCGTCGCGGTAGTTGACAGCCCGGGCCGTTCCTGATTTTCTAGGGGGTATGAACATCACATTTTGCCGCCTCAGCCTAGACCTACAACTACTAGCCGACCACTAAGCGTGTCGGGCGATGCCGTGCATCGCGAAGTCGTTCTCTAGTCTCGAGGTTGCAAGATGTCCATTACCCCCCGTTTTCCTTCCGTATGTCGTGCCCAGGCCGCGATCACTCGTATGATCGTGGCCCGAGTGCCTTATGACGCCCCGGTCGGCCCCTGTGCCGCCGGGGCGTCGCCGTTTCTGCCCCGTCGCCAGGAGATGCCCGCATGATGCTCAAGGACCCGTCCAGCAAGTACCGCCCCTTCGTCGCCGTGGACCTGCCCGATCGCCAGTGGCCGAGTCGGCGTATCGAGACGCCGCCGCTGTGGTGCAGCGTCGACCTGCGCGACGGCAACCAGTCGCTGATCGATCCCATGGACGCCGAGCGCAAGCAGCGCTTCTTCGACATGCTCCTCAAGATCGGCTTCAAGGAGATCGAGGTGGGCTTCCCCTCCGCCTCCCAGACCGACTTCGACTTCGTGCGCTCGCTGATCGAGAACGACAAGATTCCCGAGGACGTCACCATCCAGGTGCTGACCCAGGCGCGTCCGCACCTGATCGAGCGCACCTTCGAGGCCCTGAAGGGCGCCAAGAACGCCATCGTTCACGTCTACAACGCCACCGATCCGGTCTTCCGCCGCGTGGTCTTCAACGTCGACAAGGCCCAGTGCACCCAGATCGCCGTGGATGCCACCACCCAGATCCGTGAGCTGATGGAGGCCGCCCCGGAGACCCACTGGACCTTCCAGTACTCGCCGGAGCTCTTTACCACCACCGAGATGGACTTCGCCAAGGAGGTGGTGGAAGCGGTGATGACCGCCTATGGCGCCAGCGCCGAGAAGAAGATGATCGTCAACCTGCCGGCCACCGTGGAGGCGGCGACCCCCAATAACTACGCCGATCAGGTGGAGTGGTTCTGCCGCCACGTCAAGGATCGCGAGGCGCTGATCGTCAGCGTCCACCCCCATAACGACCGGGGCACCGGGGTGGCCGCCGCCGAGCTCACCGTGATGGCCGGCGCCGATCGCGTCGAGGGCACCCTGTTCGGTAACGGCGAGCGCACCGGCAACGTCGACCTCGTCACCCTGGCCATGAACCTCTACACCCAGGGCGTGCACCCGGGCCTCGACTTCTCCAATATCACCCCAATCATGCGCGAGGTGGAGTACTGCAACCAGCTGCCGGTGCATCCCCGCCACCCCTATGTGGGCGACCTGGTGTTCACCGCCTTCTCCGGCTCCCACCAGGACGCCATCAAGAAGGGCATGGCCGAGCGTCGCGCCAACCCGGAGGCCGTCTGGGAGGTGCCCTACCTGCCCATCGACCCGCTCGACGTGGGGCGCAGCTACGAGGCGGTGATCCGCGTCAACAGCCAGTCCGGCAAGGGCGGGGTCTCCTACCTGCTGGAGCAGGAGCACGGCATCGAGCTGCCGCGGCGCCTGGCCATGGAGTTCAGCCAGGTGGTGCAGGAGGTGGCCGATCGCACGGGCAAGGAGATCACCTCGCAGATGATCTACCAGGCCTTCGCCGACGAGTACCTGGCCCAGGAGGCGCCCCTGGCCCTGATCAATCACCGCCTCTCCTCCGAGCCGGACAGCCCCCGGGTGGTACTGGAGGCGGCCATCACCGTGGACGGCAAGCCCCAGACCGTTCGCGGCGAAGCCAATGGCCCCCTGGCGGCCTTTATCAAGGGGTTGGCGGCGGCCGGCCATGACGTGGAGGTCATCGACTATCACGAACACTCCCGCGGCCAGGGTGCCGATGCCGAGGCGATCGCCTATGTGGAGGTGCGCATCGACGGCGAGGCGGTGTTCGGTGTGGGCACCGACGAGAGCATCACCAGCGCCTCGATGAAGGCGGTGGTCGGCGCCATCAACCGCCGGGCCTCCAGCGCCGCTCCCGCGGCCAATGTGACCGCCGAAACCTTAGCCTGACGCTCGAACCTGACGCCTGAAGACAATCGCCCCCATGGTATTGCCATGGGGGCGATCGACGTTTGGCTTGCCACCAGGCTCCCGGGGGCAGGTGTCCCGGTGAGTGGGGTCAGGCGGCGGCGAGGTGTCGGCGAAGATGCTCCCGGTAGGCGGCGATATCGGCGTCTACCCGGGGAGCCTTGATGACGTCGGTGGCCAGGAAGGTCGGCAGGCCTTGAAGACCCAGGAACTCCTGGGACTTGTGGAACGGGAAGTAAACGGCATCGACCCCCCGACCCTCGAAGAAGTTGCCGGCCTCGTCGAAGGCCTCCTGCGGGGCGTTCCAGGTCACCGACAGCATGTAACGTCGTCCCTGCAGCAGGCCGCCGCTGCCGTAGTGGCGGTTCGGATCCTGGCGCGAGCGCCCGTCGCTGGCGAACAGCCTGCCGTGGCCGAGGGTGAGGACCTCGTCGATATACTTCTTGAGCATCCAGGGCGCGCCCATCCACCAGCCCGGCATCTGGTAGACGATGACATCCGCCCACAGGAACTTCTCGACTTCCGCTTCGATATCGTAGCCGGCGGCGACCCGGGTCTCCTGGACCTCGTGGCCCAGCTCGGCGAGTTCGCCACGCGCGATATCGTGCAGTGTCGTGTTGAGCCGGCCGCCGGAGTGGGCGAATTCCTGGGCGGCGTTGATCAGTAGTACCTTCATGGTTTCTCCTGGAACCAAATTCGCATTGCGCGCAGTCTATTGGGGCGTCGCGGTGGGATAAAGCCATGGCCGTGCAAAAGACCTTTTTACTTGCCGCAAAGAACCACCCCGAGAGGCCGCTATAGCGTCAGGCGCGGCGCCAGGAAATCGAGTATCGCCGTGATCCGGCTGCTGAGTGCGGTATTGCGGTAGTAGACGGCCTGGATCTGGGCATACAGCCGATGGGGACTATCGTCGCGGAGGGCTTCGAGTCGCCCCGCCTGACACGAGGTCCGAGTCTGGAAATCCGCCAGGCAGGCGATTCCCAGGCCGGCTTCCACTATGCTGAGCAGGGCCTCGCCGCTGGTGGAGGAGAGGGTCGGGGTAATCGCTACCTCCTGACCGTTCAGGGGCCAGAGGTTGAGATGCGCCAGATGGGTGAAGCCGAGGGTGGTATGCCGCTCCAGGTCCTCGGCGCCGGTCGGCATGCCGTGGCGTTGCCAATACTCGGGGCTGGCGACCAGGCGGCGACGACTGCGGCCGAGAAGACGGGCGTGCAAGGAGGAGTCTTCCAGCTCGCCGATGCGGATGGCCACGTCGGTGCGCTGTTCGATCAGGTCGATATTGGTCTCGTGGGAGGTCAGCTCGAGCCGGATATGGGGGTAGGCGGCATGGAAGTCCCGCAGGTGCGGGACGATCTGGTGGATCAGGAAGGGGGTGGCCGCGTCGACCCGCAGCCGCCCCGCCGGGCGGTGGCGGCTGGCACACAGGGCCTCCTCCGCCGACTCCAGCGTATGCAGCGCCGCCCGGGCCTGGGTGATAAAGGTGTGCCCCTCCTCGGTCATATCCAGCCGCCGGGTGGTGCGATGTATCAGGGTGGTCTCCAGGGATTTCTCCAGGCGAGCCACCGCCCGGGAAAGCCGGGCGGTGCTGGTGCCCAGGCTCTCCGCTGCCGCCGAGAAACTCCCCGTATCCACCACGGCCAGTAGCAGTTCGATATCGTCCCAGCGACTCTTCATGTGGTTGCCTTCCCGTGTCGTTCGTGATGCCTCATCTCAGAGCGGTGTCTTGCTCGCCTCGCCGGGCACTTCCCGGGCCAGGGTCGGCATCAGGAAGCCCGGCAGCACCCGCCTGAGGCCCGCGACCAGTTCGCGGGCCTGGTCGTCGGGAATATCGAAGTGGGCGGCGCCGGCCACCGGGTCGAGCACATGCAGGTAGTAGGGCAGGATGCCGGCCTCGAAGAGCCGCTCGGAGAGCGCGGCCAGGGCCGCTACCGAGTCGTTGACGCCGCGCAGCAGCACGCTCTGATTGAGCAGGGTCACGCCCGCCTGCTTCAGGCGGGCGCAGGCCGCGATCACCGCCTCATCGATCTCGTTGGCATGGTTGATATGCAGCACCAGCACCTTCTGTAGCCGCGTGGCGGAGAGCCAGCCGAGCAGGGCGTCGTCGACCCGCTCGGGGATCACCACCGGCAAGCGGCTGTGGATTCGCAGGCGCTTGAGGTGGGGGATGGCGTCGAGGCGTTCCACCAGCCAGGCCAGTTGGCGATCGCTGGCGGCCAGGGGGTCGCCGCCGGAGAGGATCGCCTCGCGGATGGAGGCATCGCCGCGCAGGGTGTCCAGGCTCGCCTCCCACTGGGCCCGGGAGGGGGCGTTCTCGCCATAGGGGAAGTGGCGACGGAAGCAGTAGCGGCAGTTGATGGCGCAACTGGGGCTGGCGATCAGCAGGACCCGGCCGGCGTACTTGTGGATCAGCCCCTTGGCCGGGGTATGCTCGGCCTCCCGGAGCGGGTCGGCCAGGAAGCCCGGCACCGCCGCGGTCTCCTCGCCCAGCGGCAGCACCTGACGCAGCAGCGGGTCCGTGGGGTCGCCGGGGCGGATGCGCGAGAGGTAGGCCTCGGGCACCCGCACCTCGAATAGGGCATGGCCGGCCTCGGCGCCGGGCCGCCAGGCCGGGTCCAGGCCGAGGCGCCGGCAGAGTTCCAGCGGGTCGCGGATGACGCCGGCCAACTGGCGCTGCCAGGGGGCGCGCTCCTGGGGGGAGGCGAGGGGGACGCTCTGCACATCGGCCGGGCTTCGGGTTATCATGCGGCACACCAATTGCGGGCGGGCGCCTCGGCGCCCGTCGATTCATTTCCTGCGCCGCCGCCATGGCGGGGCGCCGATCATTCAGCGAGGAATCATGGCGAACTATTCTACCAACGAATTCAAGGGCGGTCTGAAGGTAATGCTGGACGGCGACCCCTGCGCGATCCTCGAGAACGAATACGTCAAGCCGGGCAAGGGCCAGGCCTTCAACCGGGTCAAGCTGCGCAACCTGATCAGCGGCCGGGTCTGGGAGCGCACCTTCAAGTCCGGCGAGTCCCTGGAGGGCGCCGACGTCCTCGAGCTGGAGATGGAGTACCTCTACACCGACGGTGAGATGTGGCACTTCATGAAGACCGACGGCTCCTTCGAGCAGTACGCGGTGGAGAAGAAGGCCCTGGGCGACACCGAGAAGTGGCTCAAGGAGCAGGTCGCCTACACCGTGACCCTGTGGAACGACAACGCCATCAACGTCAATCCGCCCAACTTTATCGAGCTGGAAGTGGTCGAGACCGACCCGGGCCTCAAGGGCGACACCGCCCAGGGCGGCTCCAAGCCGGCGACCCTCTCCTCCGGCGCCGTGGTGCGAGTGCCGCTGTTTATCAACCAGGGCGAGGTGCTGAAGATCGATACTCGCAACGGGGAGTATGTCTCCCGCGCTTAATGAGGGGCCCTTCCTGCGCTCGCTCATACGGCGTTGAATCCCGGGACGGCTTGCTCATTTAGCGCTGCTAAACTCCGCCGCCTTACCCGGGATTCGCCTGGTCTGAGCATCGCTCGGAGAGGGCTCAAGCGACTACGGTAGTTTTTGCAGGGCCACGCCAAGGCGTGGCCTTGGTGTGTCTGGAGGCTGTGATGACTAACGACTGGCGCCCCTCGGCGTCCATCGAGACCCTGCGCCAGCGGGCCCGGCTGCTGGCCGAGGTGCGCGGCTTCTTCGCCGCGCGCGGCGTGCTGGAGGTGGAGACCCCGGTACTGGGTCATGGCGGCAGCACCGATGTGGGACTAGCGTCGCTGAGCTGCGAGGCGACGACCTCCGAGGGGCGCGAGCGGCTGTGGCTGCAGACCTCGCCGGAGTTTCATATGAAGCGCCTGCTGGCCGCCGGCGCCGGGCCCATCTATCAGATCGCCCGCAGCTTCCGGGACGGCGAGGTGGGGCGCTGCCATAACCTCGAGTTCACCATGCTGGAGTGGTACCGCCCGGGCCTGGCCCTGGAGGCCCTGATCGAGGAAGTGGTGGCGCTGATTCATGCCGTGCTGGGGCGGGACCCGGGACCGGTGCGGCGGCGGCGCTATCGGGCGCTGTTTCGCGAGCACCTGGGTGTCGATCCCTTTACCACTCCCCTCGAGGCGCTCAGGCGGCTGGCCGCGGCGCGGGGCGGCCTCTCCATGGACGAGGCATCCCGGGACGACTGCCTGGACCTGCTGCTGAGCCTGGCGATCGAGCCGACCCTGGGCCGCGACGGCCTGGACGTGGTGGTGGACTACCCGGCCAGCCAGGCAGCCCTGGCTCGGCGCCACCGGGATCCGGAGGATGGCGAATGGGTGGCGGGGCGCTTCGAGGTCTATCTACAGGGGCTGGAACTGGCCAACGGCTATGACGAGCTCACCGATGCCGCCGAGCAGGCGGTGCGCTTCGCCGAGGACAACGCCACCCGGCGCGCGCGGGGGCTACCCGAGGTGAGCGTGGATGCCCGGCTGCTGGCGGCCCTGAAGGCGGGGATGCCGGCGGGCAGTGGCGTGGCCCTGGGCCTCGATCGCTTGATTCAACTGGCCCTGGGCAAGGCCAGCGTGGCGGAGGTAATGGCCTTCGCCACGCCGCGCTGCTAATCCGGCCTCCATTAGCCGCCCTTAGCCGTTATCCGCCAGATGGGGGAGCCTGCTTAAGCGTGCACCCATTTTTACCGGGCCGATTATCGAGAGTGGTACTAGCGGTCCTAGCCATTATCCGCCAGATGCGGCAGCCGGCTAAGTCGTTCGCCCATTTTTACCGAGATATCGGGGACGAGCTCCTCGAAGTCGATCTCCTTGGTGAAGCACATCACCACCGTGGAACCCAGCTTGAAGCGGCCCATCTCGGCGCCCTTCTCCAGGGTGATGGGCTCATCGAAGCGAATCGACTGCACCCGCCCGGAGAGGGGGGTGATCTGCCCGGCCCAGACGGTCTCGATGGCGGCGACGATCATGGCCCCCACCAGCACCATGGCCATGGGGCCTTCCTCGGTATCGAAGATGCATACCAGGCGCTCGTTGCGGGCGAAGAGGTTGGGCACATGGTCGGCGGTGGCCTGGTTCACCGAGAATAGCCGGCCCGGCACATAGACCATCTCCCGGAGGGTGCCGGTCAGCGGCATATGCACCCGGTGATAGTCCCGGGGCGACAGATAGATGGTGGCGAAGCTGCCCTGGCGGAAGGAGGCGGCGCGCTTCATGTCCCCCCCCAGCAGGCTGGTGATCGAGAAGGCCTGTCCCTTGGCCTGGATCAGGGTGCCGTGGTGGGTCTCGCCGCACTGGGAGAGGGTGCCGTCGGCGGGGGAGACCAGGCCCGACTCGATGGGCCGCGCGCCCTCCCTGAGGGGGCGGGTAAAGAAGTCGTTGAAGCAGGCGTAGGCCCTGGGGTCGGGGACCCGGGCCTCGCCCATATCCACCTTGAAGCGGCGAATAAAGGCCTTGATCAGCAACTGCTTGAGCCAGCCGATACGGGTCTCGGCGAGGCGCCCCACCAGCCGCGAGAGCAGGTGGTGGGGCAGGGGGTACTGGATCAGGGCGAATAGCTTGGATGGCGACACGTAAGGACGATCTCATCAAAAGGGGGTTAGGGATTACGGCTTCTCTACCGGCGTATCATCGCGATTGCCCCACTCCTTCCAGGAGCCGGGGTAGGCGCGCATCTTCTCGAAGCCCAGGGCCTTGCCCACCAGCCAGGTGAAACCGCTGCGGTGGTGGCTCTGGCAATGGGTGACCACCTCCATGTCCGGCGTCAGGCCCAGGGCCTCCAGCTCGGTGATCAGTTCCGCATAGTCGCGGATACGCCACTGGCGTGCCTTGTCCATGGCATCGGTCCACTCCAGGTTGACCGCACCGGGAATATGCCCCAGGTGCCGGTTCTGGCCCTTCTCGCCGCGGTACTCCGCCGGCGAGCGGGCGTCCCAGATGGCGAAACCCTTGTCGCCGAGACGCGCCTGGAGGCCCTCCCGGTCGATGGTGACCTCGGGGTTGAGGATCTCCGCCTCATAGTCGCTGGGCACCGGGGCCACCGGGGTAGTCTCGGAGGGCAGGCCCTCGGCGCGCCAGGCGTGGATGCCGCCGTTGAGATAGGAGTAGCGCTCGTGACCGATCAGTTCCAGGGTCCACAGCAGGCGGCCGGCCCAGCCGCCGCCCTCGTCGTCGTAGGCCACCACATGGGTGTCCCGGGTCAGGCCCAGCTCGGAGAAGAGCGCCGACAGCGCCGCCTCGTCGGGCACCTCGTTGGGCACCTCGCCGCTGCCCTTGAGCAGGCGCCGGTAGTCGAGGAAGCGGGCGCCGGGGACATGGCCCTCGGCGTAGCTGTCGGGCTTGAGGGGCACATCGATAATCAACAGCTGGGGATCGTCCAGCACCTCGGCGAGCTGGTCCGGCTCGACGATCAGCGGCAGAAGATTGGCTTCGGAGCTCATGGCGCCCTCCTTGTCTCGGTTGCTGCGAAGGATAATGGCATATCGCCGTGGCCCGGGGCGACACGGCCCCTCAACGCCCTTCGTCCTCGAGGCTATCGAGGATGCGGCGGTAACTGGCAAAGCGCGCGGCGCGGATCTCGCCCCGCTCCACGGCCTCGAGCAGGGCGCACCCCGGCTCCTGTTGATGGCGGCAGTCGCGGAAGCGGCAATGCCCCAGGAGATCGCGAAACTCCACGAAGCCCTCGGTGACCTGCTGGGCATCCAGGTGGGTCAGGCCGAACTCGCGGATCCCCGGGGAGTCGATCAGCTCGCCGGCCTCGCTGTCGTCATTATCGAAGCCGTAGAGGCGGGCGGTGGTGGTGGTATGGGTGCCCTTGCGGGAGTCCTCGGAGAGGGCGCCGATGCGCAGGGTCTCGTCGGGCAGCAGGCAGTCGATCAGCGAAGACTTGCCGACCCCGCTCTGCCCGACGAAGACCGAGGTGCGCCCGGCCAGCCGGGCCCGCAGGGCGTCCAGGCCGTGCTCCTCGGCGGTGGTGGTGGTGACCACCGGGTAGCCCAGCGCCTGGTACTGGCCCAGCAGGGTCATCAGCTCGCCGCCGCCTTCGGGGAGCAGGTCGGTCTTGTTGAGCACCAGCACCGGGGCGATGCCGGTGGCCTCGGCGGCCACCAGGTAGCGGTCGATCAGGTTGGCGTGGGGGGCGGGTTCCACGGCGAAGACGATCAGGATCTGGTCGATATTGGCCGCCACCGGCTTGAGCTGGCCCCGGGCATCGGGGCGTTCCAGCACGCTGTCGCGCTCGCCCCGGGCCACCACCACGCCGCTGCCGTCATTGGCGGCGCGCCAGATGACACGATCCCCGGTCACCAGGGGTTCCAGGTTGGCGCGCAGGTGACAGCGGTGCAAGGGGCCACCTTCGCTCGGGCGCACGTCCAGGCTGCGGCCGAAGTGGGCGATCACTCGCCCATGGCGCTCGGGGCCATACTCGCCGGCCTCCAGCTTATCGGCATCCTGGGCATCGCGCTTGGCGGCGCGCTGGGCACGCTCGGCCTGAACCTTCTCGATGCGCCAGCGCTGCTGGCGAGTTAGCTTGCGTTTGCTCATGGGCCGCCCGAGGTCTGTACAATGAGGGCATTGTACTCATAGACCGCCCTCTTAGACACCGGGCCGATGCGCAAGCGGCGGCCTCGATGAAGGAATCGACGCACCATGGCTACGACCCCCGACGCCCCCCCCCGCAAGGATCTTCTGGTCTGGATCGACCTGGAGATGACCGGGCTGGACCCCGAGAAGGAGCGCATTATCGAGGTGGCGACCCTGATCACCGACAATGACCTCAATCTGATCGCCGAGGGGCCGGTGATCGCCGTGCACCAGCCGGAGCATCTGCTGGCGGGGATGGATGCCTGGAACCAGAAGACCCATGGCGAGTCGGGCCTGGTGGCCCGGGTGCGCCAGAGCACCATCGGCACCCGTGAGGCGGAGCAGCGCACCCTGGAGTTCCTGCGCGCCCAGGTGGCGCCGGGCAGTTCCCCGATGTGTGGCAACAGCGTGCATCAGGATCGCCGTTTCCTGGAGCGGGAAATGCCCGAGCTGCTGGCCTTCTTCCACTACCGCAACCTGGATGTCTCGACCCTCAAGGAACTGGCCAAGCGCTGGAATCCGGCGGCCCTGAAGGGCTTCGAGAAGCGCAATACCCACCAGGCCCTGGACGATATCCGCGAGTCCCTGGCGGAGCTGGCCCACTACCGCAATACCTTCCTGCAACTGGCGCCGCCGGAGGCCGACGAGGAAGAGCAATAAGCGCTTAGCCAGCGGTGGCGATACGCTTCTCTCGCTTCGCCCGCTGGCGGGTCAGCGCCCAGCGCACATGCTCGCGGACCAGGTCGGAGGGGTAGGCCAGGCGCGCCTCGAGGGCCGCCTCCGTCGCCTCGCTCCAGGGCGCATTGCCCAGCCCCACCGCCAGGTTGCGCAGCCAGCGCGGGTAGCCGATGCGACGGATGGGGCTGCCCTCGGTCCTGGCCAGGAACTCCTCCTCGCTCCAGGCGAATAGCCGCAGCAGGTCGGCGCGATCCAGGTCATGGCGGGGGGCGAAGTCCGCCTCGTCGCTGAGGCGGGTAAAGCGGGTAAAGGGGCAGACCAGTTGGCAGTCGTCGCAGCCATAGACCCGATTGCCCATGGCCTCGCGAAACTCCTCGGGAATGGCCCCGTGCAGTTCGATGGTGAGATAGGAGATGCAGCGCCGCGAGTCCACCACCTTGTCGTCGACGATGGCGCCGGTGGGGCAGGCGCTGCGGCAGGCGCTGCACTTGCCGCAATGCTCGCGCTCGAAGGGCGGGTCCACCGGCAGCGGCAGGTCGGTATAGAGTTCGCCGAGGAAGAACAGCGACCCGGCCCTGGGGTTGAGCAGCATGGCATTCTTGCCGAACCAGCCGAGGCCGGCCTTCTGGGCCAGGGCGCGCTCCATCACCGGGGCCGAATCGACGAAGGCCCGATAGCCGAAGGGCCCCGCCTCGCCCTCGATGCGCTTGGCCAACTGGGCCAGGCGCTTGCGAATCAGCTTATGATAGTCGCGCCCCAGGGCGTAGCGGGAGACATAGGCCTTTTTCGGCCGGCCGAGTAGCCGGGTGGTCTCCACCTCCGGCGGCAGGTAATCCATGCGCACGCTGATCACCCTCAGGGTGCCCGGCACCAGCTCCTCGGGTCGGGTGCGTTTGGTGCCGTGCTTGGCCATAAAGGCCATCTCGCCATGGTGGCCCGCCGCCAGCCAGCGCGCCAGGTAGTGCTCATGGGTGGCCAGGTCGGTGTCGGTGATCCCCACCTGCTGAAAGCCCAGCTCGCGGCCCCACACCTTGATGGTGGCGGCGAGGGCGTCCAGGTCGAGGGCATCCGGGGCGAAGTCATCGAGGACTGGCATGATCGTGAAACTACCGAGGAAGGGGGGTGGGGCTGGGCGTGGCGAAGGCACACCCTACACTAAGAGACTGTCAGACTTAACACTGATCTACTGCGAATCTCGGGCTTTCGGCCAACTTCACTCGATCTATTTCGTTAAATAGCGCGCTATTCGCCTCAATAGATCGAGCAACTTGACTCGAAATCGGTGATTCTCGCTACGATCGGTCAAGCCCGACAGTCTCTAGACTCAAGCCGTCGTCATGGGGAGTCAACAATGAATCCAGGCAGGCCGCTCTATCTGGCCGAACAGGTGCGCGAACTGGACCGGCGCACCATCGCCGCCGGCACCGAGGGCTTCGCCCTGATGCGTGCCGCGGCCCAGGCCGCCTACAGCGTGCTGCGGGCCCGCTGGCCCGAGGCGCGGCGTCTTAGCGTGCTGTGCGGCGCCGGCAATAATGCCGGCGACGGCTATGTGATGGCGGCCCTGGCCGCCGAGGAGGGGCTGGCGGTGCAGCTGCTGGCGCTGCGCCCGGTCGAGCGGCTGACCGGCGATGCCGCCAAGGCCGCCAAGGCCGCCGAACTCGCCGCGACGAGCGGTGTTACCCTCACCCCCTGGTCGGCGGAGGTGTCGCTGGAAGGCGAGGTGATCGTCGATGCCCTGCTGGGCACCGGCCTCAGCGGTGAGGTGCGCGAGCCCTTCCTGAGCGCCATCGCGCGGATCAATGCCGCCGAACGGCCGGTGCTGGCGGTAGATATTCCCTCCGGGCTCTGTGCCGATAGCGGGGCGGTGTTGGGCGCGGCGGTAGCGGCCAGCGCCACCGTGACCTTTATCGGCGACAAGCTGGGGCTGCATACCGGCGCCGGCCCGGCCCGGGTGGGCGAGCTGCGCCTCAAGACGCTCGGTGTCGACGCCGAGACTTATGCCGACCTGGTGCCGGCGGCACGAATCCTGACCGAGGCGCTGATCGGCGAGGCCCTGCCGCCGCGTCCCCGGGATGCTCACAAGGGCGACTTCGGCCACCTGCTGGTGATCGGCGGCGCACCGGGCTTCGGCGGCGCGGCCCTGCTGGCCGCCGAGGCGGCGGCGCGCCTCGGGGCCGGCAAGGTGAGCCTGGCCACGGCGCCGGAACATATCACCGCCAGCCTGGTGCGCTGCCCCGAGGTCATGGTGCACGGGGTGCGCGGTGCGCCGGAGGCGGCGCCCCTGCTGGAGGCCGCCGATGCCATCGTGGTGGGTCCCGGCCTGGGGCAGGGGCCCTGGGGGCAGGGGCTGCTGCAGGCGGCCCTGGGGGCGGGCAAGCCGCTGGTGGCGGACGCCGATGCCCTCAACCTGCTGGCCCGGGGGCGTATCGAGGCGCGCCCGCCGGCCTGGATCCTCACTCCTCACCCGGGGGAGGCGGCGCGGCTGCTGGGCGGCGACACCGCCAGCGTGCAGGCCGACCGCGCCGGCAGCCTGCGCCAGCTGGCCTCGCGTTTTGCCGCCGTGGTGCTACTCAAGGGGGCGGGGAGCCTGGTCGGCGAGGACGACGGCGCGCCCCTGGCGCTCTGTCCCTATGGCAATCCCGGCATGGCCAGCGGCGGCATGGGGGACGTGCTGTCCGGCATTCTGGGGGCCCTGCTGGCTCAGGGGCTGGCGCCGCGCCTCGCCGCCGAGGCGGGCATGCTGCTGCATGCCCGAGCCGCGGATCTCGCCGCCCAGGCGGAGGGGGAGCGTGGTCTGCTGGCCGGTGATCTGGCATCCTATGCGCGACGCTTGGCCAATGGGGTGGGACGGAGCTAGATGATGCGGGTCAGACTGCTTGATGAAGAGGCGCAGGTCGCCTTCGGCGAGGCGCTGGGCCGGGCCCTGGCGGGCCAGGGGCGCGTCTACCTCGGCGGTGAGCTGGGCGCCGGCAAGACCACCCTGACCCGGGGTATCCTGCGCGCCCACGGCCACCAGGGCGCGGTGAAGAGTCCCACCTATACCCTGGTGGAACCCTACGAGCTCGGCCAGTGGCGCCTCTATCATTTCGACCTCTATCGTCTTGGCGATCCCGAGGAGCTGGAATTCATCGGTGCCCGGGACCTCTTCGACGATGATGGCTTGTGCCTGGTGGAGTGGCCCAGCCGTGGCGAAGGCTGGTTGCCGCCGCCGACCCTGGAGGTTCAGCTGCGCCTGGCCGAACCGGGGCGCGAGGCGCAGCTGATCGCCGGCGATGCCCGGGGCGAGGCGGTGCTGGCGCGCCTCGCCGAATGCTGGCCCGTGGCCGATTGAACCTCCCCTTTCCGACATGGATGACTGGATACCCGCATGATCCGAGGAGTGTTGCCATCCCGCCGCCTCGCCCGCCTCTCCGGCTGGTGGGTGCCGCTAATCGCCCTGGCGCTGCTGATCGGTCAGCCGGCACGGGCCGCCGTGGTAGACAATCTGCGCCTGTGGGCGGCGCCGGACCATGCGCGGCTGGTGTTCGACCTCTCGTCACCGGCCGAGGCCGATGTGTTTACCCTGGACAACCCCCGGCGCCTGGTGATCGATCTCTCCGGCACGCGACTGGCGGCGGACCCGGGACACCTCGATCTCTCGGGCAGCGCCATCAGTGCGGTGCGCAGCGGGGTGCGCGACGGCGACGGCCTGCGCATCGTCCTCGATCTGGAGCGCCAGGTGGCGCCGCGCCATTTCACCCTGGCGCCCAATGATCAGTATGGCCACCGCCTGGTGGTGGATCTGGAATACCCCGGCGAGAGCGCCGTGGAGGACCCCATCGATCCCATCGAGGCGGTGATCCGCGAGCAGGAGATGGCCGCCCGGGCGGGGGAGGCGCCGGCGGTGGCCGCCGAATCGGCGGTGGCCCTGCAGCAGGCCCAGCCCCATCCCCGGCGCGATATCATCGTCGCCGTCGATGCCGGGCACGGGGGCGAGGATCCCGGCGCCATCGGCCCCTCGGGCACCCGCGAGAAGGATGTGGTGCTGGAGATCGCCCGCCGCCTGCAGCGCCTGGTGGACGAGACCCCCGGCTTCCGGGCGGTGATGATCCGCGACGGCGACTACTATGTGGGCCTGCGTCAGCGCATCCGCATCGCCCGGGAACAGCGTGCCGACTTCTTCGTCTCGGTACACGCCGACGCCTTCAACAGCCCGCGCCCCCAGGGCAGCTCGGTCTATGCCCTCTCCCAGAGCGGGGCCACCTCCGAGGCGGCCCAGTGGCTGGCCGACAGCGAGAATCGCGCCGACCTGATCGGCGGCGTCGATGGCGGCCTCTCCCTCAACGACCACGACGAGGTGCTGCGCGGCGTGCTGATGGACCTGACCCTGACCGCGACCCTCAACGATTCCCTGTCCATCGGCGGCCAGGTGCTGGAGCGGCTGGGACGCGTCAACCGCCTGCACAAGTCGCGGGTGGAGCAGGCCGGCTTCGTGGTACTCAAGTCCCCGGACATTCCCTCCCTGCTGGTGGAGACCGGCTTCATCTCCAACCCGGACGAGGAGCGCCGCCTGAGAGACTCCGGTCACCAGCAGGGCATGGCGGAGGCGATCTTCGCCGGGGTGCGCGAGCACTTCCAGCGCAATCCGCCCCCCACCAGCCTGCTGGCCTGGCAGCGGGATCAGAACCGCGGGGAGGGCGGCAACGAATACCGCATCCGGCCCGGTGACACCCTCTCGGAGATCGCCGCCCGCCACCGGGTCCCCCTGGGCACCCTGAAGCAGGCCAACGAGATCAATGACGACGTGATCCGGGTCGGTCAGGTGCTGCGGATACCGCAATCCTAGATATAGAAGAAGGAAGACAGAAGGGCGAAGAGGGTGGTGTTTCTTCACGCTTCAAGCGGCGCCGCCGTGTCTTGCCTGATGGAGTGTTATGACCCTACAGCGACGCATACGCATCCTCGACCCCCGGCTGGCCAACCAGATCGCCGCCGGCGAGGTGGTGGAACGTCCCTCCTCGGTGCTCAAGGAGCTGGTGGAGAACGCCGTGGATGCGGGCAGCCAACGCATCGAGCTGGAACTCGAGGCCGGCGGTGCCCGCCTGATCCGGGTGCGTGACGACGGCGGCGGTATCGCCGAGGCGGACCTGCCGCTGGCCCTGTCCCGGCACGCCACCAGCAAGATCGCCTCCCTGGAGGAGCTGGAGGGCGTGGCCAGCCTGGGCTTTCGCGGCGAGGCGCTGGCCTCCATCGCCTCGGTGTCGCGGCTGGAGCTGATCTCCAATACCGCCGAGGATCCCCAGGCGGGCTGGCGGGTGGTGGCCGAGGGACGTCAGATGGAACCCCGGGTGACGCCGGCGCCCCATCCCCGGGGCACCACGGTGACGGTGCGCGACCTCTTCTTCAATACCCCGGCGCGGCGCAAGTTCCTGCGCACCGAGAAGACCGAGTTCGGCCATGCCGAGGAGGCCTTCCGCCGCCTGGCGCTGTCCCGCTACGACATCGGCTGGAGCCTGCGCCACAACCAGAAGACCCTGCACCAGTTGCGCCCCGCCGCGGACGCCGCCGGCCGCGAGCGGCGCATCGCCGCCCTGCTCGGCAAGGGCTTCCTGGAGAACGCCCTGGCCCTGGATCTCGAGGCCAACGGCCTGCGCCTGTGGGGCTGGGTGGGGCTGCCCACCTTCTCCCGGGCCCAGGCCGACCAGCAGTACTTCTTCGTTAATGGCCGGGTGGTTCGCGACCGCCTGGTGGCCCACGCCATCCGCCAGGCCTACCGGGACGTGCTCTTCCATGGGCGCCATCCGGTCTTCGTGCTCTATCTGGAGCTCGAGCCCAGCGTGGTGGACGTCAATGTGCACCCCACCAAGCATGAGGTGCGCTTCCGGGATGGCCGCCTGGTCCACGACTTCCTCTTCTCCAGCCTGCATCGCGCCCTGGGTGAGGCCCGCCCCGGCCACCGGGAAGCGGAAGGCGAGGCGGAGGAGGGCGCCGAGGCGACGACCGCCGAGGCCCCGGGCGTCGCCGAGGCGGCGCCGCGCTGGCAGCAGCAGCCCATGGCCCTGGTCAGCGACGAGGGGCGCGAGCGCCACCCGGGGGCCGACAAGGTGCGGCAATTCATGGCCGGCTACCGGGCGCTGCATCCCGATCATGAGGAGAGCCTGCTGACGCCCCAGCCGGCGCCTCCCGGCGGCGAGGCGGCGGCCCAGGCCCGGGCCGAGTCCGCCCCGGGCCTGGCGGCGTCCTCCCCGCCGTCCTGGAGCGACGCGCGGCATGCGCCTCGCGCCATGCCGACCGCCCCGGTGGAGCGGCCGGGCCTGCCCGAGGAGGATCCCACCCAGGCACCGCCCCTGGGCTATGCCATCGCCCAGCTGCAGGGCGTCTATATCCTCGCCCAGGGGCGCCGCGGCCTGGTGGTGGTGGATATGCACGCGGCCCATGAGCGGATCACCTATGAGCGCCTCAAGACCCAGGTGCATGGCGGGGCCCTGGAGGCCCAGGCGCTGCTGGTGCCGGTGTCGCTGGCGGCCAGTGCCGCCGAGGTGGCCACCGCCGAGGCGGAGCGGGAGGCCTTCGCCCGCCTCGGGGTGGAGCTCGACGTGGCCGGCCCCGAGACCCTGCTGGTGCGCCAGGTGCCGACCCTGCTGGCGGAGGCCGACGTGGAGCCGCTGATTCGCGATATGCTCGGCGACCTGGAGCGCTACGGGCGCTCGGATCGCCTCGAGGCGCAGATCAACGAGCTGTTGGCCACCATGGCCTGCCACGGCAGCGTGCGCGCCAATCGCAAGCTGTCGATCGCCGAGATGAACGCCCTGCTGCGCGATATGGAGCGCACCGAACGCAGCGGCCAGTGCAATCACGGCCGCCCCACCTGGTTCGAGATGTCGATGCACGAGCTCGACAAGCGCTTCCTGAGGGGGCAGTGATGAACGACGACCGTCGCCCGCCGGCGATCCTGCTGATGGGGCCCACCGCCGCCGGCAAGACCGACCTGGCCATCGCCCTCCACGAGCGCCTGGGCTGCGAGCTGATCAGCGTCGACTCGGCGCTGATCTATCGCGGCATGGATATCGGCACCGCCAAGCCCTCGGCCGCGGAGCTGGCCCGGGCGCCCCACCGCCTGGTGGATATCCGTGACCCCGCCGAGGCCTACAGCGCCGCCGAGTTCCGCGAGGATGCCCTGGCGGCGATGCACGAGATCACCAGTGCCGGCCGGGTCCCGCTGTTGGTGGGGGGCACCATGATGTACTACAAGCGCCTGATGGAGGGGGTGGCCCAGATGCCCGCCGCCGATCCGGCGCTGCGCGCCGAGCTGGAGGCGGAGGCCGAGCGCCGCGGGCTGCAGGCCCTGCACGAGGAGCTGGCGCGGGTCGATCCCCGGCTCGCCGCCGAGCTGCACCCGCATAACCGTCAGCGCCTGTTGCGGGCCCTGGAGGTCTATCGCCTCAGCGGTCGGCCGCTGAGCGTCCTGTGGGCGGAGCAGCGCCGGGAAACCTTGCCCTGGCGCACGCTGTCGATAGGGGTGGCACCCGCCGCGCGCGCCGTGTTGCATGAGCGCATCGACCGGCGCTTCGAGGCGATGCTGGACCAGGGGTTCCTGGAGGAGGTGGCGGCGCTGAAGGCGCGGGGCGACCTGCACCAGGACCTGCCCTCCATGCGCTGCGTGGGGTATCGTCAGGCCTGGGAGCATCTCGAGGGGGCCTATGACCGCGAGATCCTGATCGCCAAGGGGGCGGCGGCCACCCGCCAGCTGGCCAAGCGCCAGCTGACCTGGCTACGGGGCTGGCCCGACCTGCACTGGGTGGAGGGGCAGCGGGGCGATGCCCTGGAAGGGGTCCTGAAACTCGTGCGCCGCTTTAGTAGTTAGCGTAAGATACGGTGTTCGGTTGGCCGCTTGCCGGGCCGTATGCTGCGCTGCCCCTGGTCGGCAGACGCAATAACATGACATCAATGCCAAAAGAGACAGTTAGGGAGAGCAAAATGTCCAAAGGACAGTCCCTTCAAGACCCGTATCTGAACATCCTGCGCAAGGAGCGTATTCCGGTGTCCATCTTCCTGGTCAACGGTATCAAGCTGCAGGGTCAGATCGAGTCCTTCGACCAGTTCGTTATTCTGCTGCGTAACACCGTGAGCCAGATGGTCTATAAGCATGCCATCTCCACCGTGGTGCCGTCCCGCAATGTGCGCCTGCCGGCGCAGGATCCCGCGGCGGCGCAGGAATCTTGATCGCGAGGTAGTGATTGTTTTTCGAACGCCCCGACGCCGGTGAAACGGCGATCCTCGTCCATGTGGATTTCCAGGACGAACGCGAACGCGAAGACCCGGGTGAATTCCTGGAGCTGGTGCGTTCCGCCGGTGCCGAACCGGCTACCCTGCTCAGCGGTAGCCGGAATCGGCCCGACCCCCGCACCTTTATCGGCAGCGGCAAGCTCGAGGAGCTTCGCGAGCTGCTGGCGGTGCACCATGCCGAGCTGGTGATCTTCAACCATGGCCTGAGTCCCTCCCAGGAGCGCAACCTGGAGCGCAGCCTCAAGTGCCGTGTCCTCGATCGCACCGGCCTGATTCTCGATATCTTCGCCCAGCGGGCGCGGACCCACGAGGGCAAGCTGCAGGTGGAGCTGGCCCAACTGGAGTATATGTCCACCCGCCTGGTGCGCGGCTGGACCCACCTGGAACGCCAGAAAGGCGGTATCGGCCTGCGCGGTCCCGGTGAGACCCAGCTGGAGACCGACCGTCGCCTGCTGCGGGCCCGCATCAAGGCGATCCACAAGCGCCTCGACAAGGTACGCAGCCAGCGCGACCAGAACCGCCGTGCCCGGGCGCGGGCGGAGATCCCCAGCGTTTCCCTGGTGGGCTATACCAACGCCGGCAAGTCGACGCTGTTCAACGCCCTGACCGAGTCCGGCGTCTACGCCGCCGACCAGCTCTTCGCCACCCTGGACCCCACCCTGCGGCGCCTCGAGATCGACGACGTCGGCCCCGTAGTGCTGGCGGATACCGTGGGCTTTATCCGACACCTGCCCCACAAGCTGGTGGAGGCCTTCCGGGCCACCCTCCAGGAGGCCGCCGAGGCGACCCTGCTGGTGCATGTGATCGACGCCGCCGACCCCGACCGCGAGCTTAACGTGGAGCAGGTGGAGGCGGTGCTCAAGGAGATCGGCGCCGACGAGATCCCCTGCCTGCGGGTGATGAACAAGATCGACCTGCTCGACAGCGCGCCGCGCATCGAACGCGACGGCGACGGGCGGCCCGAGGTGGTCTGGCTCTCGGCCCAGAGCGGCCAGGGGCTGGAACTGCTCGGCGAGGCGCTTTCCGGCTGCCTGGCCGGCGATGTGGTGGACACCGAGCTGACCCTGGCACCGAGCCAGGGACGCCTGCGGGCCGCCCTGCACGAGCTGGGCGCGGTGCGTCAGGAGGGCTTCGATGAGCAGGGGCAGACCCGCCTCGAGGTGCGCCTGCCGCGGCGCGATTTTTTGCAGTTGATGGCGCGTCTCGGTGAAGATGCCGATGACTACCTGCCGCCGGCGCAGCGAGAGCCGCGGGCGGAGTGGGAGCTCTAGGCTTTGTCTGAAAAGTTGGCGAGCGCAGCCAGTTTTCGGACATAGCCTAGAATGGCGGAGACGCTCGGAGCCATGGCGTTGCGCTACGCCGGGTGATCGTCGAGGCGAGGCCCGGCAGACGGATTCAAGGCGATTCAATGCATAGTGTGGAGACGACGTATGGCTTGGAATGAGCCTGGTGGTGGCAAGCAGCATGACCCCTGGAGCGGGGGCGGTCGCCGCGGTGGTGGCGGCGGTGGTGGTAACGGGGGCAATCAGGGCCCGCCCGACCTCGACGAAGCGCTGAAGAAGTTCCAGGACAAGCTCAACCGCATGCTCGGTGGCCGGGGTGGCAAGGGGGGCGGCGGTCGTGGCGGCAAGGGCGGTGGTGGACGCCGCAACACCTTCGCGTTGCCCGGCCTGCTGATCATCGTGGCCCTGGCGATCTGGGCCGCCTCGGGCTTCTACCTGGTCGACCAGTCCGAGCGGGGCGTGGTGCTGCGCTTCGGCAAGTTCCAGGAAGTGGTCAACCCGGGGTTGCACTGGAACCCGCCGTTGATCGACGACGTGCGCATGGTCAATGTGACCCGGGTGCGTTCACTGACCCAGACCCAGTCGATGCTGACTCGCGACGAGAATATCGTCGAGGTCGAGATCTCGGCCCAGTACCAGGTCGCCAATCCCCGCGACTTCGTGCTCAACGTGCGCGACCCGCAGCTCTCCATCGAGAACGCCCTGGACTCCGCCCTGCGCCACGTGGTCGGCGGTACCGAGATGATCGATATCCTCACCTCCGGGCGTGAGATCTTGGGCAGCTCCGTGGCCAGCCGCCTGCAGTCCTACCAGGACAGCTACGGCACCGGGATCCGCCTGCAGACCATCAACATCGAGTCCACCTCGGCCCCGGGGCCGGTGATCGATGCCTTCGATGACGTGATCCGCGCCCGCGAGGATCGTCAGCGCACCATCAACGAGGGCATGGCCTACGCCAACGCGGTGATTCCCGCCGCCCAGGGTCAGGCCCAGCGCCTTATCGAACAGGGCCAGGGGTATCGCGAGTCGGTGGTGGCCGAGGCCCAGGGTCAGGCCAACCGCTTCCTGTCCATGCTGGCCGAGTACCAGAACGCGCCGGAGATCATGCGTGAGCGCCTCTACCTGGATGCCATCAGCGAGGTGCTGAGTGGCACCGACAAGGTGCTGATGGACGTCAGTGACAATGCGCCCCTGATGTACCTGCCGCTGGATCAGTTACGTTCCGGTGCGAGCAGTCGCTCCCAGGAGGGTAGCCAGTACGACGAGGATCAGCGCCTCGATCCCCAGGTGCTGGAGCGTATGCGCAGTAGCAGCAGCCAGAGCCAGACGGGCAACCAGAGCAGTGGTATTCGCAGGGAGGGTCGCTAAGTGATCAATAACCGTTCCTTGCTGATCGTGGGCGGCCTGGCCGCCGTCGCCTGGCTGGCCAGCAACAGCCTCTATGTGGTCGACGAGACCCAGCGTGCCGTGAAGTTGCGCTTCGGCGAGGTGATCGAGGAGAATATCCAGCCGGGGCTGCACTTCAAGGTGCCCATCACCCAGACGGTGCGCAAGTTCGATACCCGGGTGTTGACCCTGGATACCGATCCCAGCCGCTACCTGACCCTGGAGCAGAAGGCGGTGATCGTCGACTCCTACGTCAAGTGGCAGGTCATCAACCCGACCCGCTACTACGAGGCCACCGCCGGCGACGAGCTGATGGCCACGCGCCTGATCCAGCCGCGGGTCGACGAGAGCCTGCGTAACGAGTTCGGTCGCCTCAACCTGCAGCAGATCATCGCCGAGCGCCGCGATGACCTGATGACTGGGCCCACCGAGGAGCTCGATGCATTGATGCGCGAGGAGCTCGGGGTGGCGATCGTCGACATCCGGGTCAAGCGTATCGACCTGCCGGAAGACGTCTCCGCGGCGGTCTACGACCGCATGCGCTCCGAGCGCGAGCGGGAGGCCCGCGAGTGGCGCGCCCAGGGCCAGGAGGAGGCCGAACGCATCCAGGCCAACGCCGACCGGCGCCGCCAGGTACTGCTGGCCCAGGCCAGCGAGCGGGCCGAGACCCTGCGCGGTGAGGGGGATGCCGAGGCCGCGGCCATCTTCTCTCAGGCCTACCAGCAGGATGCGGAGTTCTTCTCCTTCTACCGCAGCCTCAATGCCTACCGCGAGACCTTCAGCGGCGACGGCAACATGATGGTCCTGGAGCCCTCCAGCGACTTCTTCCGCTACCTCAACAGCCCCCAGGCGACCGGCGACTAAGTCGTCTCCCGGCGATGCCTGGCGCATCGCCGGGGTTTATCCCGGGGCCAAACGTGGTAGACTCCCGAAACCGGGCGTGGCCCGGTTTTTTTGTGGCCCAAGGGTAGGTTTTCGGGCCCCAGAGTGATTCCCTACGGGGCTTGGCATGGCGCCATGCCGGCCTCTTTCCGGCCCTTTTATCGGGCAGCGCGCGGCCGCGCCACGCCCGGGCCAACGAATACTGGCAGGACAGAACACATGACCATCGCTGACCGCTGGCTGCTTCCCGACGGCATGGACGAAGTGCTGCCGCCTCAGGCGGCACGGATGGAGGAGCTGCGCCGTGGGCTGCTCGACCTCTACCACCGCTGGGGCTATGACCAGGTCATGCCGCCGCCCGTGGAGTTTCTCGACTCGCTGCTCACCGGCACCGGCACCGACCTGGAGCTGCAGACCTTCAAGCTTACCGACCAGTTGACCGGGCGCATGATGGGCGTCAGCGCCGACGTCACCCCCCAGGTGGCGCGCATGGATGCCCACTCCCTGCATCGCCAGGGGCCGGTGCGGCTCTGCTACTGCACCAATGTGCTGCGCGCCACCGCCGACCAGCATCAGGGCGGTCGTAGCCCGGTGCAGGTGGGCCTGGAGCTGTTCGGCCATGCCGGCCTCGAGGCCGACCTGGAAGTCCTGCGCCTGGCACTGGAGTCCCTCTCCGCCGCCGGCGCCGACGAGATGCACCTGGCCCTGGGCCATATCGGCATCTACCGCAGCCTGGTGCAGGCCGCGGCGCTGGAGCCGGCCCAGGAGCGGGCGCTGTTCGAGGCGCTGGAGCTGAAGTCGCCGGGCGAGGTGGCGGCGCGGGTCGCCGAGAGCGTCGAGGATCCGGCCCTGGCCGAGATGTTCCTGGCGCTGGTGCACCTGCATGGCGGCCCCGAGGTGCTGGAGCAGGCGCGTGCCGCCTTCGCCGAGGCGCCGGCCCCGGTGGGCGCCGCCCTGGATCAGCTGCGCGAGCTGTGTGCCGGGGTGGCCGCCGATTACCCCGGGGTGACCCTCTACTTCGACCTGGCGGAGCTGCGCGGCTATCAGTACCACACCGGCATGATGTTCGCCGCCTATGTGCCCGGCTACGGCCAGGCGCTGGCCAAGGGCGGGCGCTATGATGATACCGGGCGGGTCTTCGGCCGGGCGCGCCCGGCCACCGGTTTCTCCATGGACCTCAAGCTGCTGGCCTCCCTGGCGGTGGAGGAGCCCCCCTGCGATGGCATCTGGGCCCCCGCCGAGGAGGACACGGCTCTGGCCGAGGTGGTGACCCGGCTGCGTCAGGACGGCGAGCGGGTGATTCAGGCGCTGCCCGGTCAGCGTACCGGCCCGGCCGAGCACCGCTGTAACCGTCGGCTGGTGCGCCTGGGCGAGGATTGGCAGGTCTCCCCCCTGGCCTGAAAGGGGAGCGGGGCGCCCCCGGGCGCCATTAGCGGATTCTTCGATCAAGAGACGAGAGCAATGGGCAAGAACGTAGTCGTACTGGGCACCCAATGGGGTGATGAAGGCAAGGGCAAGGTCGTCGACCTGCTGACCGAGTCGGCCAGCGCCGTGGTGCGCTTCCAGGGGGGCCATAATGCCGGCCATACCCTGGTCATCGACGGTGAGAAGACCGTCCTGCACCTGATTCCCTCCGGGATCCTGCGCGACGACAAGACCTGCGTCATCGGCAACGGCGTGGTGCTGTCGCCGGAGGCGCTGATCAAGGAGATCCGCGAACTGGAGGCCAAGGGTGTGCCGGTGCGCGAGCGCCTGCGCCTGTCGCCCTCCTGCCCGCTGATCCTGCCTTATCATGTGCGCCTGGATCAGGCCCGCGAGAAGGCCCGGGGCGTGGCCAAGATCGGCACCACCGGCCGCGGCATCGGCCCGGCCTACGAGGACAAGGTGGCGCGCCGCGGCCTGCGCCTGGGCGATATGCTGCATCGCGAGCGTTTCGCCTCCAAGCTGGGCGAGGTGCTCGACTACCATAACTTCGTGCTGACCCAGTACCACGGCGAAGCCCCGGTGGACTTCCAGCAGGTGCTGGACGAGGCCATGGAGATGGTCGAGGAACTGCGTCCCATGGTCTGCGACGCCGTGAGCCTGGTGCACGACTTCCGCAAGAAGGGCGAGAACATCCTCTTCGAGGGCGCCCAGGGCTCGCTGCTGGATATCGACCACGGCACCTACCCCTTCGTCACCAGCTCCAACACCACCGCCGGCGGTACCGCCACCGGCTCCGGCGTCGGTCCCCTCTACCTGGACTATGTGCTGGGCATCACCAAGGCCTACACCACCCGGGTCGGCTCAGGGCCCTTCCCCACCGAGCTGTTCGACGAGTTCGGTCGCCACCTGGCGGAGAAGGGCCACGAGTTCGGTGCCACCACCGGCCGCGCCCGCCGCTGTGGCTGGTTCGATGCGGTGGCCCTGCGCCATGCGGTGCAGATCAACTCCGTCTCCGGCCTCTGCCTGACCAAGCTCGACGTCCTCGACGGCCTGGAGAATATCCGCGTCTGCGTGGGCTATCGCAGCAAGGACGGTGACGTCCTGGACACCCCGGTGGACTCCGAGGGTTACGAGGCCATCGAGCCGGTCTACGAGGACCTGCCGGGCTGGAGCGAGTCGACCCTGGGTGCCAAGCGCCTGGAAGACCTGCCGGAGAACGCCCGCGCCTATATCCGCTACCTGGAGCAGCAGGTGGGCACGCCCATCGACATCATCTCCACCGGCCCGGATCGCAACGAGACCATCGTGCTGCGTAATCCGTTCGAGGGCTGATCTGCCGGTTCCGGCTGGTCAACGAGAGGGTGCCCTGTGGGCACTCTCTCCAGACCGACATCATCTCCACCGGCCCGGATCGCAACGAGACCATCGTGCTGCGTAATCCGTTCGAGGGCTGATCTGCCGGTTTCCGGCTGGTCAACGAGAGGGTGCCCTGTGGGCACTCTCTCCAGACCGACATCATCTCCACCGGCCCGGATCGCAACGAGACCATCGTGCTGCGTAATCCGTTCGAGGGCTGATCTGCCGGTTCCGGCTGGTCAACGAGAGGGTGCCCTGTGGGCACTCTCTCCAGACCGACATCATCTCCACCGGCCCGGATCGCAACGAGACCATCGTGCTGCGTAATCCGTTCGAGGGCTGATCTGCCGGTTCCGGCTGGTCAACGAGAGGGTGCCCTGTGGGCACTCTCTCCAGACCGACATCATCTCCACCGGCCCGGATCGCAACGAGACCATCGTTGCTACGCAACCCCTTCGAAGGATAACGCTGGCAACGCTGCCGGGGCTGTTCTGGGGGCAGGCCTTCGCGGGGCGCGGCAAACCCTTCCCTGGGCGCTACCGATGCCATCCCTGGCATAGGACCCCCGCTCAGGCCTGCCCCCAGCGCCCCTCGGCCATTCCAGTAAGGGGGGCTCAGCGCTGGAAGATCTACTCGAAGAGGGCGCCCCGGGGCGCCCTTTTTAGTGGGCGGACGATAGGCGTTGCCAATGAGAATAATTGGCGTTAATGATTCGAACGCCGTCGAACCGGCGCCGATCGTGGCGTTTTGCGTCGCCCCTCTTCACAAGCCGATCCATACAGGACTAAAATGGTACCCAATTCGAGCGGGGCGCCTGCGGTGCGCCCGTCACGGGGGTAGAGACAACGGCATGATGAAGCTCTCCAGGCTGACCGACTACGCCGCGGTGGTGATGGCCCAGATCGCCCGCCAGCCGCAGCAGCCCCATGCGGCGGCGGAGCTGGCCGAGGCGGTGAAACTGCCGCACCCCACCGTCAGCAAGACCCTGAAGATGCTGGTCAAGGCCGGACTCCTGGAGTCCCAGCGCGGCGCCCAGGGCGGCTATCGCCTGGCGCGGCCGGCCCACGAGATCACCGCCATCGATATCATCACCGCCATCGAGGGCCCCGTGGCCATGACCGAGTGCAGTCAGGGCGGTGGCGATTGCGACCTGCTCGACACCTGCGGGGTGGCCGATAACTGGCAGCGAGTCTCGCTGGCGGTGCGCACCCTGCTCGACAGCGTGACCCTGGCCCACCTGGCCCAGACCACGCCCATCAAATTACCGGTCCGGCTGCCGATCCAGAGCATCGATCTGGGCGCCACCGCCGACATCTGAATTGCCCAAAGGGCTCGAACGCAACCGCCCGGGAGGGGGAAAGACCATGGCTAGTGAGGAAATGGAACAGCTGGTCCGTCGCGACTACAAGCAGGGCTTCGTGACCGATATCGAGAGCGATACGGTACCGCCCGGCCTCGATGAGGGCACCATCGCCTTTATCTCCCAGAAGAAGGGCGAACCGCAGTGGATGCTCGAGTGGCGCCTCAAGGCCTACCATCAGTGGCTGAAGATGACGACGCCCTCCTGGGCACACCTCGATTATCCGCCCATCGACTATCAGGCGATCTCCTACTACAGCGCCCCCAAGAAACCCGAGGATCGTCCCCAGAGCCTCGACGAGGTCGACCCCAAGCTGCTCGAGACCTACGAGAAGCTGGGCATCCCCCTGCACGAGCGGGCGGCGCTGGCCGGGGTGGCGGTGGACGCGGTCTTCGACTCGGTGTCGGTGACCACCACCTTCAAGGAGAAGCTGGGGGAGGCCGGGGTGATCTTCTGCTCCATCTCCGAGGCAATCCGCGAGCACCCGGAGCTGGTCAAGCAGTACCTGGGTACTGTGGTGCCCACCTCGGACAACTACTTCGCGGCGCTCAACTCGGCGGTCTTCACCGACGGCTCCTTCGTCTTCGTCCCGGAGGGGGTGACCTGCCCCATGGAGCTCTCCACCTACTTCCGCATCAACGCCGCCAATACCGGCCAGTTCGAGCGCACCCTGATCATCTGCGAGAGCCGCGCCCAGGTCTCCTACCTGGAGGGCTGCACCGCGCCCCAGCGCGACGAGAACCAGCTCCATGCCGCGGTGGTCGAGCTGGTGGCCCTGGAGGACGCCTATATCAAGTACTCCACGGTGCAGAACTGGTACCCCGGCGACGAGGACGGCAAGGGCGGCATCTACAACTTCGTCACCAAGCGTGGCGACTGCCGCGGCGACCGCTCGCGGATCAGCTGGACCCAGGTGGAGACCGGCTCCGCCATCACCTGGAAGTACCCCTCCTGCGTGCTGCGCGGCAAGGACAGCATCGGCGAGTTCTACTCCGTGGCGGTGACCAACGGCCGCCAGCAGGCCGATACCGGCACCAAGATGATCCATCTGGGCGAGGGCAGCCGCTCCAGCATCATCTCCAAGGGGATCTCCGCCGGCCACAGCAACCAGGCCTACCGTGGCCTGGTCAAGGTGGGGCCGCGGGCCAAGGGGGCGCGCAACTTCACCCAGTGCGACTCCCTGCTGATCGGCGACCAGTGTGGCGCCCACACCTTCCCCTACCAGGAGATCGGCAACGCCACCGCCACCGTGGAGCACGAGGCCACCACCTCGAAGATCGGCGAGGACCAGCTCTTCTACTGCCAGAGCCGGGGCATCTCCGAGGAGGACGCGGTGAGCATGATCGTCAACGGCTTCTGCAAGGACGTCTTCCAGGAGCTGCCGATGGAGTTCGCGGTGGAGGCCGAGGCCCTGCTGAATGTCACCCTGGAAGGCGCCGTCGGCTAGGCGCTATTGCGCTCGGTCACTCTGTGTTGGAGGCCCTCCTCGGCATGCTCATTGAACAGCAGTCAACTCCGCTGCTCTCGTCGGGCCTCCGCCTTGATTGACCGTCGCTCATGACGCGCCTAAGGCACAAAGAGTCAACAATTTTCCCAGTCGCCGCGGCGGCTGGCCAGATCAAAAGGTAGTCACGATGCTCGAAGTCAAGGATCTCCACGTCACGGTCGAGGGCAAGCATATCCTCAAGGGCCTCAACCTCACCGTCGCGGCGGGCCAGGTGCACGCCATCATGGGCCCCAACGGCGCCGGCAAGTCGACCCTCTCGGCGGTGATCGCCGGCAAGGAGGGCTATGAGGTGACCCAGGGCAGCATCACCTTCGACGGTCAGGACGTGCTGGAGATGGAAATCGAGGAGCGCGCACGGGCCGGCCTGCTGCTGGGCTTCCAGTACCCGGTGGAGATTCCCGGGGTGAAGAACATCTACCTGCTCAAGGCGGCCCTTAACGCCAAGCGCGAGGCCGAGGGGCTGGGCGAGATCCCGGCGCCGGAATTCATGAAGCTGATCAAGGAGAAGATCGCCTTCATGAAGATGGACGCCAGCTTCCTGCAGCGCGCCGTCAACGAAGGCTTTTCCGGCGGCGAGAAGAAGCGTAACGAGATCCTGCAGATGCTGGTGCTGCAGCCCAAGCTGGCACTGCTCGACGAGATCGATTCCGGCCTCGATATCGACGCCATGAAGGTGGTGGCCGATGGGGTCAACTCCCTGCGCGCCGCGGATCGCGCCATCCTGATGGTCACCCACTACCAGCGCCTGCTCGACCATATCACCCCCGACGTGGTGCATGTGCTGGTGGATGGCCGCATCGTCAAGTCCGGCGATGCCGAGCTCGCCAAGGAGCTCGAGGCGAGGGGTTATGACTGGGTGCTGGAGGAGTCCGCGGCATGAGTGAGGTACAAGGCTTTCTCGATCGCCTGAGCGAGCGCGCCGCGGCCCGCGGCGCCGAGCCCACCTGGATCGCCGCCCGGCGCCAGGCGGGGGCGGCTCGCTTCGAGGCACTCGGCTTCCCGGACCGCAAGGTGGAGGCCTGGAAATACACCGACGTGCGTGGCATCGCCCGGGGCGACTTCGCCCTGGCCGAGTCGGCGGACTTCTCGCCGGCCAGCGCCGCGGCCCTGACCCTGCCCATCGAGGCGCATCGGCTGAGCTTCGTCGACGGCGTCTTCGCCCCGGCGCTCTCCGACCTGGGCGAGCTGCCCGCCGGGGTCAGTGTCGAGCCGCTCTCGCAGGCCCTGGCGGCCAATCATGAGGCGGTGGGCGGGGCCCTGGGGCGCCTGGCCGGGGTCGACTTCTCGCCCTTTACGGCCCTCAATACCGCCTTCGCCGAGGAGGGCGCGGTGATCCGCCTGGCCCCCGGCGCGGTGGTGGAGCGTCCCATCGTCCTGCAGTTTCTCTCCGGCGCCGGGTCGGTGCCGGTGATGAGCCACCCGCGGGTGCTGGTGGAGGCCGGCGCGCGCAGCCAGGCGACCCTGATCGAGCACCAGGCCGGGGAGGAGGGCGCCGCCAACTTCTCCAACCTGGTCAGCGAGCTGCTGCTGGAGCGGGGCGCCATCCTCACCCACTACAAGCTCCAGGAGCTGCCCCAGACCGATCAGCATATCGCCAGCCTGCATGTGGACCAGGCCCGGGACAGCCGCTTCACCTCCTTCAACCTCAACCTGGGTGGGGCCCTGGCGCGCAACGATATCGTCACCGACCTCAACGGCCAGGGCGCCGAGGCCAACTTCTTCGGGCTGTTCTTCGGTCAGGGCCGCCAGCTGCTGGACACCCATACCCTGGCCAACCACAACGCCCCCCTGACCTTCTCCCACGAGAACTACAAGGGCATCCTCGACGACCGCGCCCGGGGCATCTTCAACGGCAAGGTGATCGTCAAGCGCGACAGCCAGAAGATCGAGGCTCACCAGAACAACGCCAACCTGTTGCTCTCCGACCGGGCCGAGATCGATACCAAGCCGGAGCTGGAGATCTACGCCGACGACGTCAAGTGCTCCCACGGCGCCACCACCGGTCAGCTCGACCAGGAAGCGATCTTCGCCCTGCGCGCCCGGGGCATCGACGAGGCCACCGCCCGGGGCCTGCTGACCCTGGCCTTCGCCGGCGAGGTGATGGATCGGGTGGCCATCGACGCCGTGGCCGAGCGGGTCGAGCTGGCGGTGGCCGGCAAGCTGCCGGAGCGTTTCAACCTGGCCGGGCTGGTGGAAGCCGCCGTGGCCCTGCACGAGGAGTAAGCCATGAGCGATCTCGCCGCGCCCGCCGAGGCGACCGCGCTGGATGTGGCCCGGGTGCGCCGCGACTTCCCGATCCTCGACCGGGAAGTCCACGGCAAGCCGCTGATCTATCTGGATAACGCCGCCACCAGCCAGACGCCGATCCAGGTCATCGACTGCCTGGACGACTACTACCGGCGGCTCAACGCCAATATCCACCGCGGCCTGCATACCCTGGCCGACGAGGCCACCGCCGCCTTCGAGGGCAGCCGCGACAAGGTCCGCGACTTCCTGGGCGCCGCCGACCGCCGCGAGATCGTCTTTACCCGGGGCACCACCGAGGCCATCAACCTGGTGGTCAACGGCTGGGGCCGGGCCCACCTGCGTGCCGGCGACGAGGTGCTGGTGTCGCGGATGGAGCACCACTCCAATATCGTCCCCTGGCAGCTGCTGGCCGAGGAGCTCGGCATCGTCATCAGGGTGATCCCGGTGGACGAGCGCGGCGTGCTGGATCTCGCCGCCTACCGGGCCCTGTTCAGCGAGCGCACCAAGCTGGTGGCGGTGACTCATGTCTCCAACGCCTTCGGCACCATCAACCCGGTGCGCGAGCTGGCCGAGGAGGCCCATCGTCACGGTGCCCTGATCCTGGTGGACGGCGCCCAGGCGACGCCCCATCAGGTGGTGGATGTCCAGGCCCTCGGCGCCGACTTCTACGCCTTCTCCGGCCACAAGGTGTATGGCCCCACCGGCATCGGCGCCCTCTACGGGCGCCTCGAGCTGCTCGAGGCCATGCGTCCCTGGCAGGGTGGCGGCGAGATGATCGCCACCGTCTCCTTCGAGGCCGGCACCACCTATGCCCCGGTGCCCCACAAGTTCGAGGCCGGCACCCCGGCCATCGCCGAGGGCGTGGCCCTGGGCGCGGCCCTGGACTGGGTCACGGCCACCGGCCTCGACGCCATCGGCGCCTGGGAAGCGCAACTGCTGGCCCGGGCCACTCAGGGGGTGTCGCGTATCGACGGCCTGCGCCTCCTGGGCACCGCCCCGGACAAGGCCGGGGTGCTCTCCTTCGTGGTGGAGGGCGCCCACGCCCAGGACATCGGCCTGCTGATCGATCAACTGGGGGTGGCGATCCGCACCGGCCACCACTGCGCCCAGCCGCTGCTAGCCCAGTTCGGCGTCGATGCCACCTGTCGCGCCTCTTTCGCCGCCTACAACACCCTCGACGAGGTGGATACCTTCGTGGCCGCCCTGGAGCGGGTGATCGGCATGGTGCGCTAAGCGAACGTCAAAGGAGCGGGAGATGTCGGCGATGGAACAACTGGAGGGCTTGCACAGGGGACAGGAGCTGCCGCTGCAGCGCGATGTGGCGGTGATCTCCATCCCCTTCGGCAAGACCATCACTCTGCCCGAGGACAGCGTCGTCTCGGTGATGCAGGCCAAGGGCAGCTCGGTGAGCGTGGCCCATGAGGGACGCCTCTACCTGGTGGAAGGCGCCAACCTGGATGCCCTGGGCCTCGAGGCCCTGCCGCGGCCGACCCTGCCCGAGGACGCCACGGACGAGCAGATCGAGGCCTTCGTCTGGGAGCAGCTGCGGACCTGCTTCGACCCGGAGATCCCGGTCGATATCGTCGAGTTGGGGCTGGTCTACGGCTGCCGTATCGAGCGACTGATCAGCGGCGAGCGGATCGTCACCATCCGCATGACCCTGACCGCCCCGGGCTGCGGCATGGGCGACGTGATCGCCGCGGATGCCCGCAACAAGATCCTCGGCGCGCCGCAGATCAGCCAGGTGCATGTGGATATCGTCTTCGATCCCCCCTGGAGTCGTGAGATGATGAGCGACGAGGCCAAGCTGGAACTTGGCATGTTCTAGGAGCGGCCATGCGGCGGTGGGCGATCACCCTTCTCAGGGGCAGTCTGATAGCGCTGGCAGGCGGGAGCCTGCTGGCGTTTTTGCTGTTCCTGGGGGCCAACGCCTGGATGCTGGGCAGGACCCAGGCGCGTATCGAGCATCAGCTGCCGCTCTGCGCGGCGGCCCCGGTGGGCATCGTCTTCGGTACCACGCATTGGGCCCGCGGCGGTGGGCGCAACCCCCACTTCGAGGCGCGCATGAG